>NZ_JAUCGU010000012.1:0-32942 GCF_059916625.1 Chromobacterium sp. CCUG 76385
CGTCGGACTGCGCGCCTTGCTTCCGGCCCAAATCGGCGCAAACGCGATCCACTCACCAAACGTCAACAGCCCCTAGAGTGGCTTTCGCAGGATCGGTTCCCGCAAAAAAACTACAAAATCAGCGGTTCCGGCTCCAGCGCCACGCCGAATCGCTCCCGCACGGCTTCCTGAACCTTGCGGGCGAGCGCGTGCAGCTGCGCGCCGCTTGCCTCCCCGTAGTTGACCAGCACCAGCGCCTGCTTGGCGTGCACGCCGGCGTCGCCGTCGCGGTAGCCCTTCAAGCCGCATTGGTCGATCAGCCAGCCGGCGGCCAGCTTGACCCGGCCGTCGGCTGCGGGGTAGTGCGGCAGCTGCGGGTGGCTGGCAAGGAGCTTGCCGGCCAGCGCGGCCGATACCACCGGGTTCTTGAAGAAACTGCCGGCATTGCCCAGCACGGCAGGGTCCGGCAGCTTGCTCTGGCGGATGGCGATGACCGCGCGGCTGACGTCGCTCGGGGTCGGTGCCGTGATGCCATCGGCAGCCAGCTGCCGGGCGATATCGCCGTAGCCAGTGCGCAAGCTGGCATGGCGCGACAGCTTGAAGCGCACGGCGGTCACCAGCAGCCGGCCGGCGGCCTCGTGTTTGAACACGCTGTCGCGGTAGCCGAAACGGCAGTCGGCATTGGACAGCACCAGCGGCGCGCCGTCGCGGTCCAATTGGGCGCAGACGACTTCATGCAGGTGGTCCTTCACCTCCACGCCGTAAGCGCCGATGTTCTGCACCGGGCTGGCGCCCACGGTGCCGGGAATCAGACTGAGGTTTTCCAGGCCGTACCAGCCTTGCGCCAGGGTATGCAGCACAAAATCGTGCCAGTTTTCGCCGGCCGCGGCCTCGACGATCACGTGGTCGCCGTCTTCGCGCAACAGGCGGATGCCGGTCAGCGCCACTTTGATCACCAGGCCCGGATAATCTCGCGTCAGCAGCAGATTGCTGCCGCCGCCCAGCCACAGCGCCGGACCCTGGCGGTACAGCGCATGGGCCAGCAGGGCGGGCAGGTCGGCCAGATCGTCCAGCCGGCAGAAATGCGCGGCGCGCGCCGCCAGGCCAAAGGTGTTGTACGGACGCAGATCGACGTCTGCTTGAAACTGCAGGGTCATAGCATGATTCCTTGGTCGCGGCGCAGCCGTTGGCGGCTGGCGCGGGCCAGATAATAAGTGAGCAGCATACCGGCCAGCGTCAGGCTGATCACCAACGCGGTCCAGAAACCGTAGATGCCCATCCGCGGCACGATCCAGTCGGTCAGTCCGAGCAGGATGCCCAGCCCCAGGCCGGCGATCCAGAACGAGGTAATGTGAATGGCCATCGGGATGGCGGTCAGTTTGTAGCCGCGCAGCGCGCCGGAGGCGATGGTCTGGGCGGCGTCGGTCAACTGGTAGACGGCGGCAAACAGCAACAGCGACGTGCCCATGGCGATGACGCGCGGGTCTTGGCTGTACATGCGCATGATGGGTTCGCGCAGCAGCAGCACCAGAATCATGGCGGCGCCGGCCATGGCCAGCCCCATGGCCAGGCCGACGCCGGAAATGAAGCGGGCGGCTTTGTAATCGCCGGCGCCGGCGTGGTGGCCGACGCGCACCGACAGCGCGGTGGCCACGCTTTGCGGCAGCATGTAGATCAGGCTGGAGAAGTTCAGCACCGATTGATGGGTGGCCACCACCACGGTTCCCAGCTCGGCGATCAATAGCGCGATGAAAGAGAACAGGCTGACTTCAACAAAGAAGGATAGGCCGATGGGCGTGCCCAGCTTGAGAAAGGCGGCGAAGCGGCGCCAGTCGGGCGCGGACAAGGACGCCAGCACCCGGTTGTCGCGGAAGGCCTTGTGCCAGCTGACATAGGCCAGCAGCGCCAGGCAGTTGAACCAGAACACGATGCCGGTGGCCCAGCCGCAGCCGGCGCCGCCCATCTTGGGCAGGCCGAACAGGCCGTGGATCAGGATGTAGTTCAGCGGTATGTTCAGCGCCAGCGCCAGCAGGCTGACCACCATGATGGGCTTGGGATGGCCCAGGCTGGAGGCGTAGGCGTGCAGCGCGCGGTGCGCCATCGCGGCCGGCATGCCGATGGCGGCGCCGGTGATGAACAGCATCACTTTGTCTATCACTTGCGGCGGCAAGTCCAGCACATGGCGCAGCGGGGCTTCCAGCAGCAGCATCAACAGCGCGCCCAGCGTGCCCAATAGCAGGCCGAACCACAGTCCTTGCGCGGCATCGCGGCCGAATTCGCGCCTCTGGCCGGAGCCCAGGTGGTGGGACAGGATGGGATTGAGCGCCGCGACTACCCCCATCAGCGTCACATAGACGGTGATGAACACGCTGGCGCCCAGCGAGACGGCGGCCAGATCGTCGGTGCCGACGCGGCCGGCCATCACGGTGTCGACGAAGCCGGTCGCCACCTGGGCGATCTGGGCGATCATCATCGGCAGCGCGAGGCGCGCGATCTGACGCGCCTCGGCCATGATTTCGTGGCGCGGGGCGCGATTGAGTTCAAACAGCATGGGCTTGGGCGGGATTTTCGGCGGAAAACGCCAATTATAGCCGCGCGGGCCGCATGCTGTCGCGTCGGCTCAAATCCTCACCGGCGGATCGCGGCGCAGGTCGCAGCTGATGATCAGCGTGTCGCCGTAGCGGGCATTGATCGCCAGCGCATCGGCCAGGCTGATGTCGCATACGGTCAGTTGTTGATCGCGGTGTTCCACGTCATAGCCTTGATCGCGGGCGAAGGCGGCCAGCTCATGCAGCGCATGGCCGTCGCCGGACGGCAGGGGGGTGGCGCTCAGGCTGCCACACAGGGGGCGAGGTCTTCCCACGGCATCAAAAATCGCAAAAGAGAAATCGGTATAGCTGTCTTGCAGGCAGTCGTACATGTTTGGCTCTCCCAAGTTCGGTCGCGCTGTGCGTGCCGGGCTTGAGTCCGCCGGCGACGCTTTAGCAGGATTTTTAGGCGCCCTGCAAGTTGTCATTAACTCGGCGCCCGAGCCGATCGGGACGGTTTGCGGGAGAACGATGCCAGTTGCTCAGCCAAGAAAAAACCCGCTGGCCGAGTAAGCGCAAGCGGGTTGATCCGGATACGCTTTAGCTGGCATTTGTTAAGCGCCCGCAAGCTGTGTCAAATCGGCGCATGTCGGTTAGATTATGCCCATGGTTCTACGCTGTCAAGGCCATGCGTTTGGTTTTCAAACGGCCGGATCGGGAGCGTTTTCCACCAGCCGGTAACCGACGCCGGTTTCGGTGACGATGTGGCGCGGCATGGCCGGGTTGTCTTCCAGTTTTTGCCGCAAATGGCCCATGTAGACGCGCAGGTACTGATTGTGTTCGGAGAACGATGGCCCCCACACCGCCAACAGCAGCTCGCGATGGGTGATCACCTTGCCGGCGTTGCGGATCAGTGTGGATAGCAGACGGTATTCGATCGGCGTCAGGTGCACCGGCGCTTCGCCCTTGTGCACCAGCCGGTTGACCAGGTCTATCTTGATGTCGCCGAACTGGAAGTTCTGCTGCGGCGCGGCGCTGCCCTGAATGCGGCGGCGCAGCAGCACGCGGATGCGCGCTAGGCACTCGGCCACGCCGAACGGCTTGGTCAGGTAATCGTCGGCGCCTGCGTCCAGCGCGGCCACTTTTTCCGTTTCCTGGGTTCGCGCGGACAATACCAGAACCGGGATGTCGGTCCATTCGCGCAGGCTCTTGATGACGTCTATGCCGTTCATGTCCGGCAGGCCCAGGTCCAGGATCACCATGTCGGGCTTGCGGGTGGCTACTTCGATCTGGCCCTGCTTGCCGGTTTCCGCCTCGTAGACGGTGAGATTTTCTTCTTCCAGCGCCGAGGACAGGAAACGTCGTATCGGCTTTTCATCCTCAATGATCACTACGGAAATAGGTGCGTCGTTCATGTCTTGTCGCTCTTGTGGGTTCAGGCGTCTTCCGGCGGCAGCGCGGGCGGCGTGCCAGCCGGCAGGGTAAAGGAGAAGCGGGCGCCGTGCGGATGGAGGTTGCCTGCGTCAATGGTGCCGCCGTGGTTTTCGATGATGGCGCGGCAGATGGCGAGGCCCAGGCCGACGCCCGGCGTGGTGGACTCCGGCGTGCCGCGCGAGAATTTGTCGAAGGCTTTATGTTCCATATTGGCCGGTAGGCCAGGGCCGTCGTCGCTGACCGAGATGCGTATCTTGTCGCCCTCATGCCGGGCGGCCAATTGAATATGCGAGCCGGCCGGCGTGTACTTGCCGGCGTTTTCCAGCAGATTGACCAGCACGCGTTCGATCAGCACCGCGTCGTACTCCAGCACCGGCAGATCGTTGCCCAGTTGCAGCTCCAGCTTATGGTTGCGCAGGGTGTGCTCGCAGGCGCGCACGGCGCTGCCGACCACTTCGTCCAGCAGCTGCCATTCCTTGTTCAGCTTGACGCCGGACTGCAGCTTGGCCATGTCCAGCAGGTTGGTCACCAGCTTGTTCATTCGCATCGCCTCATCCTGGATGGACTGCGAGATGTCTGCCTGCTGTTCCGGCGGCAGGTTCGGCGAATTCAGCATATTGGCCAGGCCCAGCATGGTGGTCAGCGGGGTGCGCAGATCGTGCGACACCACGGATAGCACGCTGTTGCGCAGCCGCTCGGACTCCATCGCCACGATGGCGTCTTGAGCCACCTCAACGTAGTGCACCCGTTCCAGCGCCAGGGCGATCTGGGCGGCGCAGGTTTCCAGCAGCCGCTGCTGCTCCGGCAGGAAGGCGTGGATGGTTTCCTCCGGCAGCAAGGCGATGACGCCGCGGGTGCGCATCGGCGCCTTCAGCGGCACATACAGCGCGGGATTGGACGGCAGGGTATTGGTGCCGAGGCCGGCCGGCTGCAGGTTGTCGAATACCCATTGCGCCACGCCGGTATCGGCGGCGCTGCCGTAATCGGTGGCGGGGCGCAGCTGGTCCTCGCTGTTCGGGATGAACAGCATCACTTTGGCGCGGAACAGCGGCTCCAGCCGGCCGACGGCGGTTTCGATGATCTGCGAGGCGGTCAGCGCGCCGGCCAGCTCGCGGCCCAGGTCGTACAGCGCGCGGGTGCGGCGTTCGCGGTAGGTGGCGATGGTGGCCTCGAAGCGGAAGCGCGCCGTCAGCTGGCTGATGATCAAGGCCACCACCAGCATCACGATGAAGGTCAGCAGATACTGGGTATCCGATACCGCGAACGACAGCCGCGGCGGCACGAAGAAGAAATCGAAAGCCGCCACCGACAGGAAGGACGCCAGCACGCCCGGCCCGCGGCCGTAGCGGGTGGCGATCAGCACCACCGCCAGCAGGTGCACCATGATGACGTTGGACAAGGCGAAATAGGGCACCAGCAGATGATTGACGGCGGTGGTGGCGAAGCAGATGGCGGACGCCGCCAGATAGCCGCGTCTGGCCTTGCCTTCGTCGTCCTCGCTGAACAGCAGGCTGCGCACGCGTTTGCCGCGGCGGCTGGATTCGTCCTCCAGCTCATGCGCCACCACATAGATGTCGACGTCGCCGGACAGCCGGGTCAGTTCGTTCACCAACGAGCCTTGCCACAGTCGGACCAGCGGATTGCGCACCGATTTGCCCACCACCAGCTTGGACACATTGCGGGTGCGGGCATAGGCCAGCAGGGTGGCGGCCAGCTCGCTGCCGCCCAGCACCGTGGTTTCGGCGCCCAGTTCCTGCGCCAGCTTCAGGCCTTTGAGAATGCGCGCGCGCTGCTCTTCCGGCAGCCGCTGCAGATTGGGCGTTTCCACGTAGACCGCGATCCAGTCGGCGTCCAGGTTGGCGGCCAGTCGCTTGGTGCTGCGGATCAGCTTCTCGGTGCCCGGCCCGGGGCCGACGCAGACCAGCAGCCGCTCGCGGGCATGCCAGACCGGTGCGATGGATTGATCGGCGCGGTAGGCGCGCATCTGCGCGTCCACGCGGTCGGCGGTGCGGCGCAGCGCCAGCTCGCGCAGCGCCAGCAGATTGCCCTTGCGGAAGAAGTTCTTGACCGCGCGCTCGGCCTGGTGCGGCAGGTAAACTTTGCCGGCGGCGAGGCGGGACAGCAGCTCGTCCGGCGGCAAGTCCACCAGCGAGACTTCGTCGGCCATGTCGAACACATGGTCCGGCAGCGTTTCCCTGACGATGATGCCGGTGATCTGGCCGACAACATCGTTAAGGCTCTCCAGGTGCTGCACATTGAGAGTGGTGTAGACGTCGATGCCCGCGGCGAGCAGTTCCTCCACGTCCTGCCAGCGCTTGGGATGGCGCGATCCGGGCACGTTGGAGTGGGCGAATTCGTCGATCAGGATCAGTTGCGGCTGGCGTTCCAGTGCCTGGTCGATGTCGAATTCCGACAGCGTGCGGCCCTTGTACTCGATCTGGCTGGGCGGCAGCACTTCCAGCCCGTCCAGTTGCGCCGCGGTTTCCTTGCGGCCGTGGGTTTCCACCACGCCGACCAGCACCTTGACCCCTTCCTGCTGCTTGATGCGCGCGGCGGCCAGCATGGCGAAGGTCTTGCCGACGCCGGCGCAGGAGCCGAAGAAGATTTTCAGCCGGCCGCGATTAGCCTGCTCCTCCTCGCGTTTGAGTTCATCCAGCAGCGCATCGGGATCAGGACGGATATCAGACATGAGGCATCCTATTGTTCAGCTTGTTCAGCCACAGAAACACACGGAATCACGCGGAAATGAGCCACGAAATCCACGAAACGACACGAAATGGCCAGGCGAGCCGCCTTGGGTAACCCTTTCGTGTCCTTCCGTGTGTTTCCGTGGCTAAAAGAACCGGACGGCTCAGGCTTTGCGGGCAAACTGATCCAGCGCCAGGTTCAGCTCCAGCACATTGACGCGCGGCTCGCCCAGCAGGCCGAAGGTCTCGCCTATGGCATGGTCATCGACCAGCTTGCGCACGGCCGTTGCCGGCAGTTTACGCGCGGCGGCCACGCGGTCAACCTGATAGTAAGCCGAGGCGAGGGAAATTTCCGGGTCCAGGCCGCTGCCGGAAGCGGTGACCAGGTCCACCGGCACCGGGCCGGTCTGGGTCGGGTGCGCCTTGCGGATGTTGTCCACATTGCCTTTCACCGCGTCCAGCAGGGCCTTGTTGGTCGGGCCCAGGTTGGAGCCGCCGGAGCTGCCGGCGTTGTACGGCATCGGGCTGGTGGCCGACGGACGGCCCCAGAAGTACTGCTCGCCGCTGAAGTTCTGGCCGATCAGGCGCGAGCCCACGACCTTGCCGTCTTTTTCGATCAGGCTGCCGTTGGCCTGCGCCGGAAACACCGCCTGGGCGATGCCGGTGGTGACCAGCGGGTAGGCCAGGCCGGTGAGCAGCGACAAGCCGCCGAAGATCACCAGCAGGGGACGAATGATTTTCACAATAATCCTTTCCATTCTCTTGGCGCGGCGCCCGCCGCCATCTTGGCGGCGGCGGGCTGGCACGCGCCCGGTTCCCGGCACGCCGGGGTGATGCCCCGGACCGGGTCCGGGAACCTTAGATTGCCTGTTACACCAGACCCAGCGCGCCCAGCAGCATGTCGATGATCTTGATGCCGACGAAGGGCACCAGCAGGCCGCCCAGGCCGTAGACCAGCAAATTGCTGCGCAGCAGTTCGGCCGCGCTCTTGGCGTGGTACTTCACGCCCTTCAGCGCCAGCGGGATCAGGAACACGATGATGATGGCGTTGAAGATCACCGCGGACATGATGGCCGAGGCCGGGCTGTTCAGGCCCATCACGTTCAGCGCGTTCAGCTGCGGATAGGTGCTGGCGAACGCCGCCGGGATGATGGCGAAATACTTCGCCACGTCGTTGGCGATGGAGAAGGTGGTCAAGGAACCACGGGTCATCAGCATCTGCTTGCCGATTTCCACAATCTCGATCAGCTTGGTCGGGTTCGAGTCCAGGTCCACCATATTGCCGGCTTCCTTGGCCGCCTGAGTGCCGGTGTTCATGGCAACGGCCACGTCAGCCTGGGCCAGGGCGGGAGCGTCGTTGGTGCCGTCGCCGGTCATCGCCACCAGCTTGCCTTCGGCCTGATGGCTGCGGATCAGCTTCAGCTTGGCTTCCGGCGTGGCTTCGGCCAGGAAGTCGTCCACGCCGGCCTCTGCCGCGATGGCGGCGGCGGTCAGCGGGTTGTCGCCGGTGATCATCACCGTCTTGATGCCCATCTGGCGCAGTTCGGCGAAACGTTCCTTGATGCCGCCCTTGACGATGTCCTTCAGCTCGATCACGCCCAGCGCGCGGTTGCCTTCGGCCACCAACAGCGGGGTGGAGCCGCGGCGGGCCACTTCGTCGGCGCTCTTGGACAGCGCGTCCGGGAACTGGCCGCCTTGCTCGGCGATGTGGCGGCGGATGGCGTCGATGGCGCCCTTGCGGATCTGGCGGCCATCATAGTCGATGCCGGACATCCGGGTTTGCGCGCTGAAGGCGATGAAGCTGGCTTCATGGCTGGCCAGTTGGCGCTCGCGCAGATTGAACTTCTGCTTGGCCAGCACCACGATGGAGCGGCCTTCCGGCGTTTCGTCGGCCAGCGAGGCCAGCTGCGCGGCGTCGGCCAGGTCTTTCTCGCTGACGCCCGGCGCCGGGATGAAGGCGGAAGCCTGACGGTTGCCCAGGGTGATGGTGCCGGTCTTGTCCAAGAGCAGCACGTCCACGTCGCCGGCGGCTTCCACCGCGCGGCCGGAGGTGGCGATCACGTTGGCGCCCATCATGCGGCTCATGCCGGCCACGCCGATGGCGGACAGCAGGCCGCCGATGGTGGTCGGAATCAGGCAGACCAAGAGCGCCACCAGGGTGGTGATGCTGATCGGCGAGCCGGCCTTGACCGCGTCCACGCTGAACAAGGAGAACGGCAGCAGGGTGACGGTCACGATCAGGAACACGATGGTCAAGGCCACCAGCAGAATGGTCAGCGCGATCTCGTTCGGCGTCTTCTGGCGCTTGGCGCCTTCCACCATGGCGATCATGCGGTCGAGGAAGGTTTCGCCCGGGTTGACGGTGATCTTCACCACGATCCAGTCGGACAGCACGCGCGTGCCGCCGGTGACGGAGGAGAAGTCGCCGCCGGATTCGCGGATCACCGGCGCGGATTCGCCCGTGATGGCGGATTCGTCAACGGAGGCCACGCCTTCGATCACTTCGCCGTCCACCGGGATCACGTCGCCGGCTTCCACCAGCACGTAGTCGCCTTTGCGCAGGCTGGTGCCGTCCACGATGCTCTTGGCGGCGCCGTGGTTGCCGCCGGCCAGCTTCTTGGCCACCACGTTCTTCTTGGCGGAGCGCAGGCTGGCGGCTTGGGCTTTGCTGCGGCCTTCGGCCAGCGCTTCGGCGAAGTTGGCGAACAGCACGGTGAACCACAGCCACAAAGCGATGCCCAGGATGAAGCCGGAGGAGGCCTCGCCCTGGCCGGCCAGCGACTGCAGCCACAGCGCGGTGGTCAGAATGCTGCCCACGTACACCACGAACATCACCGGGTTGCGCCACTGGGTGCGCGGCGACAGCTTCTTGAACGAGTCGACGATGGCGGGTTTCACCAGCGCCGGATCGAACATGCCCTTGCTCGCGCTCTTGTGGCCGGCAGCGGCAGGTTCCGCTACCAGGGTCTTTGAATGATTCTTGTCGTTCATCTCGAGTTTCCTTGACTGACTGGCGCTTAGTGGACGGCGAGCATTTGCAGATGCTCGACTACCGGGCCCAGTGCCAGAGCCGGAACATAGTTCAATGCGCCTACCAGCAGCACGGTGCCGATCAATAACACCACGAACAGCGGGCCATGGGTCGGCAGGGTGCCGCTGGTGACGGCCAGGCGCTTCTTGGCTGCCAGCGAACCGGCGATGGCCAGGATGGGCACGATCATGAAGAAGCGGCCAAAGAACATGGCGATGCCGGTGGCGATGTTGTAGAACGGCGTGTTGACGGACAGGCCGGCGAAGGCGCTGCCGTTGTTGTTGGCCGCGGAGGTGAAGGCGTACAGGATTTCGCTGAAGCCGTGCGCGCCCGGATTGGCGATGCCGGCCTTGCCCGCTGCCATGCTCACGGCGATGGCGGTCAGCGCCAGCACCAGGGTCGGGGTCACCAGAATGGTGATCGCGGTCATCTTCATCTCGTAGGTTTCGATCTTCTTGCCCAGGTATTCCGGCGTGCGGCCTACCATCAGGCCGGCGATGAACACGGCCAGGATGGCGAAGATCAGCATGCCGTACAGGCCGGAACCCACGCCGCCGAACACCACTTCGCCCAGCTGCATCAGGAACATCGGCACCATGCCGCCGATCGGCGTCAGCGAGTCATGCATCGCGTTGACCGCGCCGCAGGAGGCGGAAGTGGTCACGGCGACGAACAGCGAGGTGTCGATGATGCCGAAGCGGGCTTCCTTGCCTTCCATATTGCCGCCGGACTGCAGGCTGCTGGCTTGCTGGTCGATGTGCAGCGCCTTGTACTGCGGCACGCCGGCTTGCTCGGCGCTGGTTTCCACCACTACGGCGGTGGCGAACATGATGGTCATCGCGGCGAGGATGGCCCAGCCCTGGCGACGGTCGCCCACCATGCGTCCGAACAGGAAGCACAGCGCGGCCGGAATCAGGAAGATCGCGATGTCCTGCAGGAAGTTGGCGAACGGAGTCGGGTTTTCAAACGGATGGGCGGAGTTGGCGTTGAAGAAGCCGCCGCCGTTGGTGCCCAGCATCTTGATGGCTTCTTGCGAGGCCACCGGGCCCATAGGCAGGGTCTGCGTCTGGGTGGATTTGTCTTCCATCACCGGCTTGCCGTCTTTGCCGGTCACCGGATTGCCCTTGGCGTCAACCTTGGGCTGCTGATACTTGGTCACTTCCAGCGTGTGCACGTCCTTGTAGGCGGACAGGTTCTGGATCACGCCCTGCTGGGTGAAGACCAGCGCGAACACCACGGCCAGCGGCAACAGGATGTACAGGGTCAGGCGGGTGATGTCCACCCAGAAGTTGCCGATCTTGCTGCTGTTGTGGCGGACAAAGCCGCGGATCAGCGCGATCACCACGGCTGCGCCGGTCGCGGCCGACAGGAAGTTCTGCACGGTCAGACCCAGCATCTGGGTCAGATAGCTCATCGTGGTTTCGCCGCCGTAACCTTGCCAGTTGGTATTGGTGATGAAGGAGATGGCGGTGTTGAACGACGAATCCGGCGATACGGCGGCCATCGCCTGCGGGTTGAACGGCAGCGCGCCTTGCAGACGCTGCAAGGCGTAGAGTGTCAGCGCGCCCAACACGTTGAACAGGATCAAGGCCACGGTATAGCCGCGCCAACCCATTTCCTCATCCTGCTTGATGCCGGCGAGGCGATAGAAACCGCGTTCGAGCGGCGCGAAAAAGCGTACCGGACCGACGTTTTCCCCCTGCATGATGCGCGTCATATACGCGCCCAGAGGCCAGGCCAGCGCGACCAGCACGGCCAGGAACAGCCCCAGTTGGAGCATGGCGGGTGTTGTCATGATTAGAAATTCTCCGGTTTGACCAATGCGTAGATCAGATAGACGAACAGTCCAAGCGCCAGCAGGGCGCTGATCAGGTACCAGGCAGTCATTGCTTGCCTCCCAGTCGGTCACAGGCTGCGATCAGCAGCCAGGTCAGTGCGCAGAACAGCGCGACCAGGCCTAGATAAAGCCAATCCATAGTGAAAATCTCCATGCGTAATGTGCGATGTGGAAGGTAATCAAACCGGCGTCAAAAACCTGATAAAAGCGAGCAGCCTCGTGTAAAGAAAGTATAAAAATTATCTTTATTGGCCATTTTTTAGAAAAAAAATTCCTCTGTCGTCGTATTGTTGGAATTTTTTTTAGGCGAAAAGCGGCGCGCAACGTCAAGTCAGCGCTTGGCGGATACGTGATTTCCGGGGTGCAAGAAGGGGACGGGATGGTGTAAAGAAAAATACATGAGGCGCGCCGCCATCGTGGGCGGCGGCAGGTGGGCGGGGCCGTGCGGCCCCATCAAGGTTTCAGAACAGATCGTCGCAACGGTCGGCTAGGAAGCGGGCGTCGTCGCGGTCGTGGGCCCGTTGCCGCACCTTCTGCTGGCGCGACCTTTCCTCGTCGCTCAGCTGTGGCTTGGCCACGGCATAGAGGAAGCTTTCATGCTGGTCTCGGGCCTGTTTTCTACGAACGCTCAGGGGGATACGAGAAATCATCCTGCACCTTTCGATCTCGAAACGTGGACTTCTCAGGGCGATCCTCACGGCTGGCGCGGACGTGGCCGGCAAGCTGGGCGGGCTGCGCCCTGACTGTATCAAGTTGACGCGATTTGTTCGGTTTGTAAAGGCCTTGGGTGTAAATCAGGCGGCGGTTGTGGCGTTCCATGTCATTTTGTTTCGATTAAAACTTAGCCAACTGTTGTTACGGCGCCGTGATGCCGCGATGAAACTTGCAGGGTAAGCTAGGTATATGTTTTATAAATATATTGTTGTATCGAAATGATCTAAATTGTTATAAGCAAACCGCGTAGCATCAGCTGATTATTGCAGGATAAATGAGGACGGCTATGGATCTGGGATACACGGTGGCGGGGCTGGCGGTTGGCTTTATCGTCGGGCTGACCGGCGTGGGCGGCGGCTCGCTGATGACGCCCATCCTGTTGTGGTTCGGCATTTCGCCGGCCACGGCCGTCGGCACCGACCTGTTGTACGCCGCGCTGACCAAGGCCGGCGGGGTGGTGGTGCATCATAGGCAGCGCCATATCGACTGGCGCATCACGCTGCAGCTGGCGCTGGGCAGCGTGCCGGCGGCGCTGTCGACGCTGGGCCTGCTGTCCTGGCTGCATGTTTCGCCGCGCATCATGGACGAAATATTCCGTTTTGTGCTCGGCCTGGCCTTGCTGCTGACTGCGGCGGCCATATTGGGCAAGCCATGGCTGATGAAGGTGGGTGGGCGGCATGTGGCCAAGCTCGGCGTGGGCGAGCGCTGGTGGCCCACCGCGCTGGTGGGGGCGGTGCTGGGGGTGCTGGTGACGCTGAGCTCCATCGGCGCCGGCGCCTTGGGCACGCTGGCGCTGTTCATGCTGTATCCTGCGCTGTCCACTTCGCGCCTGGTGGGGACGGAAATCGCCCATGCGGTGCCGCTGACGCTGGTGGCCGGCCTGGGCCACGCCAGCATGGGGCATCTGGATTGGCTGCTGCTGCTGAAGCTGCTCAGCGGCTCGCTGCCCGGCATCTGGTTGGGCAGCAAGCTGACCGGCAAGCTGGCGGACCATTGGCTGCGGCCGGCGCTGGCGGTGATGCTGGCGCTGGTGGGCGGCAAGCTGGTGTTATAAGCCGATTCAGGGGTGGGTGTAGCGCTTCAGCAGAGAGGCGTAGCGGCCATCCTGTTTGATCTTGTCCAATGCCGCTTGCAGGCGCGCGACGTATTCCGGCTTGCTATCCTTTTGCAGCGCGAAATAGAACTGCGTGCTGTCATCCAGCACCTGCACCGAATCCAGCCGCTCCGGGTCCTGGCCCTGCTGGCGCGCGGCGTAGCGCTGGAACAGCGCCACCCCAACCGTGTACGGCACCCGGTGCGCGTACAGCAGCTTGGCCGACTGCCCTTCGTCGTTGGTCAGCACCAGGTTCTGGTTTTCTGAAAATCCCCGGTCTTCCATCATCTTTTGCCCCGGGGTGTCGCGCGCTACCGCCACCCGCGCGCGCCGCGCGTCCTCTATCGAGGTGTACGGCAACGCCTTGGGGCCGCCCAGTCGGAACAGTTCGATCGGCAAGGGCAGCGCCGGTCCCACCCATTTGAACAAGTCTTCGCGCTCCGGCGTGCGCACCGTCAGGTACAGCACGGTATTCGGCACTTGTTGCGCCTCGCGCAGCGCGCGGCTCCACGGCTTGATCTCAATGGTGGCGTGCAGGCCGCTTTCGTGCAGCATCATCAGCAGCAACTCATTGGAGAAGCCCTTGTAGTCTCCATCTTGCTGATAGCTCAGCGGCGGCAGGTTTTCGGTCAGCGCGTAGAGTTCCGGCGGGGGCTGGTCCGCCCGGGCGGGTAGCAGCTGGCAGCAGCAAGCGAGCAGGGCGAGCAAAGGCAGGCGCATGGCGCTCCCCTCGACGAAGTGGATAAGTGTTTCCACTATAAGCAGGCGCTTGGGCGCAGGCAAAAAAAGCCCCGGGAGGTCCCGGGGGCATCAAAGCAAACAACAAAGGAGAAGCCATAAGAAGCAGGTGTATATTATTTAACTCTGATTTTTTATGGCTTGATATGAAACAAACTTACAGAGTTTTGCTTCAAATTAGTGGCCGGCTGGATCAGCAGCTTCAGGCGGCTAATTGCTTGCTCAATACCACGCGCTCATCATCCACCTCGGCGGCATAAGGCTGGCGCGCGATCTCCTGATAACCAAGGCGCTGATAGAACGCCAGATTGCCCGGCAGGCGGCGGCGGGTTGCCAGCCGTATCCGTTGCACGCCTTGTTGCCGCAGCTGCGCTTCGGCATGGTGGAGCAGGGCGGAACCCAGGCCGAGGCCTTGCAGTTCCGGGTGGGTGCAGACGCGCTTGACCTCGGCGCAGCCATCATCCGGCGGCAACACCAACAGGCAGGCGGCCAGTCGCCATTTCTGCCAGGCCAGGAAGATCTGGCTGCCGCTGGCGAGGTGGCCGGTCAGGCTGGTGACGGTTTCGTCCAGCGCGGTGGGGCGGCTGGGAAGCGTGGCGGCCAGGGGGGCGAACGCCTGCTGGATCAGATGGCAGACGGCCGGTAGGTCATCCCAGTCGGCAAGGCGGAATTCGATGGTTTCCATGGCAGTCTCCAATTGACGGGGTTGAGCGCATTTTGCAAGCGGATTGTTACCGAATAAAAAACGGCCACATGATAGTCATGCGGCCGTTTCGTTTGCGTGCGGATTACGCGGCTTACAGCTTGCTCATCAGCCAGTCCGGCAGGCTTTGCAGCGCAGCCGGCAGGTTTTCCGGCTGGGTGCCGCCGGCCTGGGCCATGTCCGGCCGGCCGCCGCCTTTGCCGCCCACTTGCGTGGCGACTTGGTTGACCAGCTCGCCGGCCTTGACCTTGCCGGTCAGGTCCTTGGACACGCGGGCGATCAGGCTGACCTTGCCTTCATTGACGCAGGCCAGGAGCGCGATGCCGCTTTCCAGGCGGTCCATCAGCTTGTCGCTCATGTCGCGCAGGGTGGCGGCGTCGACGTTGTCGATGCGGCTGCCGACGCACTTGACGCCGTTGATGGTGCGCATGCCGACGCTGACCAGCTCGTCCAGCTGGCCGAAGGCCAACTGGCCCTTCAACTGCTGGGCTTCCTTCTGCGCGGCTTTCAGTTCGGCTTGCAGGCGTTCGATCTTGACGATCAGCTCGCCCGGCTGCGCTTGCAGCGCGCTGGCGGCGGTTTTCAGCTCCGCTTCCTGAGCCTGAACCCAGGCGACGGCGCCTTCGCCGGTCACGGCTTCGATGCGGCGCACGCCGGCGGCGACGCCGCTTTCGGCCACGATCTTGAACAGGCCGATGTCGCCGGTGCGCTTGACGTGGGTGCCGCCGCATAGTTCGGCGGAGAAGTCGCCCATGGTCAGCACGCGGACCTCTTCGCCGTATTTTTCGCCGAACAGCATCATCGCGCCGGATTTCTGCGCGTCGGCCATGCTCATCAGCTCGGCCTTGACTTCGACGTTATGGGCGATCACGCGGTTGACCACGCGCTCCAGCTCGGCGATCTGCTCCGCCGTCACCGGCTCGCCGTGGGCGAAGTCGAAGCGGGTGCGTTCCGGATTGACCAGCGAACCCTTTTGCGCCACATGGCTGCCCAGCACATGGCGCAGCGCCGCGTGCAGCAGGTGGGTGGCGGAGTGGTTGCGGGCGCTGGCCAGGCGCTGATGCAGGTCGATGGTGGCGGTGACGCTGTCGCCGACTTTCAGCGCGCCGCGGGCGAGCACGCCCTTGTGGCCGAAGACCGCGCCCTGGATCTTCTGGGTGTCGGCCACGTCGAACAGCGCGTCCAGGCCGCCGGTGGCGGAGATTTCGCCCACGTCGCCTACCTGGCCGCCGCCTTCGGCGTAGAAGGCGGTGTTGTCCAGCACCACGATGCCTTCGTCGCCGGCGGACAGCGCCTCAACCGGCTCGGTGCCCTTGTACAGCGCCAGCACCTTGGCTTCCACGCTGCTCTTGTCGTAGCCGTGGAAGCAGGTGTCGTCGCCGCTGTAGCTGAGCTTGCCGCTCATTTTGAAGGTGGAGCCGGCGCGGCCGCGCTCGCGCTGCGCTTCCATGGCGCGCTCGAAGCCTTCCAGGTCGGCGTGGATGCCGCGTTCGCGGCAGATGTCGGCGGTCAGGTCCACCGGGAAGCCGAAGGTGTCGTACAGCTTGAAGATGGTTTCGCCATCCAGCTCTTTTTTGCCGCCTTCCAGCGCGGCGTCCACCAGCGCCATGCCGTTTTCCAGCGTCTCGGCGAACTTGATTTCCTCGGCGCGCAGCGCGTCCTCGATCTGAGCCTGCTTCTCGCGCAGCTCAGGATAGGCATCGCCCATCTCGGCGACCAGGTCAGCCACGATCTTATGGAAGAACAGGCCCTTCTGGCCCAGCTTGTAGCCGTGGCGGATCGCGCGGCGGGCGATGCGGCGCAGCACGTAGCCGCGGCCTTCGTTGGACGGCAGGATGCCGTCGGCGATCATGAAGGAACAGGCGCGGATGTGGTCGGCGATGACTTTCAGCGACGGCACGTCCTGGCTGTAGGCCACGCCGGTTTCGCGGGCGGCGGCGCGCACCAGGCAGGCCAGGCCGTCGGTCTCGAAGTTGGACTTCACGTGTTGCAGCACGGTGGACAGGCGCTCCAGGCCCATGCCGGTATCGACCGACGGCTTGGGCAGCGGATGCAGCACGCCGGCTTCGTCGCGGTTGAACTGCATGAACACGTTGTTCCAGATTTCCATGAAGCGGTCGCCGTCTTCGTCCGGGCTGCCCGGAGGGCCGCCGGCCACGTCTGCGCCGTGGTCAAAGAAGATTTCGGTGCACGGGCCGCAGGGGCCGGTGTCGCCCATGGTCCAGAAGTTGTCGGACGCGTACGGCGCGCCCTTGTTGTCGCCGATGCGGACGATCTTGTCGGCCGGCAGGCCCACGGTCTGGTGCCAGATGTCGTAGGCTTCGTCGTCGCTGGCGTACACCGTCACCATCAGGCGGTCTTTCGGCAGGGCCAGCCATTGCTCGCCGGTCAGGAATTCCCAGGCGAAGGTGATGGCGTCGCGCTTGAAGTAATCGCCGAAGCTGAAGTTGCCCAGCATTTCGAAGAAAGTGTGGTGGCGCGCGGTGTAGCCGACGTTTTCCAGGTCGTTGTGCTTGCCGCCCGCGCGCAGGCATTTCTGGCTGGTGGTGGCGCGGGTGTAGTCGCGTTTTTCAAAGCCCAGGAACACGTCCTTGAACTGCACCATGCCGGCGACGGTGAACATCAGCGTCGGGTCGTTGCCCGGGATCAGGCTGCTGGAGGCGACTACCTGGTGGCCTTTGGAGGCGAAGAAATCCAGGAATTTCTTGCGAATTTCAGAGGTTTTCATGATTTTTTGGTCAATTTTCAAAATCTGGTCCGGGCGCCGTGCCAGGACGAATCCGTCGATTGTGTCAAGCTGGAGCCTGGCTGGCAAGCGCTTCGCAGCGCCGTTTCAGCGCCTGGTTCATCAGCAGGAAGCCGCTGCGGGTGTTGTCCAGCAGCGCGCCGCCGATCAGCGGCAGCAGAATGCCGGAAAAATCCTCGCCGTGATGGAAGCGGGTGCCGCCGTCTGCCAGCGCTTCCAGCCGGAAGTAGTGTTCGCCGTCGAACAGGCCCGGCAGCAGCAGTTTGCCGCGCCAGCGCAGTTGCTGCGCGGCGGCAAACGCCGTCAGCCGCGGCCGGAAGGTCATGCGCCGGCCGCCGGGCGGATGAAGGGTGGCCACCAGGCTGGCGCCGGTTTCGCGGCGGCCGTGCAGGCCGACGATGAACGGGTTCCATTCCGGGTAGCGCGGCCAGTCGGTCAGCACCCGCCATACCTGATCCGGAGCGGCGGCGATGTCGATCTCGGTGGCGATGTTGCGCTTGGCCATGGCTCAGTCCTCGTAGAAGTCGTCGCCGGCGCCGGCGATCACCTGGCGGATCACATCCGTCGGAAAGCCGCGTTGCGCCAGAAAACGGTACTGCTTGGCTTTTTCCGCGGCGTCCGCCGGCGGGCGGCCGAATTTCTTGCGCCACTGCTCGCGCGCGCTGGCCAGATCGTCCTGACCGGCCAAGGCCTGGCGTATGGTGTCATCGTCCACGCCGCGTTGGCGCATTTCCTGCGACAGCCGGCGGCTGCCGAACTTGCCGCCCTTGCTGGCGGCGAATTGCTGGGCGAAACGGCTGTCCGACTGCCAGTTGGCGGCCGCCAGCTCGTCCAGCACGGCTTCCAGCTGTTCCATGCTTTCGGCAAAAGGCGCGAGCCGCCTGATCAGCTCGCGCCGGGAATACTCCCGGCGCGACAGCAGATCGGCGGCCCGCGCCTTCAGGCTTTTGCCGCTTGAGCTCATCAAGCGTCGAGAGCGTCGTCGACGAATTCTTCTTCGTCGGCCTGGCCTTCGGTGATTTCCACCTTCACGCCCACCGCTTCGCGGATCTTGCGCTCGATTTCTTCGGCGATGGCCGGGTTGGCCTTCAGCCACTCGCGGGTATTGTCCTTGCCCTGGCCGATCTTCTGGCCGTTGTAGGCGTACCAGGCGCCGGACTTGTCGATGAAGCCGTGCTTGACGCCCAGCTCGATGATCTCGCCGGCGCGCGAAATGCCTTCGCCGTACAGGATTTCGAAATCGGCCTGGCGGAACGGCGGCGAGACCTTGTTCTTCACCACTTTGACGCGGGTGTCGTTGCCGATCACTTCCTCGCCCTTCTTGATGCCGCCGGTGCGGCGGATGTCCAGGCGAACGGAGGCGTAGAACTTCAGCGCGTTGCCGCCGGTGGTGGTTTCCGGGTTGCCGAACATCACGCCGATCTTCATGCGGATCTGGTTGATGAAGATCACCAGGGTGTTGGTGCGCTTGATGTTGCCGGTCAGCTTGCGCAGCGCCTGGCTCATCAGGCGGGCTTGCAGGCCGACGTGGCTGTCGCCCATCTCGCCTTCGATTTCCGCCTTCGGCACCAGCGCGGCGACGGAGTCCACCACGATCACGTCCACGCCGCTGGAACGCACCAGCATGTCGCAGATTTCCAGCGCCTGTTCGCCGGTGTCCGGCTGCGAGATCAGCAGGTCTTCCACATTCACGCCCAGCTTCTGCGCGTAAATCGGGTCCAGCGCGTTTTCCGCGTCGATGTAGGCGCAGGTGCCGCCCAGCTTTTGCGCTTCGGCCACGACTTGCAGACACAGGGTGGTTTTGCCGGACGATTCCGGGCCGTAGATTTCCACCACGCGGCCGCGCGGCAGGCCGCCGACGCCCAGCGCCAGGTCCAGGCTCAGCGAACCGGTGGAGACCACCTGCAGGTTTTCGTTGATCTGGTTGTCGCTCATGCGCATGATCGAGCCCTTGCCGAACTGCTTTTCAATCTGGGCCAGGGCCGCGGCCAGCGCCTTGCTCTTGTCTTCGGATGCCATGCTGTCTCCAAATGGGGTAGGTCGGACCAATAATGGGGCGATTATCGCAGAAAACCAGAGGGCTAACAGCAGCTTGCCGGCCATCCGGCGCGTGCCATAGTCGTAAACCCGCGCGCCGCCCCCTTTTGGCGCGGTTCAGGATGTGTACAATGGGAGACATGATGAACGAACGCGCCCAACATCTGCTGAAAGCGCTGATCGAGCGCTACATCGCCGACGGTCAGCCGGTCGCCTCCAAGGCCCTGTCGCTGCTGCCCGGCGTGGAACTGTCCTCGGCCACCGTGCGCAATGTGCTGGCCGATCTGGAAGGCATGGGCCTGATCGCCTCGCCGCATACCTCGGCCGGGCGGGTGCCCACCGCGCGCGGCTACCGGCTGTTCGTGGACCGCCTGCTGACCATCCGTCCGCTGGACCAGGTGTCGCTGCAGGAGCTGGAGCACAATCTGCAGCCGGACAGCCCGCAGCGCATCGCCCAGGCGGCCTCGTCGCTGCTGTCCGAATTGACCAGCTTTGCCGGCGTGGTGCTGACGCCGCAGCGCAGCGATGTCGCCTTCCGGCAGATCGAATTTCTGCGCCTGTCCGAACGGCGGGTGCTGATGATACTGGTGACGCTGGACGGCGACGTGCAGAACCATTTGCTGGTGACCGAGCGCGACTACACGCCGAGCGAGCTGATCGAGGCCGGCAATTTCATCAACCAGCATTACGCCGGGCAGGGGCTGAGCGCCGTCGCGCAGCGGGTGGAGAGCGAGCTCAAGCAGCTTCAGGGCGATATCGCCGAATTGATGTCCGCCGCGGTGATGCTGGGGCGGCAGACGCTGGCGCAAAGCGGCGAGGACGTGGTGGTGACCGGCGGCTCGCGCCTGCTGCAGGTGCATGATCTGTCCGACGACCTGTCGCGTTTGCGCGAGCTGTTCGGCGTGTTCGAGCGCAAGACCGAGTTGCTGAAGCTGCTGGCGCAGGGCCGGGAGGCGAGCGGGGTGAACATTTTCATCGGCGAAGAGTCTGGCGTGGTGACGCTGGACGAATGCTCGGTAGTCACCGCGCCGTATTGCATCAACGGCCAGGTGGTCGGCACGCTGGGCGTGGTCGGCCCCACCCGCATGGCTTACGAGCGCGTCATTCCGATCGTCGACATCACCGCGCGGCTGGTCAGCAACGCGCTGTCGTTCCGCGAGTGAGCTTGGCGCCTGCGCCCGGAATTTGGGATATCCAACTGGAAAACAAATACACCATGAAAACCATGCAGAAACTGGCCGCCGCGGTTGCCCTGGCCGCGCTGGCGTTTGCCGCCGTCCCGGCTTTCGCCGACGCCGACTTCCTCGCCCGCCCCGATGTGCAGCGCTATATCGACGAGCAAGTGGCCAGCGGCCAGTTCAACCGCCCCGAGCTGGAGGCGGTGTTCGCCAATGTCGAACTGAAGCCCAATATCATCCGCATTCTGGACAAACCGTCCACCTCGCGGCCGTGGTACCAATTCCGCGCCACCACCGTCAACGAGAGGCTGATCGCCGACGGCGTGGCGTTCTGGCAGGCCAACGCCGACGCGCTGGCGCGCGCCGAGCGCCAATACGGCGTGGCGCCGGAGGTGATCGTCGCCATTCTCGGCGTGGAGACCCACTACGGCCGCAACACCGGCAGCTTCCGGCTGGTGGATTCGCTGTCCACCATCGGTTTCGACTACCCGCGCCGCGCCGAGTATTTCCGCGGCGAGCTGACCCAATTCCTGCTGCTGGCCAAGGAAGAAGGCAAGGATCCGCTGACGCTGAAGGGTTCCTACGCCGGCGCGATGGGCCTGCCGCAGTTCATGCCGTCCAGCTACCGCAAGTGGGCGGTGGACTTCGACGGCAGCGGCCACCGCGACATCTGGAACAATCCGCACGACGCCATCGGCAGCGTGGCCAACTACTTCCAGCTGCACGGCTGGAAGCCCGGCGACGACGTGGTGGTGCCGGCCAGCGTGGTGGCCGGTCCGCAGACCGATCAGTTGCTGGCCGACAAATTCAATCTGCACTACACGGTGGGCGATCTGCGGAAGATGGGCGTGGCGCCGCAGGCGCCGTTGGCCGACGACGTGCCGGCCGTGCTGTTCTCGCTCGAGTCGGCGCCGGGCGTCACCGAGTACTGGCTGGGCCTGAACAATTTCTACGCGATCACCCGCTACAACCGCAGCACGCTGTACGCCAAGGCGGTGCAGGAAATCGCCAGCCAGCTGCGCCAGCGCTACTTCGCCGAACTGGCGCGGCGGCAGGAACCGGCCTCCGCCGGGATGTAAGCCGCTGCCGCTCTCTTTTCCACCGGCGCCGTCCATCGCGGCCGCGCCGGCGAAACCTGTCGCCTTGCGCGGCAATTGCCATTAAAATCCGCCCCCATGAGCTATCAAGTCCTTGCCCGCAAGTGGCGTCCCAAGCGCTTCGCCGACCTGGTCGGCCAGGAGCATGTGGTGCGCGCCCTGTCCAACGCCCTCAAAGAGCAGCGGCTGCACCACGCCTATCTGCTGACCGGCACCCGAGGCGTAGGCAAGACCACCATCGCCCGCATCCTGGCGAAAAGCCTGAACTGCGAAACCGGCACCACCGCCGAGCCTTGCGGCGAGTGCCAGGCCTGCCGCCAGATCGACGCCGGCCGCTTTGTCGACCTGCTGGAAATCGACGCCGCGTCCAATACCGGCATCGACAATATCCGCGAAGTGCTGGAAAACGCCCAGTACGCGCCGACCATGGGCCGCTTCAAGGTCTACATCATCGACGAAGTGCACATGCTGTCGAAAAGCGCCTTCAACGCGATGCTGAAGACGCTGGAGGAGCCGCCCGGCCACGTCAAATTCATCCTGGCCACCACCGATCCGCAAAAAGTGCCGGTCACGGTGCTGTCCCGCTGCCTGCAGTTCTCCCTGCGCAATATGACGCCGCAGCAGGTGTCGACGCACCTGGCCCACATGCTGGAAGTCGAAGGCATTCCGTACGAGGCGCCGGCCTTGGCCTTGCTGGGACGCGCCGCGTCCGGCTCCATGCGCGACGCGCAGTCGCTGCTGGATCAGGCCATCGCCTATGGTTTGGGCGAAGTGAGGGAAGACGGCGTGCGCGCCATGCTGGGCGCGGTGGACCGCCGCTACCTGTTCAGCCTGCTGCAGGCGCTGGCCGCCTCCGATGGCGCGGCGCTGATGGCCGAGGCGGACAAGCTGGCAGAGCGCGGCATCAGCTTCGACGCCACCTTGTCCGAATTGGCGGTTTTGCTGCAGCAACTGGCGCTGGCGCAGACGGTGCCGGCCGCGCTGGCCGACGACGAGCCGGAGCGCGAGGCGATCTTCGCGCTGGCCGACGCCATCGCGCCGCAAGACGTGCAGTTGTACTATCAGATCGCCATCCATGGCCGCAAGGACCTGGCCTTGGCGCCGGACGAGCATGCCGGCTTCAATATGACGCTGCTGCGCATGCTGGCCTTCCATCCGGCCCGCGCGCCGGCAGAAAGCGCCGCGCCCGCGCGGGCGGCTGCGCCGCAGCCCGCATCGCGCCCGGCAGCGGCCGCCGCGTCCGTGACCGCCAGCGCTTCGGTGCCGGTCGCGCGCGGCGTTTCGCCGGCCGCCCGCGCCTTGCAGGCCGCCGGTCTCGGCAGCCCGGCCAAGCCGGCGCCGCGGCAGGAACCGAGCGAACCCGCGGCCCCGGCTGTCGAGCCGGAGCCCGAGCCTGCGCCACAGCCGGTAGCGGCAGCGCCGGCTGCGCAAGCCAAGATCGAAGCCCGGCCGCAGCCGCCTGTTGCGCCCGCCGTCGTGGCGCCTGAGCCGCAGGACGAGGCGGATGAGCGCGACGAAGAAGAAATCGTCGACGCGCCGTGGTCCGACGACGACGCGATGCCGGCCTACATGCAGCAACCGCCGCTGGAGGACGAGACGGCGAGTTATCGCTTCGATGGCGACTGGCAGCGGCTGGTGGCCGATTTGGGCGCCAAGCTCGGCGCGGCGCGCATGCTGGCGCATAATGCAGTGCTGAAGAGCTGGAGTCAGAGCCGGCTTGAGCTGGCGGTGCCGGAGAGCTTCCGCCACATGAGCGGCCGCGATTACCAGGATAAATTGAAAGCCGCCTTGGCCGATCGCTTCGGCCATCCGGTGGAGTTGCTGGTGACGGTGGAGGAGCTGGGGATGGAAACCCCGGCCATGACCGATGCCAGGCTGCGGCAGGAGCAGTTGTCCATCGCCCGCGAATGCATGCAAAACGATCCGGTGGTGCAGCAGATGGTGCGCGAATTCGGCGCCACGCTGCTCATCGAGACCATTCAACCCGTACAGGAGTGACCGCAATGTTCGGTAAAGCTGGAATCGCTGGCCTGATGAAACAGGCCCAGCAAATGCAGGAAAACATGAAGAAGGCCCAGGAAGAACTGGCCAAGGTGGAAGTGGAAGGCCAATCCGGCGCCGGCATGGTGAAGGTGGTCATGACCTGCTCCCACGACGTCAAGCGCGTCGCCATCGACGACAGCGTGCTGGAAGACGCCAAGGAAGACAAGGACATGCTGGAAGACCTGATCGCCGCCGCGGTCAACGACGCCGTGCGCAAGGTGGAAGCCACCACCCAGGAGCGCATGTCCGGCTTTACCAACGGCCTGAATCTGCCGGCCGGGATGAAGCTCCCGTTCTGACCCCAGGCCCGGCGACGGGCCTTTTTGTTCGGCGCGACATGCCGGCGCTGGTTGCGCCTTACGTCATATGCGCGGCGCGCAAGCGCTTGAGCAAGCCGAAGCAATTTCAGCCACGAAATCCACGAAAAATACGAATATGGCTGGCTGGGCCGGAGTGAGCCGCCGTCGATCCAGTGGTCGGCGGCTGTTGTTTTTCGTGTGTTTTCGTGGGTTTCGTGGCAGAAATCCGGTTATTTCTTATCCGTATGATTTCGTGGTGTATGAGGTTTTGGGATGAAAAATCCTCCCGCGCTGGAACAATTGATCGCCGCTCTGAAGGTGTTGCCCGGGGTGGGGCCGAAGACTGCCCAGCGCATGGCTTTTCACTTGCTGCAGCGCGACAAGAAGGGCGCGGACAAGCTGGCGCGCGCGCTGGACAAGGCGTTGACTCAGCTGACCCATTGCCAGCGCTGCAACACCTTCAGCGAGACCGAGCTGTGTCCGATCTGCGCCGATGAGGCGCGACGGCAGGATCAGCTGTGCATCGTGGAGATGCCGGCGGACTTGATGATGCTGGAACAGGCCAAATGCTTCGAAGGCCTGTATTTCGTGCTGATGGGGCGGATTTCGCCGCTGGATAATATCGGCCCCAAGGATTTGAACCTGGACAAGCTGCTGCCGCGCGCCTTGGACGGGCAGGTGAGCGAGGTGGTGATCGCCACCAATTTCACCGCCGAGGGCGAGGTTACCGCCCATATGCTGAGCGAGCTGTTCAAGGACCGCGGCCTGGCGGTCACCCGCATCGCCCGCGGCATGCCGGTAGGCGGCGAGCTGGAGTACGTCGATCTGGGCACGCTGGCGCAGGCGGTGTACGAGCGCCGGGGCGTGTCCTGAGCCGAATCAAGAGTCAGGCGTTAGGGCGCGGCTTGCGCAGCGCCTCGTGTTGGCCCGCTGTCTGGCGATCTTGAATGCCATCTGAGCGGATAATCGGCAATCGCGCCCGTCTGCTGTTCGCGGCAGTTCAGCCCTCCACCCGGTTTCTGCCGCCGCGTTTGGCCGCGTAAAGCGCCTGGTCGGCGCGTTCCATCATGCTGTGGATATCGTCATGCTCCTGATAGGCGGATACGCCGAAGCTGGCGGTGCAGCGCTCTACGATGGGAAAGTCATGGCGTTCTACCGCCTGGCGCAACTTCTCCGCCAGGATGCGCGCGCCGGGCTGGTCGGTATCGCTGCAAATGATCAGAAACTCCTCGCCGCCCCAGCGTACGGTGATATCGCAGGCGCGGATATTGTCCTGGATGATCTTGGCTATGGTTTTCAGCACTTCGTCGCCGGCCTGGTGGCCATAACGGTCGTTGACCTGCTTGAAGTGGTCTATGTCCAGCATGATGAAGGAAAAGGGGTTGGAAAAGCGTTTGGCCACCGCAAACTCATGCGGCAGCATCTTTTCCAGAAACAGGCGGTTGTACAGCCCGGTCAGCCGGTCGGTGGTGGCGAGCCGGTTCAGTTCTTCATTTTTTTGTTCCAGTTCGCGGGTGCGGCTTTTGACGATCTCCTCCAGCTCGTCGTTCATCTTTTGCAGCTTGGCGATATAGGAGCGGAGCTCCTGGTCCAGCGCATAGGCCTTGATCGCCGACTGCAGGGTCAGAATCAGGTCCTCGTTCTGCCATGGTTTTTCCATGAAGCGGAACAGGCTGGCCTCGTTGATGGCGCGCTTGACCCCCTGCATGTCGCTCTGGCCGGTCAGCATGATCGTGATGGCCGACGGCTGGCTCATGTGCACCCGCACCAGTAATTCGTCCCCTTTCATGCCTGGCATGATGTAGTCGGCCACGATGATGGTCAGCGGCATGCCTTCCTGTTTCAGTTCTTCTATCAGGTCCAGCGCTTCTTCCGCGCTTTCGGCGATTTCGATCACGACATCGTTGTCAAAATGCTGCGACAGCGCATTGCGCAAGGCGTTAAGCACGCCGATATCGTCGTCTACGCAAAGCACGACTTTGTTGGCGTGACCGTTCTGCCAGTCAGTCTGCATGGCTATCCCCCATCTTGCGCCAGAAGTCAGCCAGTCCCGCATCAATGCATTGAATCAGCTCCGCCGCGTCCCAGGGTTTGGAAAAGAAATGATTGGCCGATCCGGAGGCCAGCGCCGAATGCACCGAGGCTTCATTGCTCTGTCCGGAGAGAATGACGGTGATGATGTGCGGAAAATGGATTCTGGCCTGGCAGAGAAACTCATCGCCATTCATGCCGGGCATGATGAAATCGGAAATGACGACTAGCGGAATCAACCCTTCGGCTGAAAGCTCGTTCAGAATATCCAGGCCTTCCGCTGCGCTTTCGGCGATTTCCACCAGATGGGTGGGATAATTTTTTCTCAATTGGTCGCGCAGGGCGATGAGTACGCTGGGCTCGTCGTCCACACATAAGATGACGCCTTTTTTCATCTCGCCTCCTGCTGATAGGGCAAGAAAACCTTGAAGGTGGTTCCGATGCCCGGCTCGCTGAAAACTTCTATTTTCCCTTTGTGCTGTTCAATGATTTTCTTGACGATGTCCAAGCCCAGGCCGGTGCCTTCGCCTCTGGGTTTGGTGGTGAAAAAAGGCTCGAAAATGCGTTCTTTTATTTCGTCGGAAATGCCGCAGCCGGTGTCACTGATGGACACTACAGCATAGTCACCTTGTTTTTGGATGCCAAGCCGAAGGGTGCCGTGATAATCCATGGCTTGCAGTGAATTGGATATTAAATTGGTCCAGACCTGGTTTAATTGATCAGGCTGGCATTTTATATTGGGTATGTCTTGGTAATTTCTGATGACTTCGACGTTTTGCTTGGTTTTGTTCTGGTAAATGGTTAAAACGGTTTCGATGCTTTCCGATAAAGGATGCTCATGCATCTCGCCGTCGATATCGAAACGGGAGAAGGTTTTCAGCGCGAAAATGATTTTGCCTACGCGATCCACCGCCATATTGATATTGGATGCATTCATGGTGATGGACGAAATATTATAGGCGGCATTCAAAATGGCAGGACTGTCGGGATGGACGAGTAGCGGCAGATAGTCCTGATACTGTTCATGGGCTTTCAATTGCACCAGCATGGTGGCTTTGACGCGGGCGTCGTCTACCCGATGCTGCGTCAGCTGATCGGCCAGCTGGCGGGAGATGGCCCGTTCCTCCCGGCTGTTGAAGGCGGCGGGTTGCGCCTTGCTGCCGTCCAGCAGGCGTTTGAACAGTTCCAGATGGCTGGCGTCGAGTTGCATCAGGATGGACGGCAGGCTGGAGAGCGCCAGCTCCAGGGCATCCAGAATATTGTTGCTGCTGGACTTGATCGCGCCGATCGGCGTGTTGATTTCGTGGGCGACGCCGGCGACCAGTTGTCCCAGCACCGCCATTTTTTCGGACTGGATCAGTTGCCCCTGCGCGCGCCGCAGGTCTTGCAAGGTTTTGTCTGCATGCTGGCGCGCCGTCTTGACCATGTCGTAGGAAATCGCATTGGTGAGCGCGATGGCGGCATAGGCGGCGATGGAGCGGAAGATTTCCAGCTCGCGCTGCTGGAATGCGTCTGCAACATGGCTCAGCGCCATGGCGATGCCGATGCAGTTGCGGCCGGCGGTCAGCTGATGGATGACGCCCTGCCGCATGGCTGCTCTGGTGGTGTCGCAGCTCGCCGCATCCAGCTGGGCGATGCTGTGCTCGTCCAGCAGCTGGACTTCTTCCATCGCCAAGAAGGCGTTGACGAGAAAGGAATCGGTCTGCTCCAGCGGCAACAGCACGGGTGGTTTTTCCTGGCCGTCGTCGATGCAGTAAATCAGCTCCAGGGCGTTGGCGTCGAATTTCAGCAGCGCGACAGCGAAGCCATCAATCGGCATCAGCTCGCGCAAATGCTGATACAGGGCGACGCATATGGCCTTGCTGTCCAGGCTGGCGGTCAGCGCCTTGCCGATGTCGCCCAGCTGGCGCAGGGTTTCGGCCGAGCTTGCCAAGGCCATGTTCGCCTGGTGCAGGTCGGCGGTGCGTTGATGCACGAGGTCGCTCAGATGGTCGCGGTGGGTGGACAGCTCCTCCTCGTATTTGTTTTTCTGTTGCAGGTATTCGGAAAGATTCTGCTGCATGGTGTTGATGCCATGCACCAGCTTGTCCAGCTCATCCTGATAGGTTCGCCGCCGCTCCAGGTGGATCTGTTGATGCAGGGTTTCCGGCGAGAATCGATCCAGGTGCAGCGCAATCTTGCGGATATGCGTGGTGACGTAGCGATTGACGATCAGCATCAGAAATCCGGCCAGCAGCAAGGAATAGATCGCCTGGGTGCTGATGATGTTGACGATTTCGCTTTTCAGTTCGGCGATGAGGATGCGGCTGTCGCCTTCAATTTCCAGGCTGCCTATGGTTTCCGTGGTGCCGGCGGTGCGGTCGTGATGTTTCAGCTGGGAAAAGATTTTTGGCGTCCAGGACGTATTATGCCATCCAGGCTTGGACAGGCTGAAGGATTCCGCTTCGTAGTATTTCTGGGACTCGCCATTCAGATTGATCAGCTTGATGGTGACGCTGCCGACGGCCGGCACTTGAAAGCTGCTGCGCAGATGTTCCTCTATCGAGGTGCGGTCCAGATCCCAGATTGCCTTGTTCAGCGTTTGCTGATAGATGCCATTGATCAGGTTAAGCTGATTTTGCATGGCCTGGACGTGGTTGTTCCAGGTGAGCCAGGTTTTGACGATGACGGTGGCGAAGGTGAAGGCTAGGCAGAATAACAGCGTGGCCAGTACCAGGCGGCCTGCTAATGACCTTATGCCGGTCTCGCCATTTTTCATTTTCCCTATCCCGGCTTGCGCGTCCTCGCGCCAGATACTTCATTTTTGTAGCGGGCCGGAGAGGGGATTGCAATGCGGCGATGGCGGGGCGGCGAATGCGCTGGCGGGGCTAGGGCCATGCCTGCGCAGACCGTGCGCCGCAATGGTTTGCGGCCCGGCTGCGCGAGGCCTTGAGTCAGCCGCGATCAGTCGCCATTGACCACATCCACCCCCTTGGGCGGCGTGAAGGCGAAGCGGCTGACCGGCAGATTGACGTTCTGCTGCGGTTGGCTGAAGCGGATGCGGGTGTCGTTGCCGAAGCTGTCGGTCAGCTCCATTTCCACCAGCATATTGTTGCGGAAGCCCATGCGGATGGCGCTGAAGGTGTTGTCCTGCTTTTTGGGGCTGGCGGCCAGCCATTCCAGGTCGCCCTGTTTGCCGGCCTCGTTCAGCTTGTAGCTGCGCTCGATTTCATTGCTGCCGGCCAACAAGGCGGCCGGGCTGGAGCCCAGCGCCGCGCCCTGCGCCTTGCGCGTCACTTGGGCCAGGTCCGGGTCGTAGATCCATAGCGTCTTGCCGTCGCCGACGATCAGTTGGGCATACGGCTTGGTGTATTCCCAGCGGAATTTGCCGGGGCGGGCGATTTCCAGCCGACCGCTGGCTTCTTCGCGTTTGTTCTTGTTGCTAACGGTTTGGGTGAAGTCCGCGCTCAGCGTTTTGCTGCCGGCGACGAAGGCCTTCAGTTGGCCGATGGCGGAGGCGTGGGCGGGCGCGGCCAGGCAGCAGGCCAGCGCGGCGGCGCTCAGCAGGGAAAAAGACGGTTTCATCGGATGGATTCCTCAGGGCAGCCTGGCTGCGGTGAAAATGCTATGACTGCCGGCGTGGGCGGCGGTTCGGCGCGTTGCGGGCGGAATAGCTTGCGGAATGTTGCATGCAGCCATGGCCGCCCGCGGCGGATCAGCTGAACCGATTGGTGATCGGGTAGCGCCAGTCCTTGCCGAAGCCGCGCTGGGTGACGCGCGGACCCACCGGCGCCTGGCGGCGCTTGTACTCGTTGATCTTGAGCAAGCGCACCACGCGCTTGACGTCGGCCTCGGCGTAGCCGGCGGCGATGATGTCGGCGGCGGATTCGTTGCCCTCGACATAGCGCGCCATGATGGCGTCCAGTATTTCATAAGGCGGCAGGCTGTCCTGATCCTTCTGGTCCGGGCGCAGCTCCGCCGACGGCGGCCGGGTGATGATGCGTTCCGGAATCACGTCGGACACGGTATTGCGCCAGCGGCACAGCTCGAACACCAAGGTCTTGGCCACGTCCTTCAGCACGGCGAAGCCGCCGGCCATGTCGCCGTATAGCGTGCAGTAGCCGGTGGTCATTTCCGACTTGTTGCCGGTGGTCAGCACCAGCTTGCCGCTCTTGTTGGACAAGGCCATCAGCAGCGTGCCGCGGATGCGCGCCTGCAGGTTTTCCTCGGTGGTGTCCATCTCCAGGCCGGCGAACGACGGGGCCAGAGCGGTCATGAAGCTTTCGTACATCGGCCAGATTTCGATCTCGTCGTACTTGACGCCCAAGCGGCCTATCATGTCGCGGCTGTCGGCGACGGAAATGTCCGCGGTGTAGCGCGACGGCATCATCACCGCGTGCACCTTGTCCGCGCCCAGCGCATCGACGGCCACCGCCAGCGTCAGCGCGGAGTCGATGCCGCCGGACAGGCCCAAGAGCGCGCCGGGGAAGCCGTTTTTGACGATGTAATCGCGCACGCCGACCACCAGGGTGCGGTAGACGCTTTCCAGCGGGCCGGGCAGGGCGGCTTGGCGGCCGGCCTGGAAATCGCCGTCGGCGTAATCGACCAGCAGCAGTTCGTCGTCGTAAGCCGCGGCTTGGGCGATGGCCTGGCCCGCCTTGTTCAGCGCGAACGAGGCACCGTCGAACACCAGTTCGTCCTGGCCGCCGACGAGGTTGACGTAAGCCAGCGGCAGGCCGGTTTCCTCCACGCGGTAGCGCATCACCTCATGTCGGGTTTCAACCTTGTCGCGGTGGAACGGCGAAGCGTTCAGGCTCAGCAGCAACTCAGCGCCTGCGTCGGCCGCCTCGGCCGCCGGCTCCAGCTGCCAGGCGTCCTCGCAGATCAGCACCCCGACCTTGACGCCGTTCTGTTCGAATACCAGCGGCGCGGCGCCGGGGGTGAAGTAGCGGCATTCGTCGAACACTTCATAGTTGGGCAACAGCATCTTGTGATACTGGCCCAGGCGGTTGCCGTCGCGCAGCACGGTGGCGGCGTTGAAGCGCTCGTTGCCGATTTTCGCCGGATGGCCGACGATGACTGTGATGTCGTCCAGTTGCTCGATGATGTCCAGGCCCTTGGCCACTTCGCGGTAGAAGCTGTCGCGCAGCAGCAGGTCTTCCGGACTGTAGCCGGTCAGCGCCAGCTCCGGCGTCAGCAGGATGTCGGCGCCCTGGGCCATGGCTTGCTGCGCGAGATCGACGATTTTCTGGGCATTGCCGGCGATGTCGCCGACCACGGGGTTGAACTGGGCGAGTGCGATACGCATCTTGAGAGAACACCGATGTTTCTTGATCCGCACATTTTACCTGAAGACGGCGGCCCCGAAAGGAAAAGCATTGCGTCTGCAACTGTATGACGGCGTGAGCGCCGTGCCGCAGCCGGCCTGGCCGACAGGGGAGGGCGGCGGCGTGTTCGTCGGCCGCGAGTGGCTGGTTGCGCTGGAGGAAACCGGCTGCGTCGGCGGCGCCACCGGCTGGCAGCCCTTGCCGCTGGCGCTGGAGCGCGATGGCCGGGCTGAGGCGCTGGCGCCGGCTTATCTGAAACAGCATAACCGCGGCGAGTACGTGTTCGACTGGGCATGGGCTGAAGCCTATGCCCGCGCCGGACAGGACTACTACCCCAAGCTGGTGGTGTCCTCGCCGTTCAGTCCCGTCTCCGGCAGCCGGCTGCTGGGACGGGGCGATGATACGGGTTTGTTGATTGCGGGATTGCAGCAGGTGGTGGACGACAACCGCCTGTCTTCCGCCCATGTGCTGTTTCCGACGCAGGAGGAAGCGGAACGATTGGCCACGGCCGGCTGGCTGCTGCGCGACGGCGTGCAGTTCCATTGGAACAACCAGGGCTATGCCGATTTCGAGGCTTTTCTCGCCAGCCTGAGCCGGGACAAGCGCAAGAAGATACGCCAGGAGCGGCGCAAGGTGGCGGACGCTGGCGTGCAGGTGCGCGCGCTGGATGCCGGGCAGATCTCCGATGCCGACTGGCGCTTGTTTTATCGCTGTTATCGACAGACTTATCTGCAGCATCGCTCGGCGCCGTATCTGAACTTGGATTTCTTCCGGCGCATCGGCGAGCGGCTGGCCGGCCATTGCGTGATGTTCGTCGCCCGCCGCGACGGCGAGGATATTGCCGCCAGCCTGTGCATACGCGATGGCGCGGTGTTGTATGGGCGTTACTGGGGCGTGCTGCAGGAGGTGCCCTGCCTGCACTTCGAGCTGTGCTATTACCAGGGGCTGGAATATGCCATCACCAGAGGACTGGAATGTTTCGAAGGCGGCGCGCAGGGCGAGCACAAACTGGCGCGCGGTTTCGAGCCGGTGCGCACCGTGTCCGCCCATTACATTGCCGACCCGCGCTTTAGAGAAGCCATCGCCGGCTGGCTGGCGCGCGAGCGCGCCGGCGTGACCGATTATGTGGACCAGTTATTTGCGCATTCCGCTTATAAAACACTTGCGCAAGAAGAATAGGGCTTATATACTGCGCAGCCTCTGTGGCCGAAACGCCGAAGGCGCTTCAGCGCAGGGTTCTGGAGAGGTGGATGAGTGGTTTAAGTCGCACGCCTGGAAAGCGTGTTTAGGGTAATACCCTAACGGGGGTTCGAATCCCCCCCTCTCCGCCAGAATTCAATATCGAACCGCGTCGCGGTTCCGACAATTCAGCAAGACACCTCCGGAGAGGTGGATGAGTGGTTTAAGTCGCACGCCTGGAAAGCGTGTTTAGGGTAATACCCTAACGGGGGTTCGAATCCC
>NZ_JAUCGU010000012.1:33040-107473 GCF_059916625.1 Chromobacterium sp. CCUG 76385
CCCCCCTCTCCGCCAAATAAAAAGCCCCGATTTTATCGGGGCTTTTTGCATTGCGCGTTCGTTCGCGCAGCCGTTTTTGTATGCCCCCGCATGAATTGCGGCCGTCCGATTCATAACCGCCTATTGTCTCAGTTCGCCCGCAGGAAGAATGTGGCCATCTACGAGGCATTGCCGCCCATCACGCGTCGCGGGCGGGAGCATGGCGATGGAGACTGTCCGCCACCCCAGGCACAGTCTGATCCCCGGCGTTGACGACCAGGTACATGTGGCTGTGGCATGTAAGGCACTGGATGTCGCCGGTCTGCCGCAAGGCAGGCAATACGCAGTTTTGCGAGTGGGCTTGCCTAGGGCGTCGTCGGCCAGCTATTCCTGAATGTAGTTTCCGGGTATGGCGGGCGGGGACCGGGTCTCTTTACCCGTTGTCTGCCGGGCTTCTAGGTTGGTGCAGGGAGGGCAAATGTTCAATGAGCGGCTGCGGGAGCCGGAGCGGATTCTGATTATCGACGACTCGCCGAGCAATGCGCGCGTGGTGGCCGAGGCGCTGCGCGGGCAGGCCGAAGTGCATCATGCTTCGGGTGAGCGGGCGGCGCTTGGCATGGCCAGAAGCCTGAAGCCGGATTTGATCTTGCTGGACATCGCCGTGCCTGGCCGGGATAGCCGCGCCGTTTACCATGCGCTCAAGGCCATGCCGCCATTGCGGGATGTGCCGATCATCTGCATCACGGGCAAAGACGCGGACGACGATCAGTTGCAAGCCCTGGGCATGGACGGCGCCGACTTCCTGCGCCAGCCTTTGAGCGTGCAGGAGACCCGCGCTCGCATCCAGACGCACTTGACCCTGCAGCGCAAGGCGCGGCTGCTGGAGAGGGCGGCGCAGGACATGTCCGATATGCGGCGTTATTTTCCGGTGTTCATCGCTTACTGGAACGCCGACTTGCGCAATATTTCCTGCAATGACGCGGAAGGCTGCTGGTTTGGGCTGCCGGCGGCGGACATGGCCGGCCTGCACGCGCGCGACGCGCTTGGCGCAGACAATTACCGGGCAATGGCAGAGCCGCTGCGGCAAGCACTGGCCGGCAGCGACGCCTTGTTCGAATCGCGTTTTTCACGGCCGGACGGCGAGATCTGGTATGGCAGAGTCGCCTTGATCAGCCGCGGAGCGAATGTGCTGATGATGTCGATTGCCGATGTGACCGACGACAAGCGGACCCAGCACGCCTTGTTTGACGAGAAGGAACGCGCTCGCGTCACGCTCAATGTCTTGGCCGACGCGGTGATCGCCACCGACGACGATGGCCGCGTGACTTTCTTGAATCCCATCGCCGAGAACCTGACTGGGTGGCAGTTTGACGACGCGCTGAACCAGCCTGTCGATATGATACTGCTGCTGCGCAACAGCCAGGGGCGAGCCCTGCCCAGTCCGACGCATCTGGCCTTGGCGGAGCGAAGAACCGTTGGCATGGCGCTGGACTGCGAGCTGCAACAGCGAGACGGCGGACTGCTGGCGGTCGTGGGCCGCGCCGCGCCGGTCATGGACCATGCCGGCAGGCCGGGCGGCGCCGTCGTGGTATTCCACGATGTCAGCGAGGCGCGGGCGATGGCCGTGCGGATGACGCATCTGGCCTATCACGACGCGCTGACCAATCTGCCCAACCGCATCCTGCTGCAGGATAGGCTGTTGCAGGCCTTGCAGCAGGCGGAGCAAAGCGGCGAGCGTTTGGGTCTGCTGATGCTGGACCTGGACCATTTCCAACTGATCAACGACTCGATGGGACATGCGGTGGGCGATCAGCTGTTGCAGTTGGTGGCCTTGCGTCTGCAGCAGGGATTGCGGCCTGGCGATACGGTCAGCCGCCAGGGGGGCGACGAATTCATCATTCTGATGCCGGGCCTGGGCAGCATAGAGCAGGCCGGCATGCTGTCGGAAAAGTTGAGGCGGCTTGTCGCCGAACCTTTCCAGTTGGGCGAGTCGCGCTACGATCTGTCCGCCAGCGTGGGAATCAGCCTGTATCCCGATGACAGCCGCGATGCCGATGAGCTATACCGTCATGCCGACGCCGCGCTGTATCACGCCAAGCAGCAGGGGCGCAATCATTGCCGCTTCTTTTCCGGCGAGATAGAAGAGGCGTTGTTGACGCGGCAGGCGCTGGAGCGGCACTTCCGGATGGGCGCGGAGCAAGAGAGCTTTTTGGTCTACTACCAGCCCAAGGTGGATGTGGAAGACCTCAGCACTGTCGGCGTGGAGGCGCTGATGCGCTGGCGCAAGGAGGATGGCGCTATCCTGGCGCCGGCGGAGTTCATTCCGCTGGCGGAAAAAACCGGCCTGATCCTGCCGCTGGGACAGCTGGTATTGCGCCAGGCTTGCCTGGACGGCAAGCGTTGGCATGACGCCGGCTGCGATCTGCACGTGGCGGTCAATGTCTCCGCCATGCAGATCGCCGCGGCGGGGTTCTGCGAACAATTGCGGGCGACGCTGAAGGAAACCGGCATGGCGCCGGACCGCCTGCAGCTGGAGCTGACTGAAAGCGTGCTGGCGCGGGATGTCGAGCTGACGATGGCGATGCTGTCCGAACTCAAAAGCCTGGGCGTTTCCATCGCCATCGACGATTTCGGCACCGGTTACTCCAGCCTGTCTTATCTGAAGTCTTTTCCCATCGATGTGTTGAAGATAGACCAGAGCTTCGTGCGCGACATGCTCAGCGATAGCAGCAGCGGGGCGATTGTGGCGGCCATCGTCCGGATGGCGCAGGCGATGGGGCTGAGCCTGGTGGCGGAGGGGGTGGAGTCGGCCGAGCAGGCCCATGCCCTGGCCAGGCAGGGGGTGCGGATCATGCAAGGGTTTTATTACGGCAAGCCGATGCCGGTCGAGGAAATGGACCGCCGGCTGAGTTGATCCCGCCGACGGCCCTTCTTGGCTGCCGTGTCGCCCGTTCAGCTCGCCGCCGAGCGGCGCAGCAGCACCGGCACCGATTTGGACGTCGGCGTGTTGGAGATGTCGGCCACGCTGTCCAGCGGAATCAGCGGATTGGTTTCCGGGAAGTAGGCGCCCAGACAGCCGCGCGAGATGTCGTACTCCACCAGCAGGAAGCCGTCGGCGCGGCGCTCGATGCCGTCATGCCATACCGTGAAGATATCCACGCGCTCTCCGGCGGCGAAGCCCAGTCGCGCGATGTCGTCGCGGTGGATCAGCAGCACCCGACGCTGGCCGTAGACGCCGCGGTAGCGGTCGTCCAGGGCGTAGATGGTGGTGTTGTACTGGTCGTGGGAGCGGGCGGTCATCAGCACCATCAGCTTGTCGCCGTGCAGCGCGCGGGCGCGGGCGATGGGCGTGTCCTTCTCCAGCGCGTTGACGATGAATTGCGCCTTGCCGCTGGGCGTGAGCCAGCGCCGCTCGCGCGAGGCCGGCGTCAGGTGGAAGCCGCCAGGCTGGGCCACGCGGGCATTGAAATCTTCAAAGCCAGGCAGGCACTTGGCGATCTCGTCGCGGATTTTGGCGTAGTCGTCCGCATAAGACAGCCAGTCCACTTTGCCGCTGCCCAGCGTGGCATGCGCCATGCGCGCGGTGATGGCGGTTTCGGACAGCAGCTGCTTGGACGCCGGCGGATTGATGCCGTAGGACAGGTGCACCATGCACATCGAATCTTCCACCGTCACGCCTTGCGGACCGGTCTGCTGCAGGTCGATTTCGGTACGGCCCTGCGTCGGCAGGATCAGCGCGTCCTGGCCGTGAATCAGGTGGCTGCGGTTCAGTTTGGTGGAAATCTGCACCGTCAGCGCGCAGTTTCGCAGCGCTTCAAACGTGCGCGGCGTGTCCGGCGTGGCCATGGCGAAGTTGCCGCCCAGGCCGACGAAGACCTTGACCCGGCCGTCCAGCATCGCCTTGATGGTGTCCACCGCGTCCAGGCCGTGCTGGCGCGGCGGCTCGAAGTCGTAAACTTGGGCCAGCCGATCCAGGAATGCCTGGCCAGGCTTGTCCTCGATGCCCATGGTGCGGTCGCCCTGCACATTGGAGTGGCCGCGCACCGGGCACAGGCCCGCGCCGCGGCGGCCGATATTGCCGCGCAGCATCAGCAGGTTGGACAGCATCTGGATGGCGGCCACCGAGTCGCGATGCTGGGTCAGGCCCATGCCCCAGGTGCTGATCACCGCCTTGCCCTTGACGTAGACGCGGGTCAGCGCCTCGATATCCTGAAACGGCACGCCGGAGGCGGCGATCAAATCTGGCCAGCTCTCGCCGCGCAGATCGGCGGCGAAGGCGTCGAAGCCGCTGCAGTGTTCGGCCAGGAAATCCACGTCCAGCACGCGCTCGCCGCCGCTGGCCGCGGCCTCGTCATCGAGTTCCAGCACCCGCTTGGCCACGCCCTTGATCAGCGCGAAGTCGCCGCCCAGGGTGGGGCGGATGAAGAGCGAGCTGATCTCGGCCCCGCCGTTCAGCAGGTCCATTGGGTGCTGCGGGCTGGCGAAGCGGTCCAGTCCTTTTTCCTTCAGCGGATTGATCGAGACGATGGTGGCGCCCCGCTTGGCCGCCGCGCGCAGTTCGTTCAGCATGCGCGGATGGTTGGTGGCCGGGTTCTGGCCGAACACCATGATGGTGTCGGCGTGTTCGAAGTCGTCCAGCACCACCGTGGCCTTGCCCACGCCCACCGTCTGCGGCAGCGCGCGGCTGGACGATTCGTGGCACAGGTTGGAGCAGTCCGGAAAGTTGTTGGTGCCGTACAGGCGCACGAACAGCTGGAACAGGAAGGCGGTTTCGTTGCTGGTGCGGCCGGAGACATAGAACGAGGCGCGATTGGGATCGTCCAGCGCCTTCAGATGGCGGGCGATCAGCGCGAAGGCTTCGTCCCAGCTTATCGGCAGGTAGCGGTCGCTGGCGGTGTCGTAGGCCAGCGGCTCGGTCAGCCTGCCGTGCTGCTCCAGTTCGTAATCGCTCTGTTGCAGCAGTTCCGTCACCGTATGGCGGGCGAAGAAGTCCGCGCCTATGCGTTTGGAGGTGGCTTCGGCCGCCACCGCCTTGACGCCGTTCTCGCAGAACTCAAACGTGGACGTGTGCTCGCGGTCCGGCCAGGCGCAGCCGGGGCAGTCGAAGCCGTCCGGCTGGTTTTGGTGCAGCAGCGTCTTGTAGCGGCTGCCGGGTACTTTTTCCTTCAGCAGCGTGATGGTGGTGCTTTTCAGCGAATCCAGGCCGCCGGCCGGCTGTGGGTAGGGCGCGATGCGTGCCTTGCGCTTGTGATCCATGGTGGGTGTTCCTGCGGTAAAACGCGTACCGCCTGGCATGGCTGCGGGCGGCGCGGTGGCTGAGCTTACTAGGGGCTGTTGACGTTTGGTGAGCGGTCGCGCCGGGATGCGTTTTGCGGCGAATCGAGGCGTTTCGCGCGCCGCATAGTCATTCTCTGCCAGCGCGGAACAACGAAGAGTCGGCGCGAAAGGCGCCCGGCCCTGCGGGTTTGGCCGCTTTGGGCCGGAAGCCGCGTTGCCCAGTCCTTGCATAGAATGACTATGCGTCGGACTGCGCGCCTTGCTTCCGGGCCAAATCGGCTCAAACGCGATCCACTCACCAAACGTCAACAGCCCCTAGGATAATTCCTCGTTGCGGGGCGAGGTCAAGTTTTTATACCCATGACATGGCGTGGATGTGTCGACTCATGCAGCCTGCTGGCTCCGCCGCGCATGCAGGGGGATAATGTCAGCCGTGGCCCGCCGCTGCGAACAGCTGGCGGCACAAGGTTTTTCCGTCTTCGGTCAGGCTGGCCTCGCCATGGCCGGCTTCGTCGATGCGGACGGCGGCGAGTTCCAGCTGGCTCAACAGCGTCAGGCCGCGGCGCAAGGTGCTCATGCGCAGGCCGGCTTGCTTGCACAGCCGCGGCAGCGACCAGGGGCCGTCGCTGGCGTGCTCGGCGCGCCACAATTGCGCCAGCAGCGCGGCGATGGCTGGGGCCAGGTGTTCTGCCTGCAAAGGGGCGTCGGCGGTCATGGGAATCAGTATTAACGGAAACGACGCGTAGTCTAGCGTATTCCCGTCGCCAAGGCGCGGGAGGGAGGGGGCGAGTGGAAGGGATGAGCGAGCAGGCCGGGGCCGCCCGGCTGGAGGTGATGCGTCACCGCGATGGCGCGGCGCAGTCCGCCATGGATTGGGTGGCGGAGGAGGTGCCGGTGGCGCTGGTGTTCAACGGCATCTCGCACGCCGTGATGATGGCGACGCCCTGCGACTTGGAGCAACTGGCGGTGGGCTTCGCGCTGAGCGAGGGCATCGTGGCGCGGCGGGCGGAAATTTTCGATGTCGAGGCCGAGCGGGTTTGCGGCGGCGCCGAGGTCCGGCTGGACATCGCCCAGCCGGCTTTCCTGGCCTTGAAGGACCATCGCCGCTCCTTGGCCGGCCGCACCGGCTGCGGCGTGTGCGGCATCGAGAGCCTGGGCCTGCTCGATCTCTCGCCTGGTCGGATCACGCCGCCGCCGCGTCCGCTGGTCGCCGACGCCGCGATCCTTGCCCGCGCGGCTTCCGAGCTGCCGGCGCGGCAGCGTTTGAACCAGCTCACCGGCTGCGCGCATGCGGCCGCCTGGTGCGGCTTGGATGGCGAGGTGAGGGCGGTGTTCGAGGACGTGGGCCGCCATAATGCGCTGGACAAGCTGATAGGCCATCTGGCGCTGCAAGATGCCTCGCCCGGCGATGGTTTCGTCTTCATGTCCAGCCGCGCCAGCTATGAGCTGGTGCGCAAGGCGGCGCGGGTCAACATCCCGATGCTGGCCACCATCTCCGCGCCCACGGCCCTGGCGGTGGACATCGCGCGTCAGGCCGGCGTGGTGTTGGCCAGTTTCTGCCGGCAGAACGGTTTTGTCGAGTACACCGCCGGCCGCTAGTCGCCATTCAGCGCTGTTGCAGCGCGGCCAAATCTTCTGGCGTGTTGAGATTGCGGAACGCTTGCGGCGCGTCGTCGAAATCCACTGCCAGCGCGCCGGCTTGCGCCTGCCACTCGCGCACCCTGCGGCCGCCGCCGCGCAGATAGTCGCGCAGCGATGGCAATAGCGTGATCGATAGCGCCATGCACACCGGATGCGCTTGCCCCGCGCTGTGCGCCACCGCCAGCTGGCTATGGCCATCGCGCAGCGGCGCCAGCAGCCGCGCGGCCAGGTTTTCCGGCAGCAAGGGCAGGTCGCATGGCGCGGCGATCAGCCATGTGGTCTCGCAAGCGGCCAGGCCGGCTTCCAGCCCGGCCAGCGGGCCGCAGTTGGCGAACTCCGCCGTGTCCGTCACCACCCGGCCCAGCGCGGCGTAACGCTCCAGATTGCGGTTGGCGCTGATCAGCAGCGTGTCGGCCTGCGGCCGCAGCCGCGCGGCGACACGCTCCGCCAGCGCGACGCCATCCAGTTCCACCCATCCCTTGTCCACGCCGCCCATGCGCGAACCCTGGCCGCCGGCCAAGAGCAGGGCGGTGATGCTTTCATTTTCCGAGCGGGTAGGCATGGTTATTTCCTGTCTGGGTAAACAAAACAGGCGGCCGGATGGCCGCCTGTCGAATCATAACGTAGCAAGCGCCGCTCAGTGAGCCGGCTGCGTTTGCTCGCCAGAGGACGTCGCCTCCTTGGCGTCGCGGCGCGAGGCGAGGAACATATACATCGCCGGCACCACGAACAGCGTGAACAGCGTGCCGATGGACAGGCCGGTGAAGATCACCAGGCCCATCGCGTAGCGGCCGGCCGCACCGGCGCCGGAGGCGATCACCAGCGGGATCACGCCGAATACCATGGCGGCGGTGGTCATCAGGATGGGGCGCAGCCGGATCGACGCGGCCTGCTCTATGGCCTCGCGCTTGGACAGGCCGGTCTTGCGCAGCTCGTTGGCCACTTCCACGATCAGAATGCCGTGCTTGCTGATCAGGCCCATCAGCGTCACCAGGCCCACCTCGGTGTAGATGTTCAGCGAGGAGAAGCCCAGGAAGATGAAGATCATCGCGCCGAACAGCGCCAGCGGCACCGACACCAGAATCACCACCGGGTCGCGGAAGCTTTCGAACAGCGCGGACAACGCCAGGAACACGATGATCACCGCGAACAGCATGGTCACCAGGAAGCCGCCGGATTCCTGCATGAACTGGCGGGACTGGCCAGCGTAATCCACACTGTAGCCGGAAGGCGCGGCCTTCTGCACTTCGTCGCGCAGGAATTGCAGCGCTTCGTTTTGCGATACCCCGGCCACGCCGGAAATGGTGACCGAGTTGAGCTGCTGGAAGCGGGTGATGGACTGCGGCACCACGCTGTAACTGAGCTTGGCCACGGTGCCGACCGGAATGACGCCGCTGGCGGGCGTCTTGATGTAGTAGTCCATCAGCTGCGACGGGTTGAGACGGTCCACCTGCTGCACCTGCGGAATCACCTTGTAGGAGCGGCCGTCGATGGAGAAGTAGTTGACGTAGCCGCCGCCCAGCGCGGCGGACAGCGCGTTGCCCACATCCTGCTGGGTCAGCCCCAGCGCGGTCAGCTTGTCGCGGTCCACTTCCACCGTGGCTTGCGGCTTGTCGATTTTGAGGTCGCCGTCGATAAAGTAGAATTTGCCGGAGGCGCGCGCCTTGTCCATCACCTGCTGCGCGACCTGATTGAGGTTTTCGAACGGTTCGGTGGTGTTGATCACAAACTGCACCGGCAAGCCGGAGGCGCCGGGCAGCGGCGGGAACTGGAACGCCGCCACCCGCGCGCCGGCGATCTTGTTCCAGCGCGCTTGCAGGTCAAGCTGGATTTCGTGGGCGTTGCGCTTGCGTTCGCCCCAGTCCTTGAACAGCACGCCGCCTATGCCGGCGTTGACGGTGGGCACGCCGGTGATCTGGAACATCTGCTCGTACTCGGGCATTTCCTTGGCCACCTGGAATACCTGGTTGGCGTAGGTTTGCATCTGGTCGGACGTGGCCGTCGGCGCGCCGACCACCTGCGACATCACGATGCCCTGGTCTTCTTCCGGCGCCAGTTCGGACTTGGACATCTTGAACATCACGGCCAACAGGGCGATCAGGATGACGCCCATCACGATCAGCACCGGCCAGGTTTCCAGGAGGCTGTGCAGAATGCGCTGGTAAGCATGGCGCACGCGCTCGAAGGTACGGTCGATGGCATGGACGAAGGGGCTGTTGTCCATGTCGTTGTTGAAGAAACGCGAGCACATCATCGGCGACAGCGTCAGCGCCACCACGCCGGACACGGTCACGGCCGCCGCCAGGGTGAAGGCGAACTCGGTGAACAGCGCGCCGGTCAGGCCCCCCTGGAAGCCGATCGGCACGTATACGGCCACCAGCACCACCGTCATCGCCAGAATCGGGCCGCCCAGCTCGCGCGCGGCGGTGATGGACGCCTCGAACGGCGACATGCCGTCGCGCATGTGGCGGTCGACGTTTTCCACCACGATGATGGCGTCGTCCACCACCAGGCCGATGGCCAGCACCAGCGCCAGCAGCGTCAGCAGGTTGATGGAGTAGCCCAGCATCAGCATGATGAAGAAGGTGCCGATCAGCGACAGCGGCATGGCGATCACCGGCACCAGCACCGCGCGGAAGCTGCCCAGGAACAGGAAGATCACCACGGTCACGATGACCAGCGCTTCCAGCAGCGTCTTCACCACCTCATGGATGGAGGTGTTGATGAAGTCGGTGGAGTCGTAGACGATCTGGCCGGTCAGGCCGGTCGGCAGCTGCTTCTGCACATCGGGGAAGGCCTTGCGCACTCGCTCCGCCACGTCGAGGATGTTGGCCTCCGGCGCCACCTTGATGCCGATGAACACCGAGCGCACGCCGCTGAAGGCGACGTTGAAGTCGTAATTGTCCGAACCCAGCGTCACGTTGGCCACGTCCTGCAAGCGCACGATGGCGTCGCCGTTGCGCTTGACGGCCAGTTGCTTGAACTCTTCCACCGAGTGCAGGTCGGTGGCCGCGGTCAGCGGGATGGTCACCATCTGTCCCTTGCTGGACCCGAGCGCGGCCAGCGTGTTGTTGCTGGCCAGCGCGGCGCTGACGTCGGCCGCGGTGACGCCGTGCGCCGCCATTTTTGCCGTATCGAGCCAAGCGCGCAGTGCGAAGGGCCGGCCGCCCAGGATTTCCGCCGTCTGCACGCCCGCGATGGAGTCCAGCTTGGGCTTGACCACGCGCACCAGGTAGTCGGTGACGTTGTTGGTGGGCAGCGTGTCGCTATAGAAGCCCATGTACATCGCATCGGTGGTCTGGCCGGTCTGCACCGTCAGCACCGGCTGCTGCGCCTGCGGCGGCAGCTGGTTCTTCACCGAGTTGACCTGGGTGTTGATCTCGGTCAGCGCGCGGTTGGCGTCGTAATTCAGCCGCAGCGTGGCGGTGATGGTGGACACGCCGCTGCTGCTGGTGGAGGACAGGTAGTCGATGCCCTGCGCCTGGGCGATGGCGGACTCCAGCGGCTGAGTGATGAAGCCGGCCACCGTCTTGGCGTCGGCGCCGTAGTAAGCGGTGGAGATGGTCACCACCGCGTTCTGCGTGCGCGGGTACTGGTTGATCGGCAGGCCGAACAGCGAGCGCAGGCCGAGCACCACGATCAGTAGGCTGACTGTGGTGGCCAGCACCGGCCGCTTGATGAAAATATCGGTAAAGTTCATGGCGAGCCTCAGTGTTCTTGCGGCGTCGGGTTCGGGCTATTGGCCGGCTGCACCGAGTTGTTGACGGTGACCGGGGTGCCGGTCTTCAGCTTAAGCTGGCCGCTGGTGACCACTTCCTGGCCTTCCTTCAGGCCGGCGGTGATCGCCACCTGGTCGCCGCGGGTATCGCCGGTGGTGACGAAGGCCTGCTGCGCTTCCAGCCCGTTTTTGCCCTGTTTGACGATGAACACGGTAGAGCCGTACGGGTTGTAGGTGATGGCGGTCTGCGGCAGCGTCAGGTGTTTCTGTTTGCTGCCCACGTCGATGGTGGCGTTGGCGAACATGCCGGGCAGCAGCTTGTGCTTGGGATTGGCGATGGTGGCTTCGATCTGAACATTGCGCGTGGCGGGGTCGATCTTGGGGTTGATCGCGTTGATCTTGCCGTGGAAGGCCTCATCGCCAAAGGCATCGCTCTTGACCTTGACCGGCTGTCCCACGCGCACCTGGCCGATCTGGCGTTGCGGCAGGTTGAAGTCGACATACACCGGGTCGATGGTTTGCAGCGTGACGATCTTGTCGCCCGGATTCAGGTACTGGCCGGGATTGACCGTGGTGATGCCCAGGCGGCCGGAGAACGGCGCGCGTATGGTTTTCTTGGCCACCAGCGCGGCTTGTTGCGCCACCAGCGCGGTCTTGCTCTTCAAGTCGGCCATGTCGGCGTCCACCTGGGCTTGGCTGACGCCCTCGATCGCCAGCTGGGCGCGGTCCCGCTTCAGCGTGGTGGCGGCCAGTTCGGCGGCGGCCTGCAGCGAGCGCAGCTGGGCCTGGTCGGAGTCGGCGTTCAATTGCACCAGCACGTCGCCGGCCTTGACGTCCTGGCCGGACTTGAAGTGCAGGCTGCGCACCTGGCCGGCCACTTCGCTGCTGATGTCCACGCCGTGCACGGCGGTGACGGTGCCGACGGAGCTGAGCTGCGGCTGCCATTCGGCCATCTTGGCGACGGTGGTGGACACCGTCTGCGGGCCCGGCTTGGGCGAGCTGGCGATCAGCTTCTGGATGTGCAGGAAAAAGCCCACGCCCAGCACCACAATCAGCAGCACTACGCCGCCCAACATGATCAACATTCGCTTGGTCATGATTCGTCTTCTTCTTTCAATGGCGATTCGGATTCCGTGTTCCCGCGCCGCGGCGCGAGCCTTGTCTTGCTGCGGCTCAGCCGCCTGTCTGGTCTGTGGCCGCCGGGTGGTTCCACCAGCCGCCGCCCAGCGCCAGGAACAGCGCGGCGGTGTCGGCGTAACGCGCCGCCTGCGCCTGGATCAGGCCGATGCGCGCCTGCTGATAGCTGCGTTGCGCATCCAGCAGCGCCAGGTAGCTGATGCCGCCCAGCTTGTATTGCCGGGTGTTCACGTCCAGCGATTCGCGCGCCTTGGCTTCGGCGTCGGCTTGCGCCCTAAGGGCCAAGGCGTCGGCATCGATGGCGCGCAGGCTGTCGGCCACATTCTGGAAGGCCTTCAGGACCGTGGCGCGGTATTGGGCCTCGGCCTGCTGGTAGGCCGCCTCGGCGGCGCGGCGCTTGGCGCTGAGCGCGCCGCCGTTGAACAGGGGTTGGGTCAAGCCGGCGGTGACGCCCCACAGCGTGTTGCCGATGTCCATCGCGGGCAGCACCGTGTGCTGGGTGCCGTAGCTGCCGCTCAGCGTGATCTGCGGATACTGGTTGGCGGTGGCGACGCCGACTTGCGCGGAGGCCTGGTGCAGCAGGGCTTCGCTGGCGCGGATGTCCGGCCGCTGGCGCGCCAGCGCCGACGGCAGCGACACCGGCAATGCGTCCGGCAGCCGCAGCGATTCGAGATGGAATTCCGGCAGGCCGCCCTCGCCGGGGAAGCGTCCGGCCAGCACGGCCAGTTGGTGTCGGGTTTGCGCCAGCGCCTTTTCCAGCGGCGGCAATTGGGCGCGGGTTTGCGCCACCAGCGTGCCCTGGGTCAGCGCCACCGCGCGCGGATGCGCGCCCAGCTCGACTTGTTTCTCGGCAATGCGCAGCTGCGTCTCCTGCGCCTTCAGCAGCTCGCGGGTGGCTTCCAGTTGGCCGCGCAGCGCCGCTTCCTGCACCGCGGTGGTGACCACGTTGCCGATCAGCGTCTGGTAGGCCGCCTCGGCCTGGAAGCGCTGGTAGTCCGCGGCCGCCATCAGGCTTTCCAGCTGGCGGCGCTCGCCGCCGAACAGGTCCAGGGTGTAGGACACGCCGATGGTGCCGCTGTAGACGTTGAATTCGTTGGGCGTCGATCCGCTGAGGATGGCGCGCTGGCGGCCGCCGCCCAGTTGCGCGTTGACGCTGGGGAAATAAGTGGCGCCGGCCGCGGCGTTGTAGTTTTCCTGCGCCTGGCGCAGCGCGGCCTGGGCGGCGTCCAGCGTCGGATTGTGTTCCAGCGCGGCGCGGATCAGTTGGTCCAGCGGTTCGGAGCGGAACAGCTTCCACCACTCGGCCGGCAGATCCTGGCCATTGATCAGCCGCTGGCCGACGCCGGATGGGCCGACGCGGTCGCCATGCGCGCTGACGGTTTCGGCTTGCAATGGCGTTTCGGTGTACGGCGCGTCTGCGGCCTTGGGCAGGACGGGCGTCTTGAAATCCGGCCCGACGGCGCAGCCTGCCAGGGCCAGCGCCACGGCCAGCCCGACGGCGACTTGCCGCAGCGGCGGGCGGCTGCGGCTTGGATGCGGTTTGGAATGCACGGCATGCTCCTGGATGTACGGAAAGCCGACGCGCCGGGCGGGCCCGGCGCCGGCTTCCTGAATGGCTTCCCCTGCAGCGGTGCGCGGGGCGGGTCAGGGGATGAAGTTGCTATGCTCTATGGATTTGCGCCGTATGTCTACTGGGTTGAGGGTAGGGGTATCGAAATGTCGTATTGTTGAATGCTGCTGTCGCGACTGGCCTGGCTGGCGTCATGCCGGCAGTCGGCCGGCCGCCGCGAGAGGCTCCAGCCCTTGGCGCGCGACCAGATGATCCAGGTAGGTCAGGGCTTGGTTGCCCAGCCGCAGGCCGCGCAGCTCAGATGCGGCGGCTTCCGGCAGTCTGGCCAGCGCGTCTTTGCGGATCAATAGCGTGGCCTCATCGCGGCCGCGCAGCAAGCCTTCCGGGTCGGCCAGTTCGCGGATGCGGTGGGACCAATGCAGAAATTGCGGCTGCCACAGCGGCACCACTGCCCAGTCGCGGCGGGCGACTGCCTGTTCGAAGGCGGCGACGCAGTCGTCCAGGCTGCCATGCCGAAAGGCGTAGCCGGCCTGTTCCAGCCCGTAGCGCGCCATGATCTCCAGCGAGAAGCGGCTGATGCCGGCGCCGGGATTGATGCCCTGGATGGTCTTGACCATGCGCGCCGCGACTTCGGGTTTTCGCAGGTCCGCCAGCGTGGAGACGGCTTCTGGCGGCACGTAGTCGGGAACGCCCCACAGGGCGTACGGGGTGTACAGCACGGTCAGTTTTTCCACTTCATGCTCGATGGGCGCCAGGTAGGCGCCGTGGCTGCCGGGCAGCCAGGCGCTGCACAGCAGGTCGCCCTGGCCGCTGGCCAGCAGCTCGAAGGCGCGTTCGTGCGGCACGCGCCATTCGCTGACGGTGACGCCGTGTTTTTGCAAGATGGCGGCCACCACGCCGGCGCTGGCGGCGTGGAAGGAGAGGTCTATGGTGATCAGGGTGAGGTGGCTTCGCATGGATTCTTCCCATCAGTAAAAAGGCTGCGCGCAGGCGGCCGATAGCGGACAAGCAGACGGTCAGAAGCCCGACAGCACGATCTTGCCTTTGGCGGTATTGCTTTCCAGCAGGGCGTGGGCGCGTTTCAGGTTGGCGGCATTGATGGCGCCGAAGCGTTCGGCCACGGTGCTTTTCACGATGCCGGCGTCCACCAGGCGGGCCAGTTCGGTCAGCAGCGTGTGCTGGGCGATCTGGTCGTCGGTGGCGAACATCGAGCGCGTGTACATGAATTCCCAGTGCAGCGAGAGGCTTTTCGTCTTCAGCGGACGGACGTCCAGCGTGGCGGGATCGTCGATCAGCGCGAGCTTGCCCTGCGGCGCCAGCGACTCGACGATCTCGGCGAAGTGCTGCTCGGTCTGGTTCAGGCTGGCGACGTAATCGACGTGCTCGATGCCGATGCGCTTCAGTTCCTGGCTCAGCGGCTGGCGGTGGTCGATGACATGGTGGGCGCCCAGATCCTTGACCCAGGCCTGGGTTTCAGGACGCGAGGCGGTGCCGATGACAGTCAGCCCGGTCAGTTGGCGCGCCAGTTGGACCAGGATGGAGCCGACGCCGCCGGCGGCGCCGACGATCAGCAGCTTCTTGCCGGCCGGTTGGCCGTTGGCCAGCACTTGCAGGCGGTCGAACAACAGCTCCCAGGCGGTGATGGCGGTCAGCGGCAGAGCGGCGGCGGTTTCGAAGTCCAGGCTATCCGGCATCTTGCCGACGATGCGCTCGTCCACCGCGTGCAGCTCGCTGTTGGCGCCGGGGCGCTGCAAGGCGCCGGCGTACCAGACGCGGTCGCCCGGCTGGAACAGGCTGACCTTGCTGCCGACGGCGCGCACCACGCCGGCCGCGTCCCAGCCCAGCACGCGCGGCTGGCCGGCTGGCGGCGCCATATTGGCGCGGACTTTGACGTCCACCGGGTTGACCGAGATGGCTCTCACTTCGACCAGCAGGTCGTGTTCGCCGATGATCGGTTCGGGCAGTTCGACGTCCAGCAAGGCTTCGGCGTGGTCGATCGGCAGGTTTTGGTAATAGGCGATGGCTTTCATGGCATTTCCTTTGTTGCGGTGGCGTGAATCAGTGCCTGCATGGTATTGCTATTTGATTGAGAGAAAATCCAGCTATGATTGGAATCAGTTTCAAAATTAAATTGATAAAATGATCAGATTGGACGATTTGCAGGTCTTCATCCGCGCGGCGGACCACGGCAGCTTGTCGGCGGCGGCGCGCCAGCTGGACCTGAGCCCGGCCGTGGCCAGCGCCGCGCTGAAACGGCTGGAGGCGGAAGTCGGGGCGCAACTGTTGGCCCGCTCCACCCGCAGCCTGAGACTGACGCTGGCCGGCGAGCGCTATCTGGTCCACGCCCGCGCCGCGCTGGATGCGGTGCAGGCCGGCAGCCTGGCATTGGCGCAGGACAGGCAGGCGCTGGCCGGCAGCTTGTCCCTGTCCATGCCGTCCGACCTGGGACGCAATCTGCTGCGGCCGTGGCTGGATGATTTTCTGGCGCGGCATCCGGGCCTCAGCCTGCAGCTGCGCGTCAGCGATCGGGTGGCGGATCTGTACCGCCAGCCGGTGGATGTGGCGGTGCGTTACGGTGTGCCGGATGACTCCAGCCTGGTGGCCCTGCCGCTGGCGCCGGACAACCGCCGCGTGTTGTGCGCGTCGCCGGATTACCTGGCCCGGCATGGCGAGCCGCGTGCGCCGCAGGACTTGCGCGGACACCAGTGTCTGCGCCTGGTGCTGGGCGAGGCGGTGCACGAGCGCTGGAGCTTCGAGCGCGACGGCGAGCGGCAGACGGTGGCGGTGAGCGGGCGCTGGATGAGCGACGACGGCGAGATCGTGCGGCGCTGGGCGGCGGCGGGGCGCGGCATCGCTTACAAGTCCAGATTGGACGTGCTGGCGGATTTGCGTTCGGGCGCCTTGCGGTCCTTGTTGCCGGATTGCCTCACGGAGCCGGCGCCGTTGTATCTGGTGACGCCGCACCGCTTGATGCTGTCGCCGGCGGTGGTGGCGCTGCGCGAGCACTTGCAAACTTGCCTGGCCGGCTATCTGGCTGAACCATAATGAAAAGACGGCCGGGGCAGTCGGTTCCGGAACAAGTTGCGAGAGGGGGCGGGGGCGATGTGTATTTTCCGTAAAGATTCGGGCTATAATCGCGGCCTTGAATCCTAATTCTTGCGAATCCAGTATTCCAAGTCACAATCTTCCACATGATCCGCAAGCTAATCCGAAAAGTTCTGGAATTGCCGGCCGGCATGGCCAAGCGCCGCGGCAAGCTCCGCGTGTATCCGCTGCCGCAGCACGGCGTTCGCCGCGACCAGTTGAGTTCCGCCGCCCTGCGCGTGACCAGCCGCCTGCAAGAGGCCGGCTTTGCCGCCTACGTGGTGGGCGGGGCGGTGCGCGACCTGATGCTGGGCGTGTCGCCCAAGGATTTCGACGTGGCGACCAATGCCACGCCGGAGCAGGTGCATCACCTGTTCCGCCGCTCCCGCATCATCGGCCGCCGCTTCCGCATCGTCCACGTGATGATGGGGCCGGAAACCATAGAGGTGACCACCTTCCGCGGCGGCAGCGTCGACGACACCAATGAAACCGGCCGCATCATGGCCGACAACAGTTTCGGCAGCCAAGAAGAAGACGCGCACCGCCGCGACTTCACCGTCAATGCGCTGTTCTATGATCCGTCCGACGAAACCGTCATCGACTACCACAACGGCGTCAAGGACCTGCACGCCAAGAAACTGGTGATGATAGGCCAGCCGGCGCGCCGCTATCAGGAAGATCCGGTGCGCATGCTGCGCGCGGTGCGCCTGGCCGCCAAGCTGGGTTTCGAGATCGACGACGCCACCAAGAAGCCCATCCGCGCCCACGCCCATCTGCTGAAGAAAGAGCCGCCGGCCCGTCTGTTCGACGAACTGCTGAAGCTCCTGATGTCCGGCCATGCCTATGCCTGCTTGAAGAAGCTGCGCGAGGAAGGCCTGGCGCGCGGCGTGTTCCCGCTGTTGGACGCAGTGATGGACGACAAGGCCGGCGACGATCCTTTCCTGCGCCTGAGCCTGGACAGCACCGACGCGCGGCTGCGCGCCGACAAACCGATTTCCGTCGGCTTCCTGCTGGCCACCTTGCTGTGGCGCCAGGTGAACCAGGGCTGGCAAAAGCGCATGGCGGCAGGCGAGAAGAGCCTGCCGGCGCTGATGTCCGCCATTGCCGACATCGAGGCGGAACAGGACAACGACTTTGCCATCCCGCGTCGTTTCAGCGTCACCATGCGCGAAATCTGGACGCTGCAGGCGCGCTTCGACAGCCGCACCGGCAGCCGGCCATATCGCTTCCTGGAGCAGCCGCGCTTCCGCGCCGCCTATGACTTCCTGGCCCTGCGCAGCGAGGCCGGCGAAGTCCCGCGCGCGCTGGTGGAGTGGTGGGAGCGCTTCCAGCGCGCCGACGGCGCCGAGTGCGAACGGCTGATCGCCGAGGCCAGGGAAAGCGGCGCCGGAGACGAGCCGGCCAAGAAGCGCCGCCGTCGCCGCAGCGGCAGCCGCCGGCGCAGCGAGGGCGCCAGCGAGGGGAGCCCTGAGTGACGCTGGCTTATGTCGCTCTGGGCAGCAACCTGGAGCAGCCGGACCAGCAGGTGAGGGCCGCGCTCGCGGCCCTTGGCCATTTGCCCGGCAGCGCCTTGCTGCGCCACTCTTCGCTGTACCGCACCGCGCCGGTCGGCTACGCCGACCAACCCGATTTCATCAATGCCGTGGCGGCGCTGGATACCCAGTTGTCGCCCGCGGATTTGCTGGAGGCGCTGTTCGCCATCGAACAGCGCTTCGGCCGCCAGCGCAGCTTTCGCAATGCGCCCAGGGTGCTGGACCTTGACCTGCTGTATTACCATGGCGTGGTTTGCGCCGATGAGGCCCTGACGCTGCCGCACCCGCGCATGCGCGACCGCGCCTTCGTGATGGTGCCCCTGGCCGAGATCGCTCGCGGCGAGATTCTGCCCGGCGTGGGCGACGTTTCCGCGCTGGCCGCCGCGCTGAGCGGCGATGGCATTGAAAAGCTGGACGAGGCCGGCTGAACCCGCTCAAGAACAGGAAAAACATGAGTCAACTGCGATATGTGGTGGTGGAGGGGCCGATAGGCTCCGGCAAGTCATCGCTGGCCAAGCGGCTGTCCGCCTACTGGGGCGTGCAACTGAAGGCGGAAGACCCGGCGGCCAATCCGTTTCTGCCGCGTTTCTACCGCAATATGCCGGCGCACGCGCTGTCCACCCAACTGAGCTTCCTGACGCAGCGCGCCGACATCGCGCGCGACATGTTGCAGGGCGAACTGATGACTGCGCCGCTGGTGTCGGACTTCCTGTTCGAGAAGGACGATCTGTTCGCGCGGATGAACCTGGACGAGCATGAGCTGGCGCTGTATCGCCGCCTGGCCAGGCTGGCGCTGCCGGAATATCCGGTGCCGGATCTGGTGATTTATCTGCAGGCGTCCGAGGAGACGCTGCTGCAGCGCGTGGCGGCGCGCGCCATCGACTACGAGGTGAACTTCCCCGAGGGCTACCTCAAGCGCGTCCACGCCGGTTATAACGAATTTTTCCATCAGTACGAGGCCGCGCCGCTGCTGATCGTCAACACCGATCATCTGAATCTGGTGGACGGCGACGAGGACTTCGAGTTATTGATCCGCTGCATTGCAGAAATGCGCGGCCAGCGCAGTTATTTCAACAAGAGCGTCTGACCGGGTTCGTCCCGCGCGGCGCCGCGATGGAACACGAGGAAGTCGAGAAATGAAAATAACCGTCAATACCTTGCACAAGCTGGCGGCTGAAGGCCAGAAGATCACCATGCTGACTTGCTACGACGCCAGCTTCGCCAGCCTGCTGGACGAGGCCGGCGTGGAAATCCTGCTGGTTGGCGATTCGCTGGGCCCGGTGATGCAGGGCATCGATTCCACGCTGCCGGTCAGCGAGGACGAGATGGCCTATCACATCCGCTGCGTGGCGCGCGGCGCCAAGAATGCGCTGATCCTGGGCGACATGACTTTCGGCGCCTATCAGCAAAGTCCGCAGCAAGCCTTCGCCCACGCGGCGCGCCTGCTGCAGGCCGGCGCGCATATGGTGAAGCTGGAGGGCGGCGCCTATATGGCCGAAACCACCCGCTTCCTGGTGGAGCGCGGCGTGCCGGTGTGCTCGCATATCGGGTTGACCCCGCAGTTCGTCAACGCCTTCGGCGGCTACCGCGTGCAGGGCCGCGGCGATGATGGCCAGCGTGTCCTCAATGACGCCAAGGCGCTGGCCGAGGCCGGCGCCAGCATGATCGTGATGGAGTGCGTGCCGGCGGCGCTGGCCAAGGAAATCACCGACACCGTCAATGTGCCGACCATAGGCATCGGCGCCGGCGTGGATACGTCCGGCCAGGTGCTGGTGCTGCACGACATGCTGGGCGTGTATCCGGGCAAGAAAGCGAAGTTCGTCAAGAACTTCATGGAAGAGGTGGGCAGCATCCAGGGCGCTGTCCAAGCCTATATCAAGGCGGTGAAGGACAAGACCTTCCCGTCCGCTGAGCATACCTACTGAGCCCGGGAGACAATAAGCGATGGAAATCATCCGTAGCGTGGCCGACATGCGCGCCTGGCGCAAGCAGGCCGGCAAGCTGGCCTTTGTGCCTACCATGGGCAATCTGCACGAAGGGCATTTGAAACTGGTCAAGGCCGCGCGCGAGCAAGCCGATAAAGTCGTGGTCAGCATCTTCGTCAATCGGCTGCAGTTCGGCCAGGGCGAGGACTTCGACGCGTATCCGCGCACCTTTGAATCCGATTGCGAGAAACTGCGCGCCGCCGGCGTCGACGCGCTGTTCTTCCCGGACGAGCGCGAGCTGTATCCGCGCGTCAAGCAGGACTTCAACGTGGAGCCGCCGCATATCCAGAACGAGCTGTGCGGCGCTTTCCGCCCCGGGCACTTCCGCGGCGTGGCAACGGTGGTGACTAAGCTGTTCAATATCGTGCAGCCGGACGTCGCCTGCTTCGGCAAGAAGGATTACCAGCAGCTGCATGTGATCCAGGCCATGGTGGACGATCTGAACTCGCCGATCGCCATCGTGCCGGTGGACACCGGCCGCGCCGACGACGGCCTGGCGCTGTCGTCGCGCAACGGCTATCTGTCCGCCGAGGAGCGCGCCGAAGCGCCGCGTCTGTATCGCAATCTGTGCGCCATCCGCGACGGACTGCTGGCCGGCAGCCATGACTACGCCGCGCTGGAAAAGACTGCCCGCGACGATCTGAGCGCCGCCGGCTGGGTGGTGGATTATGTCGAAGTGCGCCAGGCCGACACGCTGGAAATCGCCCATGCCGGCGAGAAGCGGCTGGTGGTGTTGGCTGCCGCGCGCCTGGGCAAGACCCGTCTGATCGACAATATCGAAGTGTTCCGCTGAATCCGGAACAAGAAGGAAAGTTGTCATGCAACGCAATATGCTCAAGTCCAAGCTTCATCGGGTGACCACCACGCATGCCGAGCTGCATTACATCGGCTCCTGCGCCATCGATGAAAACCTGCTGGAAGCGGCGGATATTCTCGAATACGAAGAAGTGCAGATCTGGAACGTCACCAACGGCGAGCGTTTCGCCACCTACGCGATCAAGGCGGAGCGCGGCTCCGGCGTGATCTCGGTCAATGGTTCGGCCGCTCGCCGCGCCGCGCCGGGCGATCTGCTGATCATCGCCTCTTTCGCGCAATACGAAGACGCCGAGCTGAAAAACCATTCGCCTAAGCTGGTGTTTGTCGACGGCAATAACCAGCTGACCGAAGTGAAGGGCGCGACGCCTACGCAGCCGGCTTAAATGCGCAGCCGTTTATCTTGAATCGATGCCGCCCCAACGGGCGGCATTTTTTTTGATATAGCTTGGCCGGTGACGTGAATCAGAGGTAATTGTCAGTCAATCGCACAGCACGATTTGGTATTTTTCACGATTTAACCTTTTGGTAATGCAAAATTCATTTTGTATTATATTTCAAACGCTTGAACGAGAATAAAATGCCGACGGCGCTTTATGCCGCATAATAAAGAAAGGCAGTGTGATGACAATGAAGCATCTTGCGCTGTCAGCGATTGCGCTGACAGCATTGGCTGGCTGTTCCAGCACGCCCAACAATCAGCCGGCAGAGGGCAGCAAGGTCGATGTGACTTTGCTGGAAACGACTGATATCCATCAGAATTTGCTCAGCTACGATTATTACAAGCTGGCTGCGAATCCCTCATTTGGCCTGGAGCGCGCGGCCACGCTGATTCAACAGGCACGTGCCCAATATCCAAATAACCTGCTGCTGGACGACGGCGACCTGATTCAAGGAACCGCGCTGGGCGATTATCAGGCAGCCGTGAGTCCAGTGAAGTGCGCCGACACGCTGGCCGTGCATAAGGTGATGAATTACCTGAAGTATGATGCTGGCACCATTGGCAACCATGAATTCAATTACGGCCTCCCATTTTTGTCGCAGGTAACCAATACCGATTTTCGCATGGCCGATATCGGCAAGCCTGCCGGATGCGGCGCCCCGTCTTATCCGCAAGTGCTGGCGAATGTGAATAATCTGGCCGACGGCAAGCCGATCTTCCAGCCGTATACGCTGTTGAAACGAACCTTCACCGGCACGGCGCCGGATGGTTCCAGCATCCAGGTGCCGTTGAATATCGGCGTGATCGGTTTCACGCCGCCCACCATCATGGATTGGGATAAGAAGAACCTGCAGGGCAAGGTCATTACCGCTGGCCTGCTGGAAACCGCTAATACCTATATTCCGCAAATGCGCCAGCAAGGGGCTGATCTGGTGGTGGCGCTGTCGCACGGCGGCCTAGACCCGTCCAGCTACAGCCCGACCATGGAGAACGGCAGCTGGCACTTGACCAAGACCGGCATCGACGCGCTGCTGATCGGCCACTCGCACGACATCTTCCCCAATCCCGGTTCCGCCAGCTCGCAGTTCAACAATATGCAGGGCGTGGACAATACCAAGGGCCTGGTCAACGGCGTGCCCACCGTGATGGGCGGCAACTGGGGCAATCGTCTGGGCTTGATCCACCTGACGCTGAAGTTCACCGGCGGCAAATGGGTGGTGCAAAACGACAAGAGCGCGGTGGAAACCCGTTCGATCAAGAATGCCGATGGAACGTATGTGCCGGCTGATCCGAATGTGGGGCAACTGGTCGCCGCCGAGCATCAAGGCACCATCAATTATGTCAAGACGCCGGTCGGCAGCACCGATTTCGAAATGAATACCTACTTCGCCCTGCTGGGGGATGTCAGCGCGATTCAAGTCGTCAACATGGCGCAGCAGGATTATGTGACGAAGTACATCAAGGCCAACCTGCCGCAATATGCCTCGCTGCCGGTGTTGTCGGTATCGGCGCCGTTCAAGGCCGGACGCAATGGCTCCAGCGACTTTACCGATGTGAAGCAGGGATCGATCGCCATCAATAACGCGGCCGACCTGTATCTGTATCCGAACACGGTGCAGGCGGTGAAAGTGACGGGCGCAGATCTGAAGAACTGGCTGGAGCGATCGGCGCAGATGTTCAATACCATCGATCCGGCGGCGACTGCCACGCAGGACCTGATCAACCCCAACTACCAGGTATTCAATTTTGACGTCATGTACGGCGTGCAGTATCAGATCGACGTGACCAAGCCGGTGGGCAGCCGCATCGTAGGGCTGAGCTATAACGGCGCCCCGGTCGATCCTGCCCAGCAGTTCGTGGTGGCTACCAACAACTACCGCGCCAGCGGCGGCGGCAATTTCCCCGGCATTGACGGCACCAAGACCATCATCCAGGCGCCGGATGCCAACCGCGATGTGTTGATCGCCTACATCAAGGCCAACGGCAATCTGACGCGCGCCCAGTATGGCTCGACGCAGCCGTGGAGCTTCGTCAAGGTCAGCACGGCGGCGCCGGTGCGTTTCAAGAGCATCGCGGGTCAACTGCCGCTGGCGCAACTGGCCGGTCTGAAAGGCTTGAGCGGCGGCAGCGACAATGGCGACGGCACCGGCGATTATCTGCTGGACCTGAGCAAGTAAGGCAGGGAGAGGGGGTGGCTTGCGCCGTCCCCGTCACGCATATGCAGAAAATCATATGGATCGCGCTGGCGGGGTTCTGCCTGGCGCTGTGCGGGTGCGCCGGACGCCCTGGCCAAGCGGAGCTGGACGCGGCCAAGCAGCAGGCGATATACGCCAGCGACGGCGCCGCGTGGACCCGGCTCAACGATTGGGCAAACCAGCATGACCCGGCTGCGGCGCGCAGTCTGGCCGAGGCGTATGCCGCGAGCGGGACGCCGCAAGCCTGGTCTCAGGCGGCGCCGTGGTTTCAGCGCGCCGCGGAGTGGGGCGATGGCCTGGCTGCGTTCCGGCTGGCTAAATTGTACGCCAAAGGGGTGGGCGTGAAGCCTAGCCGCGCCCAGTCCAATCATTGGCTGCACGTCGCGGCGGAAAGACAGCAGGCGGACGCCGCCTGCGTCCTGGGATTGCGCGCCAAGGATGCGGGCGACGTGATGGCGGCGAAGCAATGGTTCGAGCAGGCCGCCGCCCACGGCAGCGCCGAGGCGATGTTCCAGCTCGGCATCGCCTATCAGGAGGGGATAGGCGTTCAGGCCGACGCCAAGCGGGCGCTAGACTGGTACGAGCGCTCCGCCAAGCTGGAAATGCCCGCCGCGCTGCAAACCCTGGCCATGGCCTATCAGGCTGGCGACCTGGGTTTGCCGCGCGACGAAATCAAGGCTTCGGAGATGTTCAACCTGGCCGCGCATGCGATTCATGACTTTGAATCTGAGGTTTTTTGACGAAAATGTGACGCGTCTAGGCTGCAATGCGCCGTCCCGGCAGCTGGGCGGCGCAATTTTTTTGCACTTGCAGCATGGCTGCGGCATAGTGAAAGCGTAAGGTTCTCTTATCGATCCTTTTCCGCCGTTGGCGGCAGGAGAAGCCGATAGGCTCTAGGCCGGCCGCTGGCCGGAGCGATCGAAACGAATGAGCGCGGGAAGAGGGAGGCGACATGGTGGTGGGATTGACCGGTGGCTGTTTGTGCGGTGCGGTCAGATACCGATTACGCGGCATGCCCTACCATGTGACGCATTGCCATTGCCGCAGCTGCCGCCGCGCCAGCGGCGCGGCTTTTGTCACCTGGTTCACGGTGCGGGTGCATGAACTGGAGTGGCGCGGCGAAAAGCCGGTGCAATACCATTCCTCCGCGGCGGTGTCGCGCGGCTTTTGCCCGCACTGCGGCTCCACGCTGACTTATTTTCACGAGTCCGATCCGGAAGAGATCGACGTCACCGCCGCCTCGTTGGACAGCCCGGAGGCCTTGGTGCCGGAGCATCATACCTGGTGGGAGCAGCGGGTGGAGTGGGGCACCGCCAGCGCGCAGAGCGCCTTGCCGGTGCATCAGCGCAGCGGCGGCTAGGGGCTGTTGACGTTTGGTGAGCGGTCGCGCCGGGATGCGTTTTGCGGCGAATCGAGGCGTTTCGCGCGCCGCATAGTCATTCTCTGCCAGCGCGGAACAACGAAGAGTCGGCGCGAAAGGCGCCCGGCCCTGCGGGTTTGGCCGCTTTGGGCCGGAAGCCGCGTTGCCCAGCCCTTGCATAGAATGACTATGCGTCGGACTGCGCGCCTTGCTTCCGGCCCAAATCGGCGCAAACGCGATCCACTCACCAAACGTCAACAGCCCCTAGGCTGTAACTAGTTCCCGCGCGCTGACGATCACCCCGTCCTCGTCGGCGTACAGCCACTCGCCTGGGCGTAGTTCGCAGCCTGCCACGCGTATTGGCAGATCCTTCTGACCGCTTTCCAGCTTCACCGATTTGCGCGGGTGCGCGGCCAGCGCCTTCACCCCCAGCGGCAGTTTGCCCAGCGCAGCGCTGTCGCGGACGCAACCGTCTATCACCAGCCCGGCCCAGCCGTTTTTCACCGCCAGCTCCCCCAACTGGTCGCCCAGCAGCGCGCAGCGGCGCGAGCCGCCGCCGTCCACCACCAGCACTTTGCCGCGCCCATCTTCGCCCAGCGTTTGCCGCACCAGGCTGTTGTCCTCGAACAGCTTCAGGGTGACGACCCGGCCGTGGAAACGGGCATGGCCGCCGTAGGATTGGAAAATCGGGTCCAGCACGCGGATTTCCGCGTCGAATGCGTCGCAAAGATCGGTAGTGGCGAAATCCATAAAATGCTCCCGGGGGATGGCGTGAAAATGCCGCCCGGCCGTGTGGCGGGGCGGCGCTGCCCGCGGGGTATGCAGGCGTTTGCTTGCCGCTTGTGACGGCTTAGTGGAACTGCTCTTCTTCAGTGGAGCCGGTCAGCGCGGTGACGCTGGAGGCGCCGCCCTGGATCACGGTGGTGACGTCGTCGAAGTAGCCGGTGCCAACTTCCTGTTGGTGGGAGACGAAGGTGTAGCCGCGGTCGCGCGCGGCGAACTCCGGCTCCTGCACTTTTTCCACATAGGCCGACATGCCGCGGGCGACGTAGTCCTGCGCCAGGTCGTACATGTTGAACCACATGCTGTGGATGCCGGCCAGGGTGATGAACTGGTACTTGTAGCCCATGGCGCCGAGCTCGCGCTGGAATTTGGCGATGGTGGCATCGTCCAGATTCTTTCTCCAGTTGAACGAAGGCGAGCAGTTGTAAGCCAGCAGTTTGCCCGGATGCTTGGCATGGACGGCTTCTGCAAACTTGCGGGCGAACTCCAGGTCCGGCGTGCCGGTTTCGCACCACACCAGATCGGCGTAGTCGGCATAGGCCACGGCGCGGCTGATGGCTTGCTCCAGACCCTTCTTGGTCTTGTAGAAGCCTTCGGCGGTGCGCTCGCCGGTCAGGAACGGCTCGTCGTTGGGATCGACGTCGCTGGTCAACAGGTCGGCCGCTTCGGCGTCGGTGCGAGCGATCACCAGGGTGGGCGCGCCGTAGACGTCGGCCGCCAGGCGGGCGGCGATCAGCTTCTGAATCGCTTCCTGGGTCGGCACCAGCACCTTGCCGCCCATGTGGCCGCATTTCTTCACCGAGGCCAGTTGGTCCTCGAAGTGCACGCCGGCGGCGCCGGCGCGGATCATGGACTTCATCAGCTCATAGGCGTTCAGCACGCCGCCGAAGCCGGCTTCCGCATCGGCGACGATGGGGGCGAAGTAGTCGACATAGCCCTTGTCGCCTTTTTCCAGGCCCTTGGCATGCTGGATTTCGTCGGCGCGGGTGAAGGCGTTGTTGATGCGTTCCACCACCTTGGGCACGGAGTCCACCGGATACAGGGACTGGTCCGGATACATGGCCGAGTATTCGTTGTTGTCGGCCGCCACTTGCCAGCCGGACAGATAGATGGCCTTGACGCCGGCCTTCACCTGCTGCATCGCCTGGCCGCCGGTCAGCGCGCCCAGACAGTTGATGTAGGGCTCGGTGTTGACCAGTTTCCACAGCTTTTCCGCGCCGTGGCGTGCCAGCGTGTGTTCCACGTGCAGCGAGCCGCGCAGGCGTTCGACGTCGGCGGCGGTGTAGCCACGCTTGATGCCCTTCCAGCGCGGGTTTTCGTCCCAGTCTTTTTGGATGGCTGCAATGCGTTGTTCGCGAGTCGTCATGTTAGAACCCTTCTCGATACGTTTCTCTGCTCGCCGGGCGGGCCCGGCATCCTCAAATAGCGTTTAAGCGCATCCGGTGTTCCGGATTTTTGTCAAACCAGGCCGGATCGGCATGATTTTCTGGTCCGCGTGCAGTGGCGATTTTGCGCCGTCCGCAACGGTTTCTTCCTTGGTGTGGGGCCATTATAAGCACAAAAAAAATCACTTGTGTGCGGTGCAGCACAGATAAAATTCTTGTGTTTTCATAAGCTAACAAGGTGTTCACAAAAACGAATCTTTCATCAGCCAGAAATGTTGCCAATGCGAAAAATCGGCAGTTGAAATTTGCGTATCTTCGTTTTCCATCTTCGCTGCCAGATGTGTCGGCTAGGACTTGAAATCGCTGCAAAAGGCCCTACCTTGGGTCTGGACATCAATTTAGCCGGTGCAATTCCAAGGAAACGTCATGCAAGAAAATCAGAATCCGGCGGCAGAAGCCGTAGAAAACGAAGTGACCGATGCTGCGCATGAGGCGCATACCGAGCTGGAGCAGACCCCCGAGCAGCACATTGCCGGGCTGGAGGCGGAAATCGCAGAACTGAACGACAGCCTGCTGCGCGCCCGCGCCGAGCTGGAAAATCAGCGCCGCCGCGCGCAAGACGAGGTGGCTGCCGCGCATAAATATGCAATCAGCAAGTTTGCCGCCGAGCTGGTGACGGTCAAGGATTATCTGGAAATGGCGCTGCTGGATCAGAGCGGCCAGATCGACACCTTGAAGATGGGCGTGGACATGACGCTGAAGCAGCTGGTGTCGGCCTTCGACAAGGCCCAGATCAAGGACATCGCGCCCAAGGTGGGCGACAAGCTGGACCCGCACCAGCATCAGGCCATGAGCGCGGAAGAGTCCGACGCCGAGCCGAACACCGTGCTGCGCGTGATGCAGAAGGGCTATCTGCTGGCTGACCGCGTGCTGCGCCCGGCGATGGTGGTGGTGGCCAAGGCCAAAGCATAAAAAAGGCGCATGTCGGCCTCTTGAAAAGATCGGCATAGCCAATATTTATTGAGACAACAGGTTCCGGCTATCGCGAGTGACGCAGCCGAAGCCGAAACGGATCGAAGAAAGGAATTGAATCATGGGTAAAATCATTGGCATCGACCTGGGCACCACCAACTCCTGCGTAGCAGTGATCGAGGGCGGCAACCCGAAGGTGATCGAGAACGCCGAAGGCAACCGCACCACCCCGTCCATCATCGCTTACGTGGAAGACGGCGAGATCCTGGTGGGCGCGCCGGCCAAGCGCCAGGCGGTCACCAATCCGAAGAACACCATCTACGCCGCCAAGCGTCTGATCGGCCGTCGCTTCGAAGACAAGGAAGTGCAGAAAGACATCGACCTGATGCCTTTTGAAATCATGAAGGCCAAGAACGGCGACGCCTGGGTCAAGGTGCGCGACCAGGAACTGGCGCCGCCGCAAATCTCCGCCGAAGTGCTGCGCAAGATGAAGAAGGCCGCGGAAGACTACCTGGGCGAGGAAGTGACCGAAGCCGTGATCACCGTGCCGGCCTACTTCAACGACAGCCAGCGTCAGGCCACCAAGGACGCCGGCCGCATCGCCGGCCTGGAAGTGAAGCGCATCATCAACGAGCCGACCGCGGCCGCGCTGGCCTTTGGCCTGGCCAAGCAGGAAGGCGACCGCAAGATCGCCGTGTACGACCTGGGCGGCGGCACCTTCGACATCTCCATCATTGAAATCGCCGACGTAGACGGCGAGCACCAGTTCGAAGTGCTGTCCACCAACGGCGACACCTTCCTGGGCGGCGAAGACTTCGACCAGCGCTTGATCGACTACATCGTGACCGAGTTCAAGAAGGAACAAGGCGTCGACCTGAAGCAGGACGTGATGGCGCTGCAACGCCTGAAGGAAGCGGCGGAAAAGGCCAAGATCGAGCTGTCCTCGGCCACCCAGACCGAAGTGAACCTGCCGTACATCACCATGGACGCCACTGGTCCGAAGCACTTGGCCATGAAGATCACCCGCGCCAAGTTCGAAAGCCTGGTGGACGATCTGATCACCCGCTCCATCGAACCGTGCCGCGTGGCGCTGAAGGACGCCGGCGTGTCGCTGTCCGACATCACCGACGTGATCCTGGTCGGCGGCCAGACCCGCATGCCCAAGGTGCAGGACGCGGTGAAGGAATTCTTCGGCAAGGAGCCGCGCAAGGACGTGAACCCGGACGAAGCCGTGGCCGTAGGCGCCGCCATTCAGGGTTCCGTGCTGTCCGGCGACCGCAAGGACGTGCTGCTGCTGGACGTGACCCCGCTGTCGCTGGGCATTGAAACTCTGGGCGGCGTGATGACCAAGCTGATCCAGAAGAACACCACGATTCCGACCAAGGCGTCGCAAGTGTTCTCCACCGCCGACGACAACCAGACCGCGGTGACCATCCACGTGCTGCAGGGCGAGCGCGAGAAGGCTGCCGCCAACAAGTCGCTGGGCCAGTTCAATCTCGGCGACATCCCGCCGGCGCCGCGCGGCATTCCGCAGATCGAGGTGGAATTCAACATCGACGCCAACGGCATTCTGCACGTGTCGGCCAAGGACAAGGCCACCGGCAAGCAGGCCAACATCACCATCCAGGCATCCTCCGGCCTGTCCGAAGAGGAAATCCAGCGCATGGTGAAGGACGCCGAGGCCAATGCCGAGGAAGACAAGAAGCTGCACGAACTGGTGACCGCGCGCAACCACGCCGAAGGCCTGATCCACAGCATCAAGAAGTCGCTGTCCGAGCATGGCGACAAGATCGGCGCCGATGAAAAGGCCAAGATCGAGTCCGCGCTGAAGGAAGCCGAGGAAGTGGTGAAGGGCGACGACAAGGACGCCATCGAAGCCAAGTCCGAAGAACTGGCCAAGGCCAGCCAGAAACTGGGCGAGATCATGTATGCCCAGGCTCAGGCCGAAGCCGGCGCCCAAGGCGGCGCGCAGCAGGCCGAGGCAGACAAGAAGGACGACGGCAATGTGGTGGACGCCGAGTTCGAGGAAGTGAAAGACAAGAAGTAATCGTCGAATCACGCTGATCGAGGCACAGGGAATGGGGGAGGCATCTCCACCGGCCTCTGTGCCTTTGCCGTATCGAGACGACAGGGTTTGGCCGAACATGGCCGGGCCGACCAGAGAGTGAAAGACAATGTCGAAAAAAGATTATTACGATGTGCTGGGGGTCAACCGCGATGCGTCGGAAGACGACATCAAGAAGGCATATCGCAAACTGGCGATGAAGTACCATCCGGACCGCAATCCGGACAGCAAGGAAGCCGAGGACAAGTTCAAGGAGGTCAAAGAGGCCTATGAGATCCTGTCCGATAGCCAGAAACGCGGCGCCTATGACCAGTTCGGCCACGCCGGCGTCGATCCGCAAGCCGGCATGGGCGGCGGAGGCGGCGGTTTTGGCGGCTTCGGCGATTTCGCCGACATCTTCAGCGACATCTTCGGCGGCGGCCAGCGCGGCGGCGGGCGTTCCAACGTCTATCGCGGCGCGGACCTGCGCTACAACATGGAGATCACGCTGGAAGAGGCGGCGCGCGGCTGCGAGAAGCAGATCCGCATACCGTCGCACGAATCCTGCACCACCTGCAATGGCACCGGCGCCAAGCCGGGCACGCAGCCCAAGACCTGCTCCACTTGCGGGGGCCATGGCCAGGTGCGGATGAGCCAGGGCTTCTTCTCGATCCAGCAGACCTGCCCGACCTGCCACGGCAGCGGCAAGCAGATCACCGATCCGTGCACCAGCTGCCACGGCGCCGGCCAGAAGAAGACCACCAAGACGCTGAATGTGAAAATCCCGGCCGGCGTGGACGAGGGCGACCGCATCCGTCTGGGCGGGGAGGGCGAACCGGGCCAGAACGGCGGCCCGGCGGGCGATCTGTACGTGGTGACCCACATCAAGCAGCACGCGGTATTCCAGCGCGACGGCATGGATCTGCACTGCGAAATGCCGATCTCCTTCTCCACCGCGGCGCTGGGCGGCGAAGTGGAAATCCCGACGCTGGACGGCATGGCCAAGGTCAAGATCGCCGCGGAAACCCAGAGCGGCCGCGTCTACCGCCTGCGCGGCAAGGGCGTGAAAGCCGTGCGCGGCACCGAGTACGGCGATCTGCATTGCCATGTGATCGTGGAGACGCCGGTCAAGCTGACCGAGCGGCAGAAGGAACTGCTGCGCGAGTTCGAGGCGATCAGCCAGGGCGATGTGGCCACCCACAATCCGCGTTCCAAGTCCTTCATGGACAAGCTGCGCGATTTCTTCGAATAAGCGCCGCGTCGATAAAGCCAAAGCCAGCCCGCAAGGAGCTGGCTTTTTTATTGATGGTTCATAAAGCAAAACAGCCACCCTAAGGCGGCTGTCTGCACATTCGAAAACCGGGATGACGGCGCTTAGAAGTTGTGCTTCATCATGGCCCAGGCCAGCGTGGACTTCTCTTGAGCCAATTTGTTTAAGGTTTGCGCATCCTTATTGTCCTTGCGTTCGCCATAACCGACTTGCACCAGGGTGTTCTTGCTCAAGGTGTAGTCCACCGCGGCGGCCCACTGGCTGGCGCCCAGGCTGTAGCGCGTGCCGTCTATCTTGGCGTCGCCGCGCTTGGAGTACACGATGGACGGCTTGAAGTTGCCGATGGTGTAGGCAGCGTTCAGGGCCCAGGTGGTGTTTTCCACCTTGTTGCCGCCGGTATGAGCGATGGTCGGGAGGTTGGCTATGCCGGGCACTTTGTAAGAGCCATCATCATTCTTGGCGTATGCATCGCCATAGGTGGTCAGCCACTGGTAGCTGGCGGCCAAGTACAGGTTGTTGGCGCTGTAGCCGCCTTCCAGACGATTGGTGGTGCTGTTGCTGCCGCCCTTGGTGTTCAGCTTGGTAGCGTTGGCGAAGGCGCCGAAGAAGCCCGAATTCTGGTAAGCCAGGCGCAGGCCATAGCCATCGCCTTGCTTCATTTGGCCGGCAGCCTGGCTTTCGCCCGCGCCGTATTGCAGCGTCAGGTTGAAGCCGTTCCAGGTCGGGGAGTCGTAACGGATGCTGTTCTTGAAGCGGGCGTCGCCGTAGGAGAACAGATCGGTGGCTTCGTACAGCGGGAAGTTGGTGCCCATGCCGTCGCGGCGCGGGCCGTACAGGTTGTCGGTGGCTTCGGTGTCGGCCAGCACGTCGTCCAGATGGCCAACGCGCACCTTGCCGTAAGCGCCATCGATGCCGACATAGCTCTGACGGTTGGCGAAGGTGCCGGAGGCGGATCCGCCGCCAGCCACGCCGTCCATGGCGAAACCGGTTTCCACCTGCCAGATGGTCTTCAGGCCGTTGCCCAGGTCTTCGCTGCCCTTGAAGCCTATGCGGCTGCCAAAGTCATCCACGCCGAAGGTGGAGTTGTAGTTGTTGGTGCTGTTCTTGGTGATGGACACGCCGGCGCGCAGCGATCCGTACAGGTTGACGTCAGCTTGCGCGAGTGCAGGGATGGCTGCGGCAATGGCCGCAACGATAATAGTTTTCTTCATGTTTCTCTAAAGCCCTTTGTTGTCATCAGCCGTGTCGGCCGTTTGTCGGCGATGTGGTTTTTATTCCGCCGTCGTTGGGAGGCTCAGTTTTATCTGTGTCTAAATTGTTGTCAAGAAATACAAATTAACAGCCGATGGCGTTGCGCAGGTTATGCAATTGAAATTTCATGTGATGGTTTTGATCCATTTTGGAATCTTAGATAAATCATCGGCTTAATTCTGGCACTTTTCTTTTTTGATAATCTTTTATCATATTTATGAGATATGAATGAAAATTCATTTCAATTTTTATTGAAAAAAGTTGTGACATTTTTTCCAATGCCCTGGTAGCAGGCTTTCAAGTTCATGCCTTGCGCTGAACTCGAAAATAGACTCATGAGTAAAACTCAATCATTGTACCGAGTAGGCTCATGTCTTGGCCATGCTGTCTGCGAGTGGGGAATGGGCGTACAATTGCCGTTGTCTTTTTGGGGGGACTGTCGACATGATTTTTGCTAATCGTTATTTTCCTGCCACCCGCATGCGCCGCATGCGCAAGGATGAATTCAGCCGCCGCCTGATGCGCGAGAATGTGCTGACCGCCAATGATCTGATCTACCCGGTGTTCGTGATGGAAGGCAGCAATCAGGTGGTGGACGTGCCGTCCATGCCGGGCGCGCCGCGGCTGACGCTGGACAAGCTGTTGTTTGTGGCGGAAGAGGCGCTGGAGCTGGGCATTCCGATGCTGTCCTTGTTCCCTGTGATCACTGGTTCCAAGGATAATGAGGGCAGCGAGGCCTATAACCCGGAAGGCCTGGTGCCGCGCGTGGTGCGCGAGTTGAAGAAGCGCTTTCCTGAGTTGGGCGTGATGACCGACGGCGCCTTGGATCCGTACACCATTCATGGCCAGGACGGCGTGATCGACGCCAGCGGCTATGTGCTGAACGATGAAACGACGGAAATCCTGATCAAGCAGGGCCTGTGCCATGCCGAGGCCGGCGTCGACGTGTTCGGCCCGTCCGACATGATGGATGGCCGTATCGGCGCCATCCGCGAGGCTTTCGAGGAAGAAGGCTATATCCACACCAAGATACTGGCCTATTCCGCCAAGTATTCGTCCGGCTTCTACGGCCCGTTCCGCGACGCGTTGGGTTCGTCCGCCAATCTGGGCAAGGCCGACAAGAACAGCTACCAGATGGACCCGGCCAATATCGAGGAAGCCATCCAGGAAGTGGCGCAGGACCTGGAAGAGGGCGCCGACATGGTGATGATCAAGCCGGGCATGCCGTACCTGGACGTGATCCGCCGCGTCAAGGACACCTTCCATGTGCCCACCTTCGCCTACCAGGTGTCGGGCGAATACGCCATGCTGAAGGCGGCGTTCCAGAACGGCTGGCTGAACGAGGAAAAGTGCATGATGGAAAGCCTGTTGGCCTTCAAGCGCGCCGGGGCCGATGGCATTCTGACCTATTTCGCGATGGATGCCGCGCGCCTGCTGCGCCAGCGCTAAAATGAAACGATGAGCCGCGCCCCCTGCCCGGAATGGGGCCGGGGGCGTTTGTTTTTGAGGGAGGACATCATGGACGTGCTGCATTCCACCTGGTTCTGGGTGGCCATCATCGCCGCGCCTGCCATCACCGTGGTCGGCGTGCTGGCCCGGCTGGCCAAGCGCGAACCGCCGATCCAGCTGCCGCCCGGCGTGACGCCGCTGGCTTGGGATGATGAAGAAGATGCGCCGGCTGGCGAGGCGGAAAAGTTGCGGGAAGGTGACAGAGTTCCGCCAAAACACTGATAACTGTCACTGCTGGCGATGAGTGCGCTGGGCTAGAATGGCTACAGTTTTCGTGGCGCGCCGCCGCGGGCGGGGCGCGGTGCCTTCGGACGCGGGTTCGATTCCCGCCTCCGGCCTATGCAAAGGATTGTCATGAATCATACTTACCTGGCCCATCTGCAGGCCACGCTGGCCCAAATCAAAGCCGATGGTTATGAAAAACCGGAACGCGTGATCGCAACGCCGCAAAGTTCCGACATCGCGCTGGCCGGCGGCGAGCAGGTGCTGAACTTCTGCGCAAACAACTACCTGGGCCTGGCCGACGACAAGCGCCTGGTGCTGGCCGCCAAGACCGGCATGGATCATTACGGCTACGGTTGCGCCTCGGTGCGCTTCATCTGCGGCACGCAAACCATCCACAAGCAGCTGGAAAAATCCATTTCCGATTTCCTGGGCACCGACGACACCATTCTTTACTCCAGTTGTTTCGACGCCAATGGCGGCGTGTTCGAAACGCTGCTGAGCGAAGAGGACGCGGTGATCTCCGATGAGCTGAACCACGCCTCCATCATTGACGGCGTGCGGCTGTCCAAGGCCAAGCGCTTCCGTTACAAGAACAACGACATGGCCGATCTGGAGGCGCAACTGATCGCCGCCGAGGAAGCCGGCGCGCGCTTCAAGCTGATCGTCACCGACGGCGTGTTCTCGATGGATGGTATCATCGCCAACCTGAAGGGCCTGTGCGAAGTGGCCGACCGCCACAGCGCCATTGTGATGGTGGACGACTCCCATGCCGTCGGCTTCATCGGCGAAACCGGCGCCGGCACGCCAGAACTGTGCGGCGTGGCCGAGCGCGTGGACATCTACACCGGCACGCTGGGCAAGGCGCTGGGCGGCGCGTCAGGCGGTTACGTGGCCGCGCGCCAACCGATTGTGGACCTGCTGCGCCAGCGTTCGCGTCCGTATCTGTTCTCCAACACGCTGGCTCCGGCCATCGCCGCCGCCAGCGTGGAAGTGCTGAACATACTGAAGAGCGGCGAAGGCGCGGAGCTGCGCGCCAAGGTGCGCCGCAACGCCGAATTGTTCCGTAAGGAAATGTCCGCCGCCGGCTTCACCCTGGTGCCGGGCCAGCACCCCATCATCCCGGTGATGCTGGGCGATGCCCGCCTGGCCGGCGAGATGGCCGCCAAGCTGCTGGCCGAAGGCGTGTACGTGATCGGCTTCTCCTATCCGGTGGTGCCCAAGGGCAAGGCGCGCATTCGCACCCAGATGTCCGCCGCGCACAGCGAAGAGCAAGTGCTGAAAGCGGTGGCCGCGTTCACCAAGGTAGGCCGCGAACTGGGCGTGATTTAAATTATTGAGCTGAAAGAACAACGAGTTTGTGCCACGAAAAACACGAAATGACACGAAATGTAAATCAAGGGCGGATTTCCTGTAATGGATCGGTCGCCTCGTTTGTTCGTGTCGTTTCGTGGGTTTCGTGGCAAAGATGGCTTGTGGTTCTCGCTGCATAGAGGTTTCCATGAAAGCACTAGCCAAACTGCAGGCCGCTCCCGGCCTGACCATGACCGATGTTCCGATGCCGGAAGTCGGTCATAACGATCTCTTGATCAAGATCACCAAGACCGCGATCTGCGGCACCGACATCCATATCTGGAACTGGGACGAGTGGTCGCAGAAGACCATCCCGGTGCCGATGCACGTCGGCCATGAATACGTCGGCGTCGTGGCCGGCATGGGCTCGGAAGTGCAGGGCTTCCAGATCGGCCAGCGCGTGTCCGGCGAAGGCCATATCACCTGCGGCTACTGCCGCAATTGCCGCGCCGGCCGCCGCCACTTGTGCCGCAACACCACCGGCGTCGGCGTCAACCGCGAGGGCGCGTTCGCCGAATACCTGGTGATCCCGGCCTTCAACGCCTTCCCGATTCCGGACGACATCTCCGACGACCTGGCCTCCATCTTCGACCCGTTCGGCAACGCCGTGCACACCGCGCTGAGCTTCAATCTGGTGGGCGAGGACGTGCTGATCACCGGCGCCGGCCCGATCGGCATCATGGCGGTGGCCATCGCCAAGCACGTCGGCGCGCGCCATGTCGTGATCACCGACGTCAATGATTACCGCCTGGAGCTGGCCAAGAAGATGGGCGCCACCCGCGCCGTCAATGTCGCCAAGGAAGACCTGAAGGCGGTGATGCAGGAACTGCACATGACCGAGGGCTTCGACGTGGGCCTGGAAATGTCCGGCAATCCGCAGGCCTTCCGCCAGATGCTGGAGACGATGAACCACGGCGGCAAGGTGGCGCTGCTGGGCATCCCGCCGTCCAACACCGCCATCGACTGGAACCAGGTGATCTTCAAGGGCCTGGAAATCAAGGGCATCTACGGCCGCGAAATGTTCGAGACTTGGTACAAGATGGTGGCCCTGATCCAGTCCGGCCTGGACATCCGCCCCATCATCACCCACCACTTCAAGGTGGACGAATTCGAGCAAGGCTTCGCCGCCATGCTGTCCGGCCAGAGCGGCAAGGTGATTCTGGACTGGCAGTAAATCCGCGCCTGTCCTTACCGGAGGGCCGCCCGATTGCCGGGCGGCCTATTTGTTTTCTGGCGCGCAAGGATTGGGCGATCAGGCTCATGGCAAAGCCCTCGGCTTGACCGCCATCAACGAGCGCTGGACCGCTAGCTGGATAATCAGAAGCTAATAAATATCCTGTTCAAGGAGAGGCTGATGATTGCGGTGATAGGCGCCGGCGTGTCCGGCTTGTCGTGTGCCTGGTGGCTGCAGCGCCAGGGGGCGGCGGTAAGCGTGTTCGAGGCCGCCGACAGCGTCGGCGGCAAGGTCAGGACGGAGCAGGGGGAAGCGCTATGCGAAGCGGGGCCGCATACCCTGCTGGCCGATGAGGAGCTGTTGCAGTGGCTGCCGTCGCTGGGGCTGGAGCCGGTGTGGCCGCATAGCGACGGCCGGCAGCGCTACATCCTGCTCAATGGCCGCTATCGGCGGCTGCCCGCCGGCCCCTTGCAGCTGCTGGGAGGCGATTTGCTGAGCTGGCGCGCCAAATGGCAGGTCGTAGCCGGCATGCTCAGGTCCGGAGAGGAGACGGCTGGCCTGGATAGCGTCGCCGCCTTCTGCGATTCGCGTTTTGGCCGCGAGGTGCTGTCGCGGGTGATGGAGCCCATGGTGGGCGGCATTTTCGCCGGCGATCCGCGCGAGCTGAGACTGGAGGAGACCTTGCCGGATCTGGCAGAGGCGGCGCAATGCCGCGGGCCCTTCTTAGGCGGCTTGATGCGGATGAACCGCCGGCTGGGTCGCCGCCGCAGTTGCACCCTGCGCGGCGGCTTGCAGCAATTGCCGCGCCAGTTGGCACGCGACCTCGATGTCCGGCTGAATACCGCGGTGACTGCGCTGAGGCGGGAGGGCGCCGGCTGGCGCCTGCGCACCGCCTCCGGCTGGACCTATGCGGAGCAGGTGGTGTTGGCCTTGCCGGCATCCCAGGCCGCCATGCTGCTGCACCCGTTGGCGCCTGGCCTGGCCGATGCCTGCCGGCGCATTCCCTATGCGCCGCTGGCGGTGGTGTCCACCTTGCTGGATGCCGATGCCTTGGCCAGCCCCTTGCCCGGCGGCGGCGCGCTGCATCCGCATGGCGAGGACACCTTGACGCTGGGTTATCTTTCGGTCAGCTCCAGCTACCCGCATGTCTGCCGGGACGATAAGCGGCTCTTGACTTGTTTCATCGGCGGGCGGCGCCGTCCAGACTTGCTGCGTTTGAGCGACGAAGACTTGTTGTCTCGGGTCAATGCCGAGCTCGACCAGTTGTTCGGTTTGCGCGCGCCGCCGTTGTCGCAACGGATTACCCGCTGGTCTGAGGCGCTGCCGCAAGGGACGGCCTTGCAGGGGAGGGTGCGGCGTCTGGCGCAGCCGCTGGCGGCGCAGGGCCTGCATGTCTGCGCCAACTGGCTGGATGGCGTCTCGCTGGCGGATTGCCTGCGCAAGGGGCGTCGTCTGGCGGACCGTTTGGGCGGCGTCAGCCCGTCCGGCTTTGCGTGAGCGGCGGCAGGCGGTAGAATCGACGTTTATTTGTCAATTCTTCCAACGACACATTTATGCTTACCTTCCAGGAAATCATTCTCAAGCTCCAGCACTACTGGAACCGCCAGGGCTGCGCGCTGCTGCAGCCCTACGATACCGAAGTCGGCGCGGGCACCTCGCACACCGCCACCTTCCTGCGCGCGCTGGGTCCTGAGCCCTGGAACGCCGCCTATGTGCAGCCCAGCCGCCGTCCCAAGGACGGCCGCTATGGCGAGAACCCTAACCGCCTGTTCCAGCACCACCAGTTCCAGGTGGTGCTGAAGCCGTCGCCGTCCAATATCCAGGAGCTGTATCTGGGATCGCTGCAGGAGCTGGGTCTGGATCCGACGCTGCAGGATATCCGCTTTGTCGAGGACGACTGGGAAAACCCGACGCTGGGCGCCTGGGGCCTGGGTTGGGAAGTGTGGCTGAACGGCATGGAAGTGACCCAGTTCACCTACTTCCAGCAAGTGGGCGGCCTGGATTGCAAGCCGGTGCTGGGCGAGATCACCTATGGCCTGGAACGTCTGGCGATGTATCTGCAGGGCGTGGAGAACGTCTACGACCTGATCTGGACCCATCTGCCGGATGGCCAGCCGGTGACCTACGGCAATGTGTTCTACCAGAACGAAGTGGAACAGTCGAAGTACGCTTTCGAGCACAGCAATGTCGAGCTGCTGTTCCGCCAGTTCAATGATTACGAGGCGGAAGCCAAGAAATTGCTGGAAGCCAGCCTGCCGCTGCCGGCCTACGAGATGATCCTGAAGGCCGGCCACACTTTCAACCTGCTGGACGCCCGCGGCTCCATTTCCGTGACCGAGCGCGCCGCCTACATCGGCCGCATCCGCAATCTGTCGCGCGGCGTGGCGCAGGCCTATTACGACGCGCGCGAAGCATTGGGCTTCCCGATGTGCCGCAAGGACTGAAGCTGCCAGCGGCGTATCGCCTATGCTGTTATGGTTGGCAAGCCCAGCCTGACCGATAGGAGTGGAAAATGAGAGCTTTTGCTGCGATGTTGTTGCTGGCGAGTTTGCCGGCCTGGGCCGAATCGCCCGCCGACTGGGTGGTGTACCAGGATGGCCGCCAGCTGCAGCTGGCGGTGGACGGCAACTCGCTGTGGCTGGGCAAGGACGGACTGGTGCACTTCATCAACCAGGAGCGTTTCGCCAAACAGCGCTACGAGAAGCCGTACAAGCTTCACTACTATATCCGCCGCACCACAGGCTACGCCGATTGCAAGCAGTACCAGTATGTGTTTGTCGGTTCCGAGTATTTCGACCAGAACAACAAGCACCTGTTTTCCACGATGTTCCCGGTGCCGCGCTATGCCTGGAAGTGGCAGCCGGTGAACGAGGATTCCGTCGCCCACGCCATGATGAAGGTGATCTGTGACGCGGCGGGAAACGCCTCCCAATAATTGAAATCGAAGAGAATGAACGCAACCCTGCTGATCGAACTCCTGACCGAGGAGCTGCCGCCCAAGGCCTTGCCGCGTCTGGCCGCGAGCTTCGCCCAGACCATCTCCGAAGAACTGAAGAAGGCGCAGTTCGCCGCCGCCGACGCCGCGCCGGTGGTGTACGCCTCGCCGCGCCGCCTGGCGGTGCAGCTGCCCGGCGTGCTGGCCGTGCAGCCGGACCAGCACATCACCCGCCAAGGCCCGGCCGTGGCCGCCGGCTTGAAAGATGGCCAGCCGACCCCGGCCCTGGCCGGCTTCGCCCGCTCTTGCGGCGTGGATGTGTCCGACCTTTCCATCGTCAACAACGGCAAGCAGGATGTGTACGCCTATTCCAGCACCAAGGCCGGCGAGGCGCTGTCCGCCGTGCTGGCCGACGTGGTGGCGCTGGCGCTGAAGAAGCTGCCGGCGCCCAAGCTGATGCGCTGGGGCGATTCCGACGTGCAATTCGTGCGTCCGGCGCATGGCCTGATCATGCTGCATGGCGACAAGGTCATCGCCGGCGAAGTGCTGGGACTCAAGAGCGGCAACGTCACCCGCGGCCACCGCTTCCTGTCGCAGGGCGAGGTGGTGGTTGCCCACGCCGACGATTACGCTCGGACCCTGCATGAGTCCGGCAAGGTCATCGCCAGTTTCGCCGCCCGCCGCGAGCTGATCGGCCACAAGCTGGCCGAGGCCGCCGCCCGGCTTGGCGCCACCATCGCCGCCCCGGACGCGCTGTTCGATGAGGTGACGGCGCTGGTGGAATGGCCGGTGGTGCTGGAGGCCGGTTTCGAGGCCGAGTTCCTGCAAGTGCCGCAGGAGTGTCTGATTCTGACCATGCAGCAAAACCAGAAGTATTTCCCGCTGCTGGACCAGAGCGGCAAGCTGATGAACCGCTTCCTGCTGGTGTCCAATATCGCGCCGCAAGATCCGACTTTCGTGATCGGCGGCAACGAGCGCGTGCTGCGCGCCCGCCTGTCCGACGCCAAGTTCTTCTTCGAGCAGGACAAGAAGCATCGCCTGGACAGCCGCCTGCCGCGTCTGGCCAATGTGGTGTACCACAACAAGATCGGCACCCAGCTGGAGCGCGTGGAGCGGCTGCAAAGCATCGCCGGTGCCATCGCCCACGAGCTGGGCGCCGACACCGCGCTGGCCGCCCGCGCCGCCTATCTGGCCAAGGCCGACCTGGTGACCGATATGGTCGGCGAATTCCCGGAGCTGCAGGGCATCATGGGCATGTATTACGCCCAGCATGACGGCGAGCACGCCGAAGTGGCCGCCGCCATCGAGGGGCACTACCACCCGCGTTTCGCCGGCGACACGCTGCCGGCAGGCAAGATCGCCACCGCTGTGGCGCTGGCCGACAAGCTGGAAACCATCGTCGGCATCTGGGGCATCGGCCTGATCCCGACCGGAGATAAAGATCCGTTCGCCTTGCGCCGCGCCGCGCTGGGCGTGGTGCGGATGGCTTTGGAAGCCGATCTGGACCTGAAGCAGCTGCTGGCCATCGTGGCCGCCGCCTTCCCGGAGGGCAAGCTGTCCGCCACGGTGGCCGACGAGGTGTTCGGCTTCATGATGGACCGTCTGAAGAACTTCCTGGCCGCCGATTGCAAGGGCGACGAGATCGACGCCGTGCTGGCCCTGGCGCCGAGCCGCATTCACGAAGTGCGCGCCGTGCTGGCCGCCGTGGCGCAGTTCAAGGCGCTGCCGGAAGCGGCCGCGCTGGCCGCCGCCAACAAGCGCGTCAACAACATCCTGAAGAAGGCCGAGGGCGGCATTGGCGAGGTGAATCCCGCCCTGCTGCAGGAAGCCGCCGAGCAGGCGCTCTACGCCGCGGTGCAGGAGCTGGCCCCGGCGGTGGAAGCCAAGTTCGCCGCCCACGACTTCGCCGGCGCGCTGGCGCAGCTGTCCAGCCTGAAAGCGCCGGTGGACGCCTTCTTCGACGGCGTGATGGTGATGGCCGAGGATGCCCAGGTTCGCGCCAACCGCATCGCGTTGCTGGCTCGTCTGGCCGCCTTGTTCAACCGCGTGGCGGACATCTCGCTGCTGGCGGAGTAAGCGCAAGGCGGAAGCCCGGCCATGCCGGGCGTTCCGCCAAGCCGCCAGCCGGAAAGCGTGCAAACGGCGGAACGCCCCGGCGGGGCTTCCGCCCTACTCATTGGAGAAAGCGTGAAGCTAGTCATTCTGGACCGGGACGGCGTGATCAATCAGGATCGCGACGATTTCGTCAAGAACAGCGTGGAATGGGTGCCGATCGAGCATAGCCTGGAAGCCATCGCCAATCTGACCCAGTCGGGCTGGCGCGTGGTGGTGGCCACCAACCAGTCCGGCATCGGCCGCGGCCTGTTCGACATGCACGCCTTGAACGCCATGCACGAGAAAATGCACCGGCTGGTGGGGCAGGCGGGCGGCCGCATCGACGCGGTGGTGTTCTGTCCGCACGCGGCGGACCACGGCTGCGAATGCCGCAAGCCGCTGCCGGGCATGGTGCTGGAGATCGCCGAGCGCTTCAACGTCAAGCTGGAAGGCTTGCCGCTGATCGGCGACAGCCTGCGCGATCTGGAAGCGATCGCCGCGGTCGGCGGCCAACCCATGCTGGTGAAGACCGGCAAGGGCGTCAAGACGCTGGCGGCCGGCAAGCTGCCGGAAAACACCCTGGTGTTCAACGATTTGTACGATGCCGCCGAGCATCTGATCAATCATCACTGAGGCAGATACTGCAAGCATGATCAGTCTTTTGATACGCAACCTGCTGTACTGGCTGGTTCTCATCGTCATTACGCCGCTGTTTTTCTGTCTGTTGCTGCTGGCCGCGCCGCTGCCGCGCCGCGCGCGCCACGTATTCGGCGTCAGCTGGGCGCTGACCTTGCTGTGGATGCTGGAGCACGTCATCGGCCTGAAATACAAGGTGCTGGGGAGCGAAAACATCCCGACCGAGCCGTCGGTGATCTGCTCCAAGCATCAATCGGGCTGGGAAACGCTGGCGCTGCAAAAAATCTTCCCGTGGCAGGTGTACGTGGCCAAGCGCGAGCTGGCCTGGATACCGCTGTTCGGCTGGGGCCTGGTGTTGATGAACCCGATCATGATCAACCGCTCGGACCGCTCGCGCGCCAATCAGCGTTTGCTGGAGCAGGGGCTGGAGCGCAAGCGCCACGGCTTTTGGATCACCGTGTTCCCGGAGGGCACCCGCACCAAGCCGGGCCGCATCGGCAAGTACAAGCTGGGCGCGGCGCGCATGGCCAAGCAGTTCGACATGCCCATGGTGCCGGTGGCGCATAACGCCGGCGAATTCTGGCCGCGCAACGCCTTTCTGAAATATCCGGGCGAGGTCACCGTGGTGGTGGGCCCCGCCATCCGTCCGTCCGAAAGCGTCGGCCCCGAATCCATGATGGCCGAAGCCGAAGCCTGGATCGAAGCCCGCCAGCGCGAAATCGGCGGCGTCGGTCCGTTTGCCGATCCCGATGAAAAACGCCAGCGTCTGGCATCGCCTGCCTCTGCCTGACGGCGACGTGCCGGTGCTGCTGACGCGGCGGACGCGTCAGAGCATAGGCATACGGGTGCGCGACGGCGTGGTCGAGCTGATCGCCGCGCCCGGCGTCAGCCAGGAGCGCCTGCATCAGGTGCTGCGGCAGCGCCACGACTGGATCGTGGGCCATGTGCTGCGCCAGCGCAGCCAGCAGGCCAAGAGCGAGGATCTGAGCCGGTTGACGCTGCTGGGCGAAGCGCTGGGCTTGCGCCTGGTCGGCGGCGGCCGCAAGACGGTGCGGCGCGACGGCGACGTCCTGCTGGTGGCCGGCGTGGCCGAAGGCGACGCCGAGGCGCTGAAGGCCGTGCTGGCTAAATATCTGAAACGCGAGGCGGCGCTGCTGTTCCCCGGCCGCCTTGCCCTGTTGGCGGCGCGTTGCCGCCGCAAACCGAGCCGATTGCAGCTGTCTTCCGCGCGCACGCGCTGGGGCAGCTGCAGCGCCGACGGCGGCATCCGCCTGAACTGGCGGCTGGCGCAGGCGCCGTTGGCAGTGGTCGATTACGTCATCGCGCACGAACTGGCTCATCTGGAACACATGAATCACTCGCCGGCGTTCTGGGCGGAGACCGAGCGTCTTTACCCAGGCTGGCGCGAGTCTCGCCGCTGGCTGCGCCAGCATGGCGGCGAGTTGTTTGCCTTTGGCTGATTTTGAGGATTTTGTCATGAGAATGCTTCACACCATGTTGCGCGTCGGGAACCTTGAACGCTCGATATCGTTCTATCAGGAAGTACTCGGCATGAAACTGCTGCGCCGTTCCGATTTTCCGGAGGGCCGTTTCACGCTGGCCTTCGTCGGCTATGGCGACGAGGCCGATCACACCGTGCTGGAGCTGACCCATAACTGGGACACCGAATCCTACGAGCTGGGCAATGGCTACGGCCACATCGCCATCGAAGTGGAAGATGCCTATGCCGCCTGCGACATGGCGCGCGCCAAGGGCGGCAAGGTCACCCGCGAGGCCGGCCCGATGAAGCACGGAACCACCGTGATTGCCTTCATCGAGGACCCGGACGGTTACAAGATCGAGTTCATCCAGAAGGGTAGCCGCTAAGCGCGGCTGACAAAAATCCTGGTGCCGCGTTGCGCCGCCTGGCCGTACTTGCGGGTACGGCCAAGGCGGCGCGTTTTGCCTGCGGCGTTTTGTGGATTTTTGTCAGCGACTCCATGTTTTCGCGCGTCTGGCAGGACTTGCGACACGCACAGGCCGGCACCCGGAAGCCCGGCCTGCGCCGACAAGCACAACCGGGAATGCTCTGGCAGCTTCGCGCTGCGTTTTTATCTACGGGCCATGCCCGCGGGAAGGACTGATGAAAAATAAACTGATTACTCTGGCGGGCGCCATGCTGTTGCCCGCCGTCGCCCAGGCAGCGGATCTGGATGGCGCCTCGCTGAGCCTGGGTTGGGCCGTGCCGTTCGCCGGTATCCTGCTGTCCATCGCCTTGTTTCCTATGTTGGCGCCCGGCGTGTGGCACCATCATTTCGGCAAGATCACCGCCGGCTGGACCGCCTTGTTCCTGCTGCCGTTCGCCGTGATGTTCGGCCTGGGGCAAACCGGCGAGCTGGTGCTGCACGCGCTGTTCACCGAATACATTCCCTTCATCGTGCTGCTGTTCGCGCTGTACACCGTATCCGGCGGCATTCTGGTATGGGGCTCGCTGCACGGCTCGCCCAAGCTGAATACCACCATCCTGGCCATCGGCACCGTGCTGGCTTCCATCATGGGCACCACCGGCGCGGCGATGCTGCTGATCCGCCCGCTCTTGCGCGCCAACGAGGGCCGCAAGCGCAATGTGCACGTCGTGGTGTTCTTCATCTTCCTGGTGGCCAATGTCGGCGGCGGCCTGACGCCGTTGGGCGATCCGCCGCTGTTCCTGGGCTTCCTGAAGGGCGTGACCTTCGGCTGGACCTTCCTGCACATGCTGGCGCCGGTGGCCTTGCTGTCCGCGCTGCTGCTGACCATCTTCTACTTCCTGGATCGGCACATGTACGCCAAGGAAGCGGCGGGGGGCACGCTGAAGCCGGTGGACACCAGCCATGACAAGCCGCTCAAGCTCTACGGCAAGCGCAACTTCTGGCTGCTGGCCGGCGTAGTGGGCGCGGTGCTGATGTCCGGCTTGTGGAAGCCCGGCATCGTCATCCACCTGCCGGGCGCGCATCTGGAGCTGCAGAACCTGCTGCGCGACGGAATCCTGGTGCTGCTGGCCTTCGCCTCGCTGTGGATCACGCCGAAACAGGTCCGCGCCGGCAATGAGTTCAACTGGCTGCCGATTCTGGAAGTGGGCAAGCTGTTTGCCGGGATTTTCATCACCATCGCGCCCGTGATCGCCATCCTGCGCGCCGGCGAGCACGGCCAGCTGGCCAGCCTGGTGCACGCGGTATCCGGTCCGGAAAGCGAGCCGCTGGAGATCATGTACTTCTGGATGACCGGCATTCTGTCCAGCTTCCTGGACAATGCGCCGACCTATCTGGTGTTCTTCAATCTGGCATCCGGCGACGCCGCCACCATGATGGGCCCGCTGGCCGATACGCTGCTGGCCATTTCGATGGGCGCGGTGTTCATGGGCGCGATGACCTATATCGGCAACGCGCCTAACTTCATGGTCAAAGCCATCGCCGAGCACCGCCACGTCAAGATGCCGGGTTTCTTCGGCTATATGATGTGGTCTGGCGCGGTGCTGCTGCCGTGCTTCGTGTTGCTGACGGTGGTGTTCTTCTAGATCCGCCAGCCCTATCAAACCAAAAGCCCGCCGCGATCGCGACGGGCTTTTTGCTGGCTGATCAGAATCAGGCTTCAGACAAGGCCGGCTTCAGTTCCGGCTGCGGGGCCGGACGGCTCAGCAACTGTTTCCAGCGGCGGCAGGCGGAGATCAGAATCACCAGGCCCAGGGCCAGCATCACGATGGAGATGCCGGCATTGAACAGGTTGTAGCCCTTGGCAGCCGGATTCAGGTACACGTTTTTGACCATCCAGTAGCCGGCGTAGTTGACGGTGACGTACAGGTAGGCCAGCGGCACCAGGCAGGTCATCATATAGCTGCGCTTGTGCGACAGGCGCAGGATGATGGTGGCGCCGATGATCAGGCCGATGGAGGCCATCAGCTGGTTGGACACGCCGAACAGCGCCCACACCGAGTTGATGTCGCCGGAGTTAAGCAGGTATCCCCACATCACGCAGGCCACGACGGAGGCGCCGATCGCGCCGGGCATCCAGTCGGTGCGCTTCAGCGGCGCCCACAGATCGCCGACGAAGTCCTGGATCAGATAGCGGGCGACGCGGGTGCCGGAATCGATGGCGGTGAGGATGAACACGGCCTCGAACATCACCATGAACTGGAAGAAGTAGGACGCCAGATTGCTGAACCACGGGATGCGGGTGAAGATGTCCGCCATGCCCACCGCCAGCGTCACGGCGCCGCCGGTGCGGCCGTACAGATCGAGGCCGATCTCCTCGGACAGCTTGGGCAGATTCACCACGTCCATGCCCAGGGTGTGGAAAACGGCCGGCGCGGAGTTGATGGCGAAGTAATCAGCCGGGTGCAGGGCGGTGGCGGCGATCAGCGCCATCACGCCCACCACGCATTCGGCCAGCATGGCGCCGAAGCCCACCGGCAGGATGTCGCTCCATTTGTCGATCTGCTTGGGCGTGGTGCCGGAGCCGATGAAGGCGTGGAAGCCGGAAATCGCGCCGCAGGCGATGGTGATGGAAATGAAGGGCCATACCGGGCCGGACAGCACCGGGCCGCCGCCGTGGATGAACTGGGTCACGGCCGGGAACTGGATTTGCGGGTTGATGAACACCACGCCGACCACCAGCAGGCCGAACACGCCGATCTTCATGAAGCTGGACAGGCAGGCGCGCGGGGTCAGCAGCATCCATACCGGCAGCGCGGTGGCGAAGAAGGCGTAGATGGGCAGCAGCAGCGACACGGTCGACGCCTGCAGCGACAGCCATTCGCCCAGCGCGGTGTGCTGGATGTAAGGGCCGGCGAACACACAGGCCATGATGGCGGCGATGCCCACATAGCTGGCGTTCTTCATGCTGCCGGTCACGCGTTCCCACAGGCCCACGGCTATGGCGATGGGGATGGTCATGAACACGGCGAAAGCGCCCCACGGGTTGCGCTCCAGCGCATGCACCACCACCATGGACAGGCCGGCCATGGTGATGGTGATGATGAACAGCATGGCCAGGCCGGTGCACCAGCCGGCCAACGGGCCGAGCTCGGCCTTGGCCACTTCCGATAGCGATTTGCCGTGGTGCTTCATCGAGGCGAACAGCACCACGGTGTCGTGCACCGCGCCGCCGATGACACAGCCTATCAACAGCCACAGCATGCTGGGCAGGTAGCCGTACTGGGCGGCCAGCACCGGGCCGACCAGCGGGCCGGCGGCGGCGATGGCGGCGAAGTGGCCGCCGAAGGCCACCCACTTGCTGGTGGGCACGTAGTCCTTGCCGTCTTTCAGCTCATGGGAAGGGGTGACGGCGCTGTCGTCGACGCCCAGCACCTTGCGCGTGAAGAACACCCCGTACAGGCGGTAGCAGATCGCAAGAATGCACAGGCTGCCGATCACAAAAGTCAATGCGTGATCCATGATCATGGCTCCGGTGAAATAGTGGCTTCACCTTACGCCTTTAAAGAAAGGACCAGGGGCGCCGGCTGCGCCAGCGGCAGCCTGGCGGCGCGAACGGCGGGAAAACGGGGGGCGAGCGGCGGCGCAGTCGCTCAGCCAGGAATCCCCAACGCTTCCTTCAGCGGCCTCAGGAAGCGGCGGCTGACCGGCAGGCTGCGGCCGCCCAAGGTCACGATATCGGCCACGCCATTGTCGCCGAGACGGATTTCGCGGATGGCGCGCAGATTGACCAGATGCTGGCGATGGCAGCGGAACAGGCCGCTGCGCTCCTCGAAGGTGCGCAGCGTCAGTTCGGTGAAGTGTTCGCGCCCATCGGCGGCCTGCACGAACACGCCGCTGACGCGCGAGGAGACAAATTCCACTTCGTCCAGCCTGAGCAGGGCGATGCGGTTGACGCCATGGCAGGGCACCAGCTCCAGCGGCGCCAGCGGCAGGCCGTCCAGCGCGCGCGGCGCGGCCTCGCGTTGGAGCCGGCCTATGGTCTTGGCCAGCCGCTCTGGGTCCACCGGTTTGAGCAGGTAATCGAAGGCATGTTCCTCGAAAGCCTGAATGGCGTAGTCGTCGAAGGCGGTGACGAACACCACGCGCGGCAGCTTGTCCGGGTCCAGCATGGCCAGCATTTCCAGGCCGCTGACGCGCGGCATCTGGATGTCCAGAAACACCACGTCGGGCTGCTGGCGGTGGATGAAGGCGATGGCCTCGATGGCGTTGCCGCATTCGCCGACGATGTCGAAGCCGGCATGCGCGGCGAGGAGCTGGCGCAGTTCGTCGCGCGCCAGCGGCTCGTCGTCCACCAGCAGGGTCTTCAGCATGGTTGTTCTCCGGGGCAGGGGCAGGGCACCGTCAGCGTGACGCGGGTATAGGCTTCCGGCTGGCACTCCACCGACACGCCGTAGCCGGCGCCGTGGCGGGCGCGGATGCGGCGGTCCACCAGCGACATGCCCATGCCGTCGCTGGGTCCGGCCGGCGCGTACAGGCCGGCGTTGTCCTCCACCGTCACCCGCAGCGCGCCCTGGTCGCAGCGCGCGCCAATGCGGATGCGGCCGGGCTCCAATAGCTGCGAGGTGCCGTGCTTGATGGCGTTTTCCACGATGGGTTGCAGCGAGAAGGCCGGCAGCTGGACCTTGCGGGCGTCCTCCGCCAACTCGATATCCACATGCAGCCGCCCGGCGAAACGCGCCTCTTCGATGTGCAGATAGGCGCTGACATGTTCGATCTCGTCCGCCAGCGTCGCCACCTCGCTGGAGCGCTTCAGGTTCTTGCGGAAAAAGGTGGACAGATATTGCACCAGCTGGCGCGCGTGCTCCGGGTTGCGGCGGATCACCGCCGACAGGGTGTTCAGCGCGTTGAACAGGAAGTGAGGGTTGACCTGGGCGTGCAGCAGCTTGATCTCGGTCTGCGCCAGCAGCTGCTTCTGCTGGTCGTAGCGGCCCTGCAGGATCTGGCTGGACAGCAGGCGGGCGATGCCTTCGCCCAGCGTCAGATTGATGTGGGAGATCAGCTTGTTGCGCGGCTCGTACAGCTTGATGGTGCCGATCACCCGCTCGTCTTCGCCGCGCAGCGGAATCACCAGCGACGACGCCAGCTTGCACTGCGGATGCAGGGAGCAGCGGTAGGGCACTTCCTCGCCGTCGGCGTACACCACCTGATTGTGTTCGATGGCGCGGTGGGTGTGCGGCGAGGTGATGGCGGTGCCGGGCTTGTGGTGGTCGTCGCCGATGCCGATGAAGGCGAGCAGATGTTCGCGGTCGGTGATGGCCACGGCGCCGACGCCCAACTCCTCGTACAGGATGCGGGCGACGGTCATGCTGTTCTCGCGGTTGAAGCCCTGGCGCAGAACGCCCTCGGCGCGGGCGGCGATCTGCAGCGCCTTGCTGGAGAAGGCGGTGGAGTATTGCGTGGCCAGCGCGCGGCGGTCCAAGAGAATGCGCATGAACATGCCGGCGCCCAGCGTGTTGGCGATCATCATCGGCAGGGCGATGCTTTCCACCAGATGCTCGGCCGCATGAAACGGCCGCACCAGGGCCAGCAGGATGGCCATCTGGCACACTTCGGCGGCCAGGGCCGTCAGCGCCACCACCAGCGGGTCGAACAGCTTGGCCCGTTTGCCCTTTCTCACCAGATACAGATGCACCAGCCCGCCCAGCAGCCCTTCCACCATGGTGGAGACCATGCAGGCCCCGGCAGTGAGGCCGCCCAGCGAGTAGCGGTGCAGGCCGCCGGTGAAGCCCACGGCCAGCCCCACCCATGGTCCGCCCAGCATGCCGCCCAACACCGCGCCGATGGCGCGGGTGTTGGCGATGGAATCGTCGATGTGCAGGCCGAAGTAAGTGCCCATGATGCAGAACATCGAGAACACCACATAACAGGCCAGCCGATGCGGCAGCCGCAGGGTCACCTGGGTCAGCGGCATGAACAGCGGCGTTTTGGACAGCAGATAGGCGATCACCAGATAGACGCACATCTGCTGCAGCAGCGATAGCACCAGGGACAGTTCGACAAGCATGGGCGGGATTTTGGTTTGGATGTGAACAGTTTAGCGGGCTATCGCGCGGCGCAACTTTGTCCTGGCGCAAGGGTGGACGGCATCGGGCCGGCGGTGACGCGGCGCTGTGCTTTCCGGTATCCTTGCGCTTTCGACGTTTTCCCTGCTGAACCGATATGCACATCCACATCCTGGGTATCTGCGGTACCTTCATGGGCGGCATCGCCGCCATCGCCAAACAGGCCGACCACAAGGTGACCGGCTGCGACGCCAACGTCTACCCGCCGATGAGCACCCAGCTGGAGGCGATGGGCATTGAGCTGGTGCAGGGCTTCGGCGCGGAACAGGTGGATTTGAATCCGGATGTGTACGTGATCGGCAATGTGGTGACGCGCGGCAAGCCGCTGATGGAGGAAATCCTCAACCGCGGCCTGCCGTACATCTCCGGCCCGCAGTGGCTGGCGGAGAATGTGCTGCGCGACAAATGGGTGCTGGCGGTGGCCGGCACCCACGGCAAGACCACCACCAGCTCCATGCTGGCGTGGATACTGGAAGACGCCGGCCTGGCGCCGGGCTTTCTGATCGGCGGCATCCCGGAAAACTTCGGCGTGTCGGCGCGCTTGCCGGGCAAGCCGGCGCTGGATGCGGCCAGCGTCAGCCCCTTCTTCGTGATCGAGGCCGACGAGTACGACACTGCTTTCTTCGACAAGCGCTCCAAGTTCGTCCATTACCGTCCGCGCACGGCGATTCTGAACAATCTGGAATTCGATCATGCCGACATCTTCGCCGATCTGGCCGCCATCGAGACCCAGTTCCACCATCTGGTGCGCACCATTCCCGGCAACGGCCGCATCGTCAGCAACGGCCGCGAGGCCAATCTGGACCGCGTGCTGGAGAGGGGCTGCTGGACGCCGGTGGAGCGTTTCGGCGCCGACGCCGGCTGGCAGCTGGGCGCGCTGCATGACGATGGCGCCTTCGACGTATGGCTGGAAGGCAAGCTGCAAGGCACGGTGCGCTGGGATCTGATGGGCGAGCACAACCGGCTGAACGCGATCGCCGCCATCGCCGCCGCGCGCCATGCCGGGGTGGCGGTCAAGGACGCCATCGACGCCTTGTCCCGTTTCGCCAACGTCAAGCGCCGGATGGAAGTGAAGGGCGTGGCGGGCGGCGTCACCGTCTACGACGACTTCGCCCACCACCCGACGGCCATCGCCACCACGCTGGAAGGCCTGCGCCGCAAGGTCGGGGCGGCGCGCATCCTGGCGGTGCTGGAGCCGCGCTCCAACACCATGAAACTGGGCACCATGAAGGACGCGCTGCCGGGCTCGCTGGCGCTGGCCGACCGGGTATTCTGCTCGGCGGCGGGGCTGAACTGGAACCCGGGAGAGGCCTTGCAGCCCATGGGCGACAAGGCGCAGACCTTCGCGGACTTTGACGCGCTGCTCGGCGCCATCGTCGCCGAGGCCAAGCCAGGCGACCATGTGCTGGTGATGAGCAACGGCGGTTTCGGCGGCATTCACCAGAAGCTGCTGGACAAACTGGCCTGATCGGGTCCGCCCGGACGCAACAGAAACGCCGATGGTCTATCATCGGCGTTTTTCATTCCCGCTGACGCAACGGATCAAGGCAGGCGGATGATGTAGTTGGCGCCGCCTTCCTGCGCTTTTTGCAGCGCATATTCCAGCCGCTCCAGCATGGGCTTGGGACCGGCCTCGTCCGGCCGCAGCTCGCTGAGCCCGACGCAGGCCGCCGCCTGGTGTTCCTCGCCCTGATACAGAAAGGTCAGCTGGCGCAGCGAGGTAATCAGCCGGCGCGCCAGTTCGCTGGCGCCGTTCATGTCGGTGCTGGGCAGCAGGATGATCAAGGCATTGTCGTCGCGGCGCGCCACCAGATCGCTGTCGCGTATGCTTTGCAGGCACAGGCTGGCGGCCAGCCGCAGCAGATGATTGTAGGCCGAGCCGTCGTCCTCCCTGGGCACCATGTCCGGAGCGTTGACCAACACCAGCGCCAGGATAGACAGCGTGCCGCCGTAACGCAGCACGCGGCTGGTTTCGGCGTGGGCGGCGGCCATCATCCGGTGCATGCCAGCCACGCCGGTCAGCCTGTCTTCGTCCTGGCTCTGGCAGCCTTCTTCTTTCAGCGTCTTGACGATATTCAGCGAACGCTGCACCAGTTGGCGCTCATAGTCCAGCAACTGGCTCATCACCTTGGCCTCGGTGCGGTCGGAGAAGCTGAATACCAGCATCGCCGCATCGTTCAGGCTGACCTTGCGCACCGAGAGCTGGACATCGAAGTTGCGGCCGTTGACCGTGCGCAGCTGCATGCCGCGGTTGTAGATCATGCTGTGCGCGTCCAGATCCTGGCGTATGGCGTCGACGTCGGCGGGGTGGGGCAGGAAGTCGTACATCGAGCGGTCCAGCAACTCGTCGTGCGGGCAAGCCAGCAGGATGCTGGCCAGCTGGTTGGCGGACACGATGCGGCCATCGTCCGGCGAGGACAGCACCAGGCAACCCTGCACCGTGTCGATCAGGGGCTGCAGCGTCTGCAAAGCGGTCATGGCTGTTCCCCCATCCGTGGCAAACAGGCGTGTCATAGCCGCGCGCCGGATGACGCCGGCGCGGGCTAAGTTCTTCTACTTAGTTTATTCGCTGACGGCGGCGATTTCACGGACGCAATGTGTTGTCGATGCCCGCATCGGCATGCTGACCGGGTAATTTGCAGGGTGGGCTGGCGAAACAGTAGAAACTGTCCGCAATCGTTGTTACATTTTGAAACGTATCCAGGATACATCTAGAGGACTGCGCGGCGCCACCACCCCCGGCGCAGCAGTAGTGTCGTTCAACCAACGATTCCCTCTCCCGGATTGGACCTGCCAGCGCCTGGTCCGCCGCCGCATCGGCGCGCGGGGCGGCGCAGCGCGTCCGGCCATCCCTTTCCGCGGCAGCCTCAATCGGGCCGCTGCCGGAAGACCCCGCCGTCCGCCTTGCGCGGCGGCCGCCATGTCTGCTTCCCGCGCGAGGTTTTCGCCGACCCATGCAGGCATGGCAAGCACCTTCAATAACAGCAATACGACAAAGAAGATTCAAACATGGCTAGATCTCAATGGGGCTCGCGCCTCGGTTTCATACTCGCGGCGGCCGGCTCGGCCATCGGGCTGGGCGCCATCTGGAAGTTCCCTTATGTGGCCGCCACCAATGGCGGCGGCGCGTTTCTGTTTGTTTATCTGGGCATTTGCCTGACGCTGGGCCTGGTGCTGATGCTGTCGGAAATGGCCTTGGGACGGGCCGCCAACGCCGGCGCAGTCGGCTCGTTCCGCAAGCTGGCCGGCGGCTTCTGGCCGGTGATCGGCTATATGGGCGTGCTGGTGTGCTTCCTGATTCTGTCGTTTTACAGCGTGGTCGGCGGTTGGACCATCGCTTACATCGGCAAGTCGCTGGACGGCAGCATCCTGACTTCCGACGCCAAGGTGCTGGGCGACATCTTCGGCGGCTTCATCAGCCATCCGTCGCTGCCGCTGGCCTATCACGCGGGTTTCGCGCTGCTGACGCTGGCCGTGGTGGTGGGCGGCGTGCAACAGGGCATCGAGAAGCTGTCCAAGTTCCTGATGCCGGCGCTGTTCGCCCTGATGCTGCTGCTGATCGTCCGCGGCCTGACCTTGCCGGGCGCGATGGACGGCTTGGCTTATTTCGTGGCGCCGGACTTTTCCAAGCTCAGCGGCGCCATGCTGATGGATGCGCTGGGCCTGGCCTTTTTCTCCTTGTCGCTGGGCCTGGGCATCATGATCACCTACGGCTCTTATGTCGGCCGCGAGTCCAATCTGGTGGGGTCCGCGCTGTGGGTGATCCTGCTGACGGTGGCCACCTGCTTCCTGGCCGGCTTGATGGTGCTGCCGGCCGTGTTCGCCTTCGGTTTCGATCCGTCGGCCGGCCCTGGTCTGACTTTCATCACCATGCCGGCAGTGTTCGCCCACCTGCCGCTGGGCCAGCTGTTCGCCGTGATGTTCTTCTGCCTGTTGTTGCTGGCGGCGCTGACGTCATCGGTGTCGCTGCTGGAAGTCATCACCAGCTTCGCCATCGATGAAATGGGTCTGTCGCGCCGCGCCGCCGCCTGCGGCATGGCTGCCGCCACCTTCCTGTTGGGCATTCCGGCTTCGCTGTCGCTGGGCGTATGGGGCGATTACCAGCTGTTCGGGATGAATTTCTTCGATTTGCTGGACTTTGTGACTTCCAAGCTGCTGATGCCGCTGGGCGAGCTGCTGCTGGCGCTGTTCGTCGGCTGGAAGGTCTGGCCGGTGGTGCGCGACGAGTTGTCCGCGGTCTGTCCGCCGCGCGCGATGACGGCGATGCGCGGTTTCAGCATGGCGCTGGCGCCGGCCTTGATCGGTTGGATTCTGATCAGCGGTTTCTGATAGCCAGATTGCAGCGCAAAGCGATTGACGGGAGGCGCGCCTCCCGTTTTGCTATCGTTGAACCTGAATCGTCGCTGCGGGAGGCGGCATGAAACGATGGTGGGGGTTGCTGCTGGGCTTGCTGGCCTTGCCCGGCCATGCCGAGTCCTTGCGCATGTTGCTGGTGCCGGTGCCAGGCATCATGGAGCCGGGCTCCAATGGCAAAACACAGGGCGGCGGCGCGATAGAACTCATGCGGGAGATATCGCGCCGCGCCGGCATTCCGTTTGCTTACGAGTTTTATCCGCAGGCTCGCGCCATGTTGCTGGTGCGGCAGCAGGCTGACTCTTGCATGCCTATCGCGCAGATGCCTGATCTGCGGCCGATGTTCAAATGGAGCGTGGCCATTCTGCCTATTCAAATCGTACTGATGGCCAAAAACGGAGATGATAGGCAATGGCCCAGCCTGGAACGGGCGAAGAGGCTAAGAATCGGCGCGCTGCGCGGCAGCATGGTGGCCGACCGTCTGCGGCAACTGGGCTTCCAGCCTGAGGAAAGCGCCGACTATCTCACCGGTTTGCGCAAGCTGCAGCTGGGACGGCTGGATTTGTGGGCCATGACGGATGTAGGCGTGGCCTCGGTGTCGTCGCGGCTGGACATGCCGCCGCCCAAGGTGGCGATCGTGGTGGAGAAAAGCGATATCGCCTTTGCCTGCAACCATGAGGTTGGAGACGAAGCGTTGGCCAGCATCAACCGGGCCATTGTCTCCATCCAGGAGGATGGCAGCATTCATAAGTACCGCTTGCGTTGACGCCCGGCATGTTCCGATGGCACGCGCTGGGCTACACTCTGGCTTTTGCCCGTTTGCGAGATGCCGTTGAAAGCCCGTCTGACCCTGTTGGCAGGCAGTTTGCTCGTCGCCGCCTGCGCCACGCCGCCCAAGTCTCCCATCGTATCCGCGCCCGCCGCGGCGCCTATTGAGCCGGCCTCCGCTCCGGCGGTTGAGCTGCCGCCGCCAGCGGCCTCCGCGCCGGTTGCCGCTCCCGTTGCGCCCAGGCCGGTGGTCAAGCCGGTGCAGCCGCCGCCGGCCATCGCCGAAAGCCAGGGCCGCGCCTTGCTGGACCGTTTGCTGCCGCCCGGCATCCCGGACCGCAAGGGCTGGACCAACGACATCATGGGCGCGTTCAGCCATCTGAAAATTCCGTACACGCCGCAGTTCTTCTGCGCGGTGCTGGCGGTGGCGGAGCAGGAGTCAGGCTTCAGCCCGGACCCGGTGGTGCCCAATCTGTCCAAGATCGTCTGGGGCGAGATCGAGCAGCGCCGGCAGAAATATCTGATTCCGCAGTTTGTGGTGGACGCGGCGATGAGCAAGACTTCGCCGGACGGCCGCACCTTCAAGCAGCGGGTGGACGCCTTGCGCACCAAGCGCGAGATGAACGCGCTGTACGAAGACATGGTGCGCGAACTGCCGTTCGGCCAGACCATCTTCGAGCACAAGAATCCCATCCGCGACGGCGGTCCGATGCAGGTCAGCGTGGCCTTCGCCGAAACCCACGTCCGCGCCTGGCCGTATCCATACAGCTACTCCAGCCTGCGCGACGAGGTGTTCACCCGCCGCGGCAGCGTCTACTTCGGCACTGCCATCCTGCTGCAATACCCGGCGCCTTACCATGACATGGTGTACCGTTTCGCCGACTACAACGCCGGCCGCTACGCCAGCCGCAACGCGGCCTTCCAGCAGGCCGTAGCACGGCTGTCCGGCCGCAGGCTGGCGCTGGATGGCGACATCATGCTGTACAGCGACAAGATGAACCGCGTGCTGTCCGGCGCCACCAGCGACACCCAGCGCGCGCTGCAGGGCATGGCGGGACGCTTGGGCATCAGCGACGCCGACATGCTGCGCGATCTGAAGCAGGAAAAGCTGTCCGGCTTCGCCCAAACCGCGCTGTATCAAAAGGTGTTCGCCCTGGCCGGTCCCGCGGCGCCGCGCGAGATCATTCCGCAGATCGTGCTGGTCAGTCCCAAGTTTACCCACAAGCTCACCACCGAGTGGTTCGCGCGCCGGGTGGACGGCCGCTACCAGCGCTGCCTGGCGCGCGGCGGCTGATCCGCCGACGCCCGTTTCCCCGGCGCCGCATGGGCTATCCTGAGACGGATGCCTGAACGGGAGATGGGCGCGTGCGAGCGTGGTGGTGGGTGGTGCCGGCGGGCCTGGCGCTGGGATCGGCGTCGGCCTGCCTGGGCGGAGAGATCGTGTTCGGCGACCGGGCCAGCGGCCTGGGAGACGGCGTGGATGCCGCGCTCGGCGGCGGCTGGACCGCCAAGTGGCAGGGCGCGTTCGGCGTGGGCAATATCTGGCGCGCGGACAGCCCTTCCGCCAAGCTGACCAGCGGCGCCGGCATGGCGACCCGCAATGACGGCGACCTCAACTACGGCAAGGGCGATACCGTATCGCGCAGCGTGGACGCCTATCTGCAATTGCGGCTCGATCATGGCGGCTACGGCGTCTTGCTGAGCGCCAAGGGCTGGTACGACCAAGCGCTGGCCGATGAGTCGGTGCCGCATGGCAACGTGGTCAATGGCTATCAGCCGGGGCTGCTGGGTCAGGCCGGCTTCGCTCCGCTCAGCCGCTTCGGCCATGTGGCGCTGGACGACGCCTACGTCTACGGCCGGTTGCATCTGGCGCGACAGCCGCTGCAATGGCGGCTGGGGCAGCAGGTAATCCCCTGGGCCACGCCCACTGGCTACGCCGGCGGCCTGCAGCAGGTCAATGCGGTGGATTACCCGGCCACGTTGCGCGCCAGCGCGGCGGGCGAGTCCGCCAATGTGCCGGCGCCGGCGTTGTACGGCCAATGGCAGGCCAGCAGCCGGCTCAGCCTGGACGGTTTTTACCAGTTCGCCTTCCGCCCCAACGGCTACCCGGGCTGCGGCACCTTCTACTCCATCAACGACTATATCCAACCCGGTTGCGACAAGCTGACGCTGAACGGCGGCCTGCTGACGCTGCTGAACAAAAAGCCGGTTCAGACCACCGATCAGCAGTCGCTGGCCAATCCGCTGGATTACATCCCTCGGGCCGATGATGCGCGGCCGGGCAACGGCCAGTATGGCCTGGGCTGGCATTACCAGCTGCCGCAGGCCGGCACGCTTGGCCTGTTTTACGCCGATTTCACCAGCCGCAGCCCGCTGATCCAGGTGGTGAAGACCGGCCCAGGCACGGTGTTGACCGCGACCGGGCCGGGGGGCAAACAGACGCCGGTCGCCCCGGCAGGCGAATACCGCGAGGCCTTTTTGTCCAAGCGCCGCCTGCTGGCGGTCAATCTGACGCGGGAGAGCGAAAACGGCGCGCGGCTCTATCTGGAGTACAGCCTGCAGCCCAACCGGGCGCTGGCCTGGAACGGCACGGATTTTCTGAACGGCGCGCTGGCCGGCATCGGTCCGTTGGCCTATCTGAACCACCTGCCTGCCGGCAGCGTCATGCGCGGCTATGACGCGTTCCGCGTCGGCCAATGGCTGGCCAGCGCGCGGCAGCCGCTGCCTGCCGCGCTGGGCGGACATGCCATGCTGGAGGCGCAATTCGCATTGCGCCGGGTCAGCGGCCTGCCCGATCCGTCGGTGATGCGCTATGGCCGCATGGGATTCGGCATGGCGCCGAGCGCGGCCTATCCCGCCTGTTCCAGCGACGCAGACACTTGCGCGCTGAAAGGCTTTGTCACGCCCACCGCCTGGGGCTGGCGCGTGAAGTACCAGAACCGCTTTCGGCCCTCGCCCGGCAGCTGGGAGTGGCAGCCGTATCTGTCCTACGCCTATGACGCGGTGGGGTATTCCGACGATGGGCAGTTTTCCGCCGGCCGCCGCACTGCGGCGCTGGGGCTTGGCCTGGCATGGAGCAAAGACAGCTGGCTGGATCTGCGCTATGTCCGGACCGGCGGCGGGGATTACAACCTGCTGCAGGACCGCAGCGCGCTGTCGCTCAGCGTCAAAACCCGCTTCTGACCCTGTCTGTGTCGGAGTTTGTCTGCTGGCCGAGACTTTCTATCTATAGTGATTCAACGGACGGCATGGATAGCCGCGGCGGCGGTTCCGCTACGCATCCTGCTTGCGCACGGGAGGACAGAATGAAGCTAACCATCAATGGCAAACAGGTGGAAGTCCACTCCAGCCCGGACACGCCGCTTTTGTGGGCGCTGCGCGACGAGCTGGGGCTGACCGGCGCCAAGTTCGGCTGCGGCGCTGCCTTGTGCGGCGCCTGTACGGTGCTGAAAAACGGGCTGCCGATCCGCGCCTGCGTGACGCCGCTGTCCACGCTGGCGGCCGACGACAGCCTTACCACCGTGGAAGGCAATGACGACAAGGTGGCCAAGGCGGTCAAGCAGGCCTGGCAGGATCTGGACGTGGTGCAGTGCGGCTATTGCCAGAGCGGGCAGGTGTTGGCGGCCACCGCGCTGCTCAGCGCCAACCCGCATCCTTCGGATCAGGATATCGATCAGGCGATGAGCGGCAATCTGTGCCGCTGCGGCACCTATCCGCGCATCCGCGCGGCCATTCATGCCGCCGCCAAGCTGCTGTAGGAGAACCGCGATGACCACTACCCGTTTGTCCCGGCGCGCCTTTCTGAAAACCGGCGCCGCCGGCGGTCTGCTGTGCCTGAGCTTTGTGCTGCAGGAAAATGGCCGCTTCGCCCAGGCCGCCGAGGCCGCGCCGGCCATCCCGTCCCCGAATGCCTTCATCCGCATCGAACGCGACGGCAGCGTCACCATCGTCAGCAACAAGTCGGAAATGGGCCAGGGCATCTACACCTCGCTGGCGATGCTGATCGCCGAGGAGCTGGAGTGCGACTGGAACCGGGTGAAAGTGGTCTCGGCGCCGTTGGGCGCCATCTATGGCCACACGGTATTCCATATCCAGCTGACCGGCGGCAGCACCAGCACCATCAGCAGCTATGACCAGTACCGCAAGATAGGCGCCGCCGCGCGCGACATGCTGATTGCCGCCGCCGCGCAGCGCTGGGGCGTGCCGGCGACGCAATGCCGCGCCGAAAACGGCCGGGTGTTCAACAACGCCAACGCGGCCAGCCTGGGTTTCGGCGAACTGAGCGAAGCCGCCGCCAAGCAGCCGGTGCCGGACACCATAGCCCTGAAGCCGCGCCATCGCTGGAAGCTGCTGGGCACCCGCGTGCACAGGCTGGACGGCCCGGAAAAGCTGGACGGCAGCGCGCAGTTCGCCATCGATGTGCGGCTGCCCGGCATGCTGACGGCGCTGATCCTGCATTGCCCGAGCTATGGCGGCAAACCCAAGCATTTCAACGCTGACGCGGCGCGGGCCGTGCCCGGCGTCAAGGCGGTGTTCGCCGTCAGCAATGGCGTGGCGGTGCTGGCCGACGGTTTCTGGCCGGCCAAGAAGGCGCGCGACCTGCTGCAGGCGGAGTGGGAGCCCGGCCCCAACGGCGGGCTGGATTCCACCAAATTGCGCGAGCAATACCGGGCGCTGGCCGCGCGCCCCGGCCAGGTATACCGCCGCGCCGGCGATGCCGAGGCGGCCTTGAAGGGGGCGGCGAAGAAGCTGGACGCCTGGTACGAGGTGCCGTATCTGGCGCATTCTCCGATGGAGCCGCTCAATTGCGTGGTCTGGCTGAAACCGAATGGCATCGAAATCTGGAGCGGCACCCAGTCGCAGACCATAGACGCCGGCCTCGCCGCCGGCATGACGGGGCTGAAGCCGGAACAGGTCACGCTGCACACCATGCTGCTGGGCGGCGGCTTTGGCCGGCGCGCCGTGCCGGTGGGCTCGGACTGGCTGCGCGAGGCGGTGGAGGTGGCCAAGCGCCACGGCCAGGGCGTGCCGATCAAGCTGGTGTGGACCCGCGACGACGATCTGGCGGGGGCGTACTACCGGCCGATGTGGCTGGACAGGGTGCGCGGCGGCATCGACGCCCGCGGCCAGCCGGTGGCCTGGCTGCAGACCGGCGTAGGCCAGTCCATCATCGCCGGCACGCCGTTTGAGTCCGCCCTGGTCAAGGACGGCATAGACGCGACGTCGGTAGAGGGCACGGTGGGCATGGCCTATGCCGTGCCGACGCTGCAACTGGACTTGCATACGCCCAAGTCCGCCTTGCCGGTGCTGTGGTGGCGTTCCGTCGGCCATTCGCACAGCGCGTTCTCCAAAGAATGTTTCATCGATGAGCTGGCCTTGCTGGCGCGGCAGGATCCGGTGGCCTACCGGCTGGCGCTGCTTTCAGGCGCGCCGCGCGAGCAGGGCGTGCTGCGCGAGGCCGCGCGCATGGCCGGCTGGGGACGCAAGCTGCCCAAGGGGCATGGCCTGGGCGTCGCCGTCCACCCGTCTTTCGGCTCCTATATCGGCCAAGTGGTGGAGGTGTCGGTCAAGGGCAAGCAGTTGAAGGTGGAGCATGTGTGGTGCGCGGTCGATTGCGGCGTGGTGATCAATCCAGACCAGGTGGTGGCGCAGATGCAGGGCGGCATCGTGTTCGCGCTGTCCGCGGCCTTGTTTGGGGAAATCACCTTCAAGGACGGCGCGGTGGAGCAGAAGAATTTCGATGGCTATCCGCTGGTCAGGATGTTCCAGGCGCCCAAGGTGGACGTGTCCATCCTCGCCAGCGAGGAGGCTCCCGGCGGCACCGGCGAGCCCGGCGGCGCGCCGACGGCGGCGGCGCTGGCCAACGCCATTCACGCCGCCAGCGGCAAGCGCCTGCGCGCGCTGCCCTTGAGCCGGCATGGCTACATAGCGGTATGAGGAGATGGGCATGAAAACTGTATTCCGACTCCTCGCGCTGGCGGCCTTGCTGCCATTCGCCGCATCGGCCGCCGACGATCCCGCGGCTTCGCGCCAGGCCTTCGGCCAGGTGGCCAAGGTGCTGCAGTCGCCGCGCTGCCTGAACTGCCACACCGTCACCAGCTTTCCGCGCCAGGGCGACGACCGTCATCCGCATGCGCAATTGATTCAGCGCGGCGCCGACAATATGGGCGCGCCGACGCTGATGTGCTTCGCCTGCCATCAGGCCGCCAACTCCGCCGACGGCCTGGTGCCGGGCGCGCCCAATTGGCATCTGGCGCCTCTGAGCATGGGCTGGGAAGGACTCAGCGCCGGCCAGATGTGCCGCAAGCTGGTGGACAAGCAAGCCAACGGCAACCGCGATGCGGCGGCGCTGGCGGCGCACATGACAGCCGATCCGCTGGTGCAATGGGCCTGGCATCCCGGCGGCAACCGCACGCTGCCGCCGTTGTCGCAGGCGGACTTTCACGATGCGGTGCGGCGCTGGGCCGGCAACGGCGCTTATTGCCCGAAGTGAGGCGGCGATGCGCGGCAACGACGAGGAAGTGCTGACCCAGGCCTTGGTCTGGCTGGAAAGCGGCCAGCGTGTCGCCCTGCTAACGGTGCTGGGCACCTATGGCGCGAGTCCAAGGCCGCCGGGATCGATGGCGCTGATTCGCGACGACGGCGCGATCTTCGGCTCGGTGTCCGGCGGTTGCATCGAGGACGATCTGCGGCGCGAGATCGCCGGCGGCGGTTTCTTCGATGGCGGTCCGACGGTGCGGGTGCGCAGCTTCGGCGTCAGCGTGGAGGAGCGCCAGCGCTATCGCCTGCCATGCGGCAACAGCCTGCGGGTGGCAGTGGAGTGCGCGCCGGACGCCGCGCAGCTGGCGACCCTGCTGCAGGCGGCGCGCGCGCGGCGCCCGCTGTGGCGCCATGTTCGTTACGGCGATGGTTCGGCCAGCTTGGCCGAGTCGGGGCCGGATGCGTCATTCGTCGAGGATGAGACGGGCTTCAGCGTGCGGCTCGGCGCGCGCTGGCGTCTGCTGATCATAGGCGCGTCGGAGCTGGGCCGTTATCTGGCGCAGATCGCCGTCACGCTGGACTATGCGGTGACGGTGTGCGAGCCGCGCGAGGAGTATCGGCAGGACTGGCCTTTGCCCGATGTGCCGCTGTCGGCCGAGATGCCGGACGATCTGGTGCTGGCCTTCGCTTGCGACCAATACGCCGCGGTGGTGGCGGTGACGCATGACCCCAAGCTGGACGACTTGGCACTGATGGAGGCGTTGAAGCTGCCATGCCAATATGTCGGCGCGCTGGGGTCGGCCACCACCACGCTGAAGCGCAAGGCCCGCCTGGCCGAGCATTTCGGTCTGACGCCCGAGCAACTGGATAGGCTGCATGGTCCGGTCGGTTTGGCGATAGGTTCGCGCACGCCGGCGGAGATCGCGGTATCCATCGCGGCCGATCTGGTCGCCAGCCGCAGCGCCTGGCAGCGCGCAGCGGCCGCCGAGGCGCCGCAGGCGTGTCGAGCATGATCGCCGGGCTGGTGTTGGCGGCCGGCAGCGGCAGCCGCTTCGGATCGGACAAGCGCCAGGCCTTGCTGCCGGATGGCCGCAGCGTGCTGGAGGCCAGCGTCGGCGCTTTTATCGGCCAGTTAAGCGAGATAGGGCTGGTATTGCCGGAGGATGATGCATTTGGTCTGGCTTTATGCGAGCAGTTGGGGCTGCGGCCCTTGCCCTGCGCGCTGAACCGTGCGGGAATGGGCCACTCCTTGGCTTGCGGCGTGGCGTGGGCGCTGTCCTTGCCGGATTGCCGCGGCGTGGTGCTGGGCTTGGGCGACATGCCTCGCGTCCGGCCGCATACCGTGAGCCAGGTGGCGGCGGCCTTGTGGCAAGGCAGGCTGGTGTTGCCGTGCCATGACGGCAGTCCTGGCCATCCGCGCGGCCTGCCCGCGGCCTGCTTGCCCGGTTTGCTGGACCTGAGCGGCGATATCGGCGCGCGCGACGCGCTGGACTGGAGCCAGGCCTTGCGGCTGGATCTGGATGATCCCGGCATCTTGCTGGATATCGATACGGCGGACGATTTGCAGCGCGCCGGTTGAGGAGATGGGCGGCAAGACGTTATTTATTTTGCTTGGAACGTCTTGCCTTCAATGGGCTTTGAGATTCCGATAGCGCGGCAGCGGCATGGTGCTACTCGAATTAGACTTCTTTCCATCCCGTCGAAATATCCAGAATGGCGTGCGCTTTGGCAACGTCGGCTTCTCCACCGTGTATCACCAGCACATATTTATCGGCTTTCAACGCGGTTTCGTATTTCACCGCCTGTTCGGCGTTAACGCCAACCCGGGTGAGCGCAGCGCCTAATGCGGACACCCCGCCCACAATCGCCGCGCCTTCCAGTGCGCCGACCAGCGCCGCAACCACTGGGCCGGCCATGGCAACCATTCCCACGCCAGGCAAAAAGAAAACCGCGGGGGCAAGCAGTAATCCCCATAAACCACCCCAAAAAGCGCCTATGCCTCCCCAGGCTTTCATTTTGTCGCCTACGGTATAAAAGCCGACCGGGTTTTCCTCGCTATGGTAGCCTTTCCCAATGACCGATAGTTTTTTTACATCGAAACCACCTTTGCTTAGGAGGCGGATGGCATCCTCCGCTTCTAGATGGGTGTTGTAAACATAAACTGCCGATTGTGCTGAGCTCATGATATTTCCTTTAAGGATGCATGATTTAGAATGCAGGCGGAGTATTGATCTAGATCGCTACCTTGATTCTATTGATCACCTGATGTACGCCCGGCATGCCCCAGGCGGCATGATCGGCTAATTCGCGTTCAGACCAGCTATGCACTGAACCATTCAGAATCACATCTGCCCCCTGAATGGTTACGGAAATGCTGTCCATATCGGCTATGGCCCGGCGGCGAAGCGCATTTTCCACGCCGCCTTTCACCTCATTCATGGATAGTTTGGGGCGGATGGCGATATTGTCGCTCACGCCGGTGACGCCCAATAAATGTCGCACTATCCGCGTGGCGATTTGGCGCTGATAATCCCATTCCACCGTTCCGGATAGCGTGACCCAACCATTTTCCACCATGACCTGCAAACCTTCTTTAGGTATTTCAGCCATTTGTTGCAGTAGATTGGCGACTGAGCGGGATATATCGGCATCGTCACGCCGGTCTGCATTCGGTAATTGGACATCCATTTCAATTGCCAGCGCTTTGACGCCGGCTACGCGCAGCGCCGCGCGTTCCGCTGCCCATTTTTCGGCATAATTGCTGACATGTCCGGTTAGCGTTACCGCGCCATCATTGGCAGATACGCCTACATGGGTGGCATTGATAGATGGGTCCCAGTTGAGTTCCGCTATTACGTCCTGCTGTAATTGCATATCGCTTTTCATCGCATGATCTCCAGGGTGCCATTAAGAATCTGTAGATTGGCATTCGGTTTTTGGATGGTCTGTGCGATAACGTACATAGAGGAAAGTCAGGCCGGTGACGTCGGTTGGAGGATGGCAAAGCAGATATTGATTTGAAGAATTGGAATATTATCAGCATGCTGAAAGGGAAGAATGGGCCGGCCGGGTAGCGTTTTTGTGCAGCGCCTCGCGTGGGTTGCCCTATTTTCGGCGATTATATTGCGCGGGGCGGCACCAAATTTCGATCAGGAATAATTGGCGGATGGTCGATGCGGTCGATCAAACAGCGTTTCAAATACCAGGCTTTATTTCAATGCGGCGGATTCGACCGGGTTGGCGTTGTTGGCGGAGGCGTGGGGCGTGGCTTGTCGCCTGGAGGCGCGGCTTGTGCCGGCGGCCGCCATGGGATTCAGGCTGTCCACCATGGTGCTCGGAATCAGAATGGTGGTGCCGCGTTCCTTGGTGGTTTCATAGATGATGTTCATGGCCCGCAGTTGCAACGCGGCCGGGTGGTCGGCATAGACATTGGCCGCCTCGACGAACTTGTTGGCGATTTCGGCTTCGGCGGAACCCAGGATGATGCGGGCCTGCTTTTCCCGTTCGGCCTGCGCCTGACGCGACATCGAGTCCTGCAACGCCACTGGTATGGCAACATCGCGGATTTCCACCGCGCGCACCGTGATGCCCCATTCCGCGGTCTTCTCGCCTATTTTGCGGCACAGTTCCTGGTCGGTGCTGCGGCGGTCGCTGAGCAGCACGCCCAGCATCGACGAGCCTATCATTTCGCGCAGCGAGGTCTGCGCCACGCGGTCTATCGCCTGGCGATAATCAGTGATGGCCAGCGCCGCCTTTTGCGCGTCGTGGACATGCCAGAAGATGATGGCGTCCACGTTCACTGGCACCGTGTCGCGGGTCAAGGCCTGTTCGGCATTAAAGGCGGTGGTCTGGATTCTTTCGTCTATGGTGGCGACCACATTGTCTACCACCGGGATGATCAGGAACAGGCCTGGTCCGCTGACTCCGCGCAGTTTGCCGGCGCGCAACACCACGCATTTTTGCCAGGTATTGGCCATGCGCAAGGATTGCGACACGATGGCGGCGGCCACCCATAGCACAATGGCTGGCGCCAGATAGCCCTGGAAATTGGCCAGCACGCCTAGCAGGAACAAGGTGGTGATAATGAATAAGGTGATGGGGTTCATGGCGTTGCTCCTGGCGGCGCGTTCCATCCGGCACGCATCGGCCGCAGACGGATACGGATCGTAAACAGCTTGTGACAGTTCTTAAGGATTGGCGCTTTTCCCGCGATTGATCTGTACGCTGTCACACATAGCGCGCAATGATTGGCAGCCATAGTAAAAATTAACGGCATTGCATATGCTGGATACTTGCCGACTCATGCGAGCCGGCCCAGCGCGCGCTCACTCGGGAGTGATGATGACCATCGACGATAATCCTAGGCAGAATGGTTTGCTGGCCGGACTGCCGGAGGCCGCCTGGTTGCGGTTGCGCCCGCATCTGGAACCGGTAGAAATGCCCTTGGGCAAGGTGCTGTACGAGCCGGACTGCGCGTTGAGCCATGTTTACTTTCCAACGACCGCCATCGTGTCGCTGCTGTATGTGATGGAGGATGGGGCTTCGGCGGAAATCGCGGTGGTGGGCTGGGAGGGAATTGTCGGCATCGCCCTGTTCATGGGGGGGGAGACCACGCCCAGCCGCGCCGTGGTGCAAAGCGCCGGGTATGGCTATCGCTTGAAAGCGCAGGCCTTAAAAGACGAATTCAATCGCGCGGGGCCGATGATGCATCTGCTGCTGCGCTATACCCAGGCCTTGATCACCCAGATGGGACAAACCGCGGTCTGCAATCGCCACCATTCGCTGGATCAGCAATTGTGCCGCTGGCTGCTGTTGAGCCTGGATCGCTTGGCCGGAGACGAGTTGGTCATGACCCAGGAGTTGATCGCCAATATGCTGGGCGTCCGCCGCGAGGGCGTGACCGAAGCCGCCCTGAAGTTGCAGAAGTCCGGTTTGATCCGCTATGTGCGGGGGCATATCACCATTCTCGATCGTTTGGGGCTGGAGCAGCGCACCTGCGAGTGCTACGAAGTGGTGAAGAAGGAGTATCAACGCCTGTCCAGGCCCCTGCCCTAGGGGCTGTTGACGTTTGGTGAGTGGATCGCGTTTGAGCCGATTTGGGCCGGGTGCCTTTCGCGCCGACTCTTCGTTGTTCCGCGCTGGCAGAGAATGACTATGCGGCGCGCGAAACGCCTCGATTCGCCGCAAAACGCATCCCGGCGCGACCGCCCACCAAACCTCAACAGCCCCTAGCAGAATAGCTAGCTCCGTTTTTGCCGGGCTTCCAGTTTTTCCTGGGCCGCGCGCGATAGCGTAGCGGTGGGCTGAGCCTTAAGGCGGTCGATTCCGATGGGCTCACCGCTGACGGCGCAGTAACCGTAACTGCCGTCGCGTATGCGTTGCAAGGCTTGATCTATCCGCTGCAATTGCAGTTTTTCCCTCTCTTGAACCGTCAAGTCCATCCTATGCTCCTCTGCCTGTTGGCCGCGTTCGTCTGCGTCGGAGATCGCAAGGAAGCTTTGCAGATGGCGCTCCGTTTCCCGGCTGGCGCGCAGCAAGGCATCGCGCGCCTGCAATAGTTCGGCTTCCAACGCCATCAGTTGTTGCGGCGAAAGGCCGTGGTCGACAGCGCTTGGCGCGGAGGACGAGGTGTCTGACATGGCATCACTCCCATCAGCGAAGATGCGGGAGGAGGGGAGCGATGGTAGATAGCGACGGCGTGACGGCAGCCTCTTGCCCATTGCTCTCCCTTTCCAGCCGCATGGCTTCAGACTCCGCCATCTCGTACAAGGGATAAATATGGGAAAGCGGAGGATGTTGGGCATTGTGGACAGACCAGCCAACAAAATGTCCCGCGGTATTGCGTTCGGTTTCGATGTGGTATCCGGGCATGAGAGGCTCCTTCACGCGTGATTCGCACTCGGCCTCAAGGTTGAGCGCCTGCGATGGAACAGAGTTCAGTAAGCGTGCGGCAAGGATGGGTAGCGGTCTGTGCGTTGGAGCGCACATGCCAAATCATTTGGCCTGGCGCCGCATGGTTTCTGGCGCAGGCGCGCCGCCCTTGGCCGTACCGGTGGTACAACGAGGCGGCGCAAGGCGGCATCAGATTGGGATGGGCTGGGCTTAACGCTTGATGCGCGAAATCTTGGTGCCTTCTATGCTCAGGCTGGCCATCAGGCCTTGCTGGTCGAAGATGAAGGCATAGGCGTCGTTGCGTAAAGTCGTCGAGCTCAAGTTTTTCGCCGCGCCGGCATCAACCACGACCACGCTGGGGCCGGTGCCGATTTCCCAGCCCATGGACTTTTTCAGATAGCGGACGGCTTTCTGATTCATCAGAAATACCACATAGCCATAGGATTCCGCGCCGGCCTGCCAGCCCCAGGATGCGGTGACCGAGTTGTAATAGCCGTTGGGGTGTCCTCCTTCCAGCAGCACGCCTTCGCCGTATGCGCCGCCAAAGATCAGCCCGGCTTTGACAATCTTGGGAAACACCAGGATGGCGGAGGCCTTGTGAGAGAGACTTTCCGCCGCAGGGCTCGTTTGATACAGCATGTGCAGCGATTGCTGGGCGGCCTCATCCAGATCGCGCGCCGACTCGGCCAGGGTATAGGCGCTGGCCAGACACAGCATCAGCGCGGCGGCGGCCAGCAACAGGACTTTTTGTAGATTGCGTAGGGGATGGATCATGGTGGAACTCCTTGAAAGGGGTCTGAGACTCTCCTCGAATGCTATGGCGTAAAGTTAGGGCGCTTTGTTTCGCAAGCCATGAGCATGGTGAGTTTCAGTGTCCATCATATTCGGCAGCGGTGGCGGCCACTGTTCGCCAGCGAACATAACCGACTGTCAATAACGACAGTTGCTATGTGCGTAAGCGCACATATCAATCGCACCCTATTGGGTTATTTTGCCACAGCCTATGTGCTGCTTCCCGCGCGCCAGCGCGCGCGGGACCATGCCGATATGCATGCGCAGGGCAATCTGGGTTTCTTCATCAAAGGAGGCCGGACCATGGCTTGGCAGAATGATATGGAGCAATGGGCGCAACAGATACGACAGCGCAATCCGTTTGCCGCGAGATTGGTGTGGGATGACAGGCAGATCGATTTTGGCGCTTTCGAGCGGCCATTGGTGACTGTACGTCAGGGAAGCCTCCGCGCTGCGTTACTTGTTGTCGCCTAGCCTGGATGGTTTGGGCGAAGCTTATGTGCGTGGGGTTTTCGATGTGGAGGGCGCGCTGGATGACATCATAGATCTGGCCTATTCCTTGTCCCGCGGCAGCGACAGCCGCCTTAAGGCGATTGCCAGCTATTTCCGCCACTCGCGCAAGGCGGATCGGCAGGCCATCCAGTACCACTATGATGTGTCTGATACGTTCTATACCCTATGGCTGGACCCGCTGATGGTGTATTCCTGCGCTTATTTCGAAACCGGCGAGGAGTGCCTGGCCGAGGCGCAAGTCAAAAAAATGGATCATATCCTGACCAAGCTGGAGCTGACGCCGGGGCAGACCCTGCTCGACATAGGCTGCGGCTGGGGCGGGCTGGTGATGCGGGCGGCGCAACGCTTTGGCGCGCATTGTCTGGGCATCACGCTGTCGCAGAATCAATATGAAACGGCGACAGCCAGGGTGCGCGCCGCGGGCCTGCAAGACCGCATCGAGATCCGCTTGCAGGATTATCGGGACACCCAAGGCCAATTCGACCGCATCGCCAGCGTGGGGATGTGCGAGCATGTCGGCCTCAAGGGCTTGCCGGATTACTTCAGCTGCATCCACAGCCTGCTGCGCGATGACGGGATGGCGCTGAATCACGGCATCACCCTGTCCAGCGCGGATAGCCTGGAGGCGCCGTTCGGTGCTGGCCGTTTCATTGAGAAATATGTCTTCCCCGGCGGGGAGCTGCCACATATCGGAGAGGTGCTGCGCACCATGCAGCAGGGCGGGCTGGAGGCGCTGGATGTGGAAAATCTGCGCCGCCACTATGCCAAGACCTTGTCGTGCTGGGCAACGAATTTTGAAAACCAGAGCGTTCGCATCTGCCAGGAAGTCGGCGAAGAAAAATATCGTATCTGGCGGGTATATCTTTCCGGCTGCGCCTACGCTTTCCGCCATGATGTGGTGAGCATCTACCAAGTGTTGTGTCATAAGGCTGGCCGTCATGCCGATGGTTTGCCGTGGTCGCGCCAGTATATGTATGCGCATGGCGATGCAGATGCAGCCACCATGCCCTCCCCGAACGGATGAGGCAGGATCGGTCGGGGAGGGACGGATTATTGCGAGTCGCGAACCCGCATGTAGTTGATGACGACCCGAACCTCCTTGATGCCCAGCGCCAGATCGCCGGCCCGGTCAACCTCGGCCTGGGTATCCACCTGCCCGCTCAGCATGACTCGGCCATTGTCGGTTTCCACTCGTATTTCGTACGAGGTCAGATCAGGATCGCGGAACAGCTCGGCTTTGACTTTGCCGGTAATCATGGCGTCCGAGACATAGCTGCTCACCTCGGTGCCTTCGGCATAGGTATCGCCCATGGTTTGCGTCGGGGCGGGCGGGTTGTCCGGCATGGTGCTGACGCTATTGCCGCGGGCGCCTGCAGAAACGGTGATCAGCGCGGCGTAGGCAAGAAACAGAGTAAAGCGGCTTGCGCGTTGCATGGATGGGGTAAGCATGATCGACTCCTTTTGCTCAACCGTAGATCGCCCCGCCTAGGGCGGAGCGATCGCTGTGTCTGATTCGCGGCCAGACAGTCAACCATTGCGGGAGCCAGTGGCGCGCTACCCTAATCCGGGATCAGCGCTCAAGCCGGCTGTCGGCGCGGTGGTTGGCTGTGACTGCGCGTTCAGACCTTGGGTGGGGTATAGCCAGGATGGCTTTCGTGAGCCGGCTCGGTTTGGCCGCCAGCCTGCTTGGCAGGGTCGCGCGGAGCGGCGTCGCTGGCAGGATGCTGTTGACCGGTGGTTTGGGTGGGGGCGACGCCTGGCTTGGCGCTGTCAGCGCACGGCTTTTGGGCCGTGGCGGCATCCTTGGGGGGGGTATTCTGCTGATTGTACTTGTCCATGATAACCTCTTTAGCTATCCAACTTCCCGCAGGATTGCGAGGCGTTGGCAGGCTGACTTTGGGGCTTAAGCGGACAGATGTCGGTGCGTTATCCAACATAGATAGTGAGCCGGCTCGAAAAACCGGTTTTGCGAATCATGGCGGCGCGCTGGATTGCGCCTAGGCGTGGAAGATGTCGAGTGGCTCAATCTTGAGCACTCGGCGGATGGCGAAATAACGGAAGATGGCGGCGATGATCATCACCATGCCCAAGGCCTGCGCCAAGTTCCAGATGGTGATGATGGCCGCGTAGTTGGGCAACTGCGAGCGGGCGAGAGCGATCCGCAGCGTGATCAGCCCTATGCCCAGGCCAAAGCGGTGAAAGTGGCCATGAACAGAATCATCACCACCAGCTCGCCTCCTTTGGCGCCGATGGCCTTGAGGGCGCCGCATTTCCTCAGATTCTCCAGGATGAAGCTGTAAACGTCTGGCCGGAGATCGACAGCACGACGATGACGCTGATCACCGTCATCAGGTATTGCTTGCGCTGATTATCGATGGCGTAGTGCCAGGCACCGGCGCGGACAGTGGTAAGTGACAAGCCTGCGTGGGTTAGCGAACAGACTGCCCTGCCGCCCTCGCACAGGATATAGCGAGGCGAGCCTGGTCTGCTGTCCGGCCAGGCAAGGAATTCACTGCCTCCGGTTTTTTACGGCGAAGCAGCAAGTTGCCTTCGATGTTCCTGAATGGTTGCCAGCCGGCTCGTTCAGATGGGCTGAGCTGGGCACGGTGGGGCCTTGCGATGGAGACGATCATGGACTACGCAGAGCGCGATATTTATGGGATGTACCGAGTGAAAGGCCATGCGCAGTCAGCGGAGCAGGTGGAGCTGATGGCGGTGAATGCGCTGATCGGCAGCGACGTTTACAACCAGCGCAATGTGTTTCTGGGCGATATCAAGGAAATCATGCTGAACGTGAAGACAGGCTGCATCGCTTATGTGCAATTGTCGATTCGCGGCTTGCTGGACCTTGACGGCAAAAGGGTGGCCGTGCCTTGGAGCGCCTTCATGTTTGATGCCGCGAATAATCGCTTGGTGGTGAGCATGGATCGTTTGCATGTGTGGCAGGTCCCTGACATCGAAGTGCACAAGGAACATGGGAACCAGGCAACGCCTTTGCCGGACAAGGCGGGCAACTTGGGCAGCGGACTCGATTAAATAACCCGGATATGCCCTGGCCCCCCATGATGCATGGTTTTACAGCTTGCGGCAGCGCTGACTCGAAGAGGCGTCCGGGCTGCAATCCTATTGCCATGCCGCGCGCGCCGGCCTGTCCCGGGGGGCATACGAATCTCCACTTAGTTGGATAGCGTACAGACAGTCCGCTGCCGCATCCGCATGGTGACAATGCCGACGCCTTGCAATGTCGCAGAGCGCCGGATTCATAGGAGCACGATCATGGACCCGCTCGACATCTACGACAGCGACAATGACATTACCTGGCTGGCTGAGGACGATATCAAGCCACTTCCCGATACCTTGTTCCCGACGCGGAAAATACTGCCGGGTTCGACCGAGTACTACAGTTTCACCACCGAGATCTACGACCCGTTTGACGAGGCGATTCAGCACGATCTGGAGGAGTACGAAACGGTTGACGGCGATTGGCCGATGGATGACTGAATCAGCCGCCCGCGGGTTTGGCGCGCAACTCATCGTTACATCGCGCGGCGGTCGGTCGCTGCCGCAGTGGGCTGCGCGACAGGCGATGCCGGATCGTTTTGGCGGTTTGACCTGCGCCACGATTCCTTTGATGGCGGGCGTCATGTGGACTTAGACTAGTCCCAGTTCCGACGTTTGTCCGGGAGCATGCCATGTTTGAGATTGTCATTGTCACCTTGCTGATCTTGTGGGCCTTGGGTTTGCTGACGGCTTTCACAATGGGAGGCTTCATCCATATTCTTTTGTTGTTGGCGGTGGTGGCGATACTGGTGCGTTTTATCCAGGGCCGCCCGCTATAAGCTGCCGCAGCGATGGAGCCGATCATGCCGCGTGGCGCGCCGCCTAGGCCGGCCATCATGAAACGACGGGTCCGCAGCCTGAGCGCGCGGCCATGAAGTTCCGCGACTATTACGAAACGCTCGGGATTGCGCGCACCGCCACGCAGGATGAGGTCAGGCAGGCATATCGCAAGCTGGCGCGGAAATTCCATCCGGACGTCAGCAAGGAGGCCAATTCGGAGACGCGTTTCAAGGAGCTCGGCGAGGCCTACGCGGTATTGAAGAGCCCTGAGAAGCGCGCCGCCTATGATTTGATGGGCAGCGATCTGAAAAGCGGGCAGGACTTCCAGCCGCCGCCGGACTGGGACAGCGGCTTCGAGTTTCATGGCCGCGATTTCGGCGGAGGATCCGCGGCCGATCAGGAAGATTTCTTCGAATCCTTGTTTGGCCGGCGCGCGCGCGGCGGCGGGAACCGCCCTGCCCATGGCGTCGCGCAGGATCATCACGCCAAAGTGCAGATCGATCTGGAAGATGCCTACCGCGGCTGCCAACGCAGCGTGGAATTGCGCATGCCGACCCAGACTGCCGACGGCCATGTGGTGCTGCAGACGCGCACCTTGGCGGTGGCCATCCCCAAAGGCATACGGGCAGGGCAGCACCTGCGCCTGGCCGGGCAAGGCGGAGCGGCTCCCGGCGGCGGGCCGGCCGGCGACTTGTATCTGGAAATCGAATTCAGGCGCCATCGGCTGTTTCGTGTCGAAGGGCGCGATGTGTTCCTGGAGCTGCCGGTGTCGCCGTGGGAGGCGGCGCTGGGCGCATCGGTGGAAGCGCCCACGCCCGATGGTCCGGTTCAGCTGAAGATCCCGCCAGGGTCCCAGGCCGGCAAGCAGTTGCGCCTGAAGGGGCGCGGCATTCCCGGCACCGCGCCGGGCGATTTATATGTGGCGCTGACGATAGCCTTGCCGCCGATGGCGGGCGAGCGGGAGCGCGCCGCCTACCAGGCCATGGCGCATGCCTTTGACTTCAATCCGCGCGGCGCGTTGCAAGGATAGCCATCATGGATCAGAACCAGCCGGCAGTGACTCAGGGTGTGGTGGTGGAGGAACAACTGGAGCTGACGCTGCTTGAGCTGTGCCAGGCCAGCCATGCCGAGGAGGCCTTTGTTATCCGCTGGGTACGGGAGGGCGCGTTGGAGCCGCAGGGCGAGTCGCCGCAGAATTGGCGTTTCCGTGGCGATGCCTTGCGGCGCGCGCGGGTGGCCTGGCGCTTGTCGTGCGATCTGGAGATCAATCCCTCCGGCGTGGCGCTGGTGCTGGATCTGCTGGACGAGCTGCAGGCCTTGCGGGCGCGCCTGGATCGGACTGGCAAGCACTAGGGGCTGTTGACGTTTTGTGAGCGGTCGCGCCGGGATGCGTTTTGCGCCGAATCGAGGCGTTTCGCGCGCC
>NZ_JAUCGU010000013.1:0-101127 GCF_059916625.1 Chromobacterium sp. CCUG 76385
GTGGCATTCGCCATGTGAAAGTAGGACACCGCCAGACGCCCGATAAGACAAAGCCCAGCTCAACCGAGCTGGGCTTTATGCTTTGCGCCCGCCGAGTCTATCCCAGTCGTCCGCTATTGCGCTTTCGAGTGCGCGAATGGCCGCCATTGACGTCTGTTTGCATCCCTCACACAATCGGCCTTTGCAGACTTCGACAAGGTGGCGCCAGATGGTTACCCGCAGCAGAAAACCCGCGCGACGCATAGAGGCGGGCGGTCGCAGCCTGTTCATTCACAGCCTGCCGCGCCACTCCCTGCATGACCTCTATCACTACTGCATGACCATCAGTTGGCCGCGTTTTTACCTGTTTATCGCGGCGGCTTTCATCGCATTGAATCTATTGTTTGCCGGGCTTTATCAATTGCAAGCCGGCGGCATCGCCAACCAGTTTCCACCAGGTTTCTTGGGCGCATTCTTTTTCAGCGTCGAAACGCTGGCGACGGTTGGCTATGGCGATATGCATCCGCAAACGCTGTATACGCATTGGATTTCCATGCTGGAAATTTTCATCGGCATGATGAGCATTGCATTGATTACCGGCGTGACGTTTGCCCGCTTCTCGCGGCCCAGAGCGCGTATCGTGTTTACCAGCAGCCCCGTAGTGCGTCCATTGAACGGTGAACCGGTGTTGATGCTGCGCGCGGCCAATGCCAGAAATAATGTGATCATTGATGCCAGTGCCCGCCTGCGCTTGTTGCAGCAGGAGGTGACTGCCGAAGGGACGACCTTTCGCAGGCTGTACGATCTGGAGCTGGTGCGGGATGAGCACCCGATGTTTGTGCTCGGCTGGACACTGATGCATAAGATAGATGAGCGCAGCCCCTTGCATCAACGCGATGCCGACTCGCTGGCGGCGGTCAAGGCACAGCTGATCTTGTCCATCAACGGCATGGATGAAACTACCATTCAGCCTATGGTGGCGCGGCATACGTTTTCGCATCAGGATATTCGTTGGAATCATGCCTTCGCCGACCTGATCTATACCGATGAAGATGAAAACGACCATGTCGACTACCAGCGCCTGCAGGAAGTCCGGCCGTTGCCATCGGCCAAGGATTAGGGTGGACTAGCGGAGTGGGCAGCGGTTAGCAGGCATTGGCCGGGAAGGTGATGATGAAGGTGGCGCCATGTCCCGGCTCGCTTTCTAATCGGATCTGGCCTTTCAGGATGACCTGGACGATGTTGTGGACCAGCGCCAGACCAAGCCCGATGCCGCCCTGGCCCATGCGGGTTGTGAAAAACGGATCGAAGACCTTGCCATGCAATTCTGTCACGATGCCCTTGCCGTCGTCTGCATAACGCAGCGTGATATCGTTTCCTTCGCGGCTGATGGCTACGGTGATGCAGCCAGTCTCCTTGCCGTCGAAACCGTGAGCCAGCGAGTTGGCAATCAAGTGGGAAAGCAGTTGTTCCAGCGCGCTGGGATAGTTATCGATGATCAGATCGGTCGGCGCCTGTAGTTCTACTTTGACATGCGGATGATGTTCAGGCGGCAGCAGGGTTTGCAGCAGTCTGGCGATGACTTGGCCAAGATTGAAGCTGCGTTTGGGTTGATCCAGTTGGTCGACCGCGATTTGTTTGAAGCGGCCGATCAAGTCGCCGGCCTGTTCGCTGTTCCTCTGCAATAAATCGCAGCTTTCCGTGGCTTTCTCCAGAAATGCCTGCAGGCCTTTGCGGGAGAGTTGTTTCTCGGCGTCCGCCTTGGCGATGGCTTCTACGTCGGCATGGATTTGCGACGAGCACAACAGGATGTTGCCGATGGGGGTATTCAGCTCATGCGCCATGCCGGCGACCATGCGCGCCAGCGCCGCCTGTTTCTCCACGATGCTGATTTGCTGCATTGCCTTTTTCAGCTCGGCGGTGCGGATGGCGACGCGTTCTTCCAGGTTGCTGTTCAGTAATTGCAATTCCTCCTCGGCGTACTTGCGTTCCGTGATGTCGGAGTAGGTGCCTATCATGCGCAAGGCTTGGCCCTGCGTGTCCAGGCTGACCGCCATGCCGCGTCCCAGCAGCCAGATCCAGCCTTGATCTTTGAGAAACCGGTGTTCGATGGCAAAGGACCCTTGCGGTTGGCGCAGATAACTGGCCAAGTCCGCCAAAACGGTTGGCAGGTCGTCTGGATGAATGCCGGTCTGCCAAAGTTTGAAATCGGCGATTGCCTCCGGCCGGCTCAGGCCAAGCAACTGCTGGCAACGATTGGATAAGTAAATCTCGCCGCTGGCGATGTCCCAGTCCCATACGCCGTCGCCGGCCCCCTCCAGCGCGAAGTGCCAGCGTTCCTCGCTTTCTCGCAGCGCCTGCAGCGCTTTGCGCTCGCCTGCGCGCAGCAGTTCGAACTCGCGGCGCACCCGCTCCGCCTCTTCCGCGCGCAAGGCGGCGTCTTCCTGCGCCCTGGCCTTGTCGTTGTAGATTTGCCGCAGGTCGCGCTCCACCATGCTGCGAAACTGGGCCAGCAATTGGCGATAAGTTTGTGCGTAGCCGTTCTCCTCGCGATCCAGAATGCAGATGGTGCCGAAGACCTCCTCGTTAGGCCAGATCAAGGGCATGCCCATATAGGAGATCATGCCCAGTTTGATGTCCGGATTGTTGCACCAGTGCGGATCGGTCAAGGCATTGGGCACCGTCAGCTCGCTGCGGGTGCTCATCACCGTTTCGCAATACAGGCCGGTGCCCAGATCGGCCAGCTCGTCTTCCTCATAAGGATTGCCGTCGCTATGGCTGGACAGGAAAACTTTTATCTTCGGCGGCTCCACGCGCATGATCAGCGCGGCGGGAATGCTGACAATGCGGGCCATCAGATCCAGCACTTGCTGCCACTTTTCCGAATAGTCGTGGCTGACCGACAATTGGCGCGTTTCCACCCGGATGGCTCGCATCAAACAGCTCCGCTTGCATGATCGCTGATGTATCAGCATAGCCGGCTGGCGCGGCGAGGGCGGAAAAAACAAGCCCCGCGAAAGCGGGGCGGGGCGCTTACAGCATCAGATTGAGCATGCGGTCGATCCGCACGCGGCTCAAGCGGGTGAGCAGTTTCTTGATCTGTTCCGGGTAGTGCTTCACGTCTTCCAGCTGGCGGTAGTGCGCCAGCGGGGTGGTGTGGCGCAGAATGCTGCGTTGTTCGGCCTCCCCCTGCGCGCGCAGGGCGCCTTGCGGATCGCGCAGCAGCAGCGCGTTTTCCAGGTCCAGGCGGAAGGCGCGGGGATTCAGGTTGTTGCCGGTCAGCAGGATGTAGCGCGCGTCGCTCCAGATGCCCTTCAGGTGATAGGTGTTGTCGCCGTCTTTCCACAGATGGATGCGCAGTTGCTGGCGCGACACGTATTGGCGTTGGCGCTTGGCGAAGCGGCGCAGATTCATCTCGTACAGATAGGGCAGCGCGCCGATCACGCGGAATGGCTGCTCCGGCGGGATGTAGAAGTCGTTGGCGGTCTTGTCGCCGACTACGATGTCGATTTCCACGCCGCGGCGCAGGGCGCGGTTGATTTCCAGCACCACGGCGCGCGGAAAGTTGAAATACGGCGTGCAGATGAACAGCTTGCTGTCGGCGCTGGCGATGATATCGAGTATCGTGCGGTTCAGCCGGTTGCCCTTGCCGATGCCGACAATCGGGGCGATGGCCAGTTGCTCGGCCGAGGCTGGCGGCAATGCGGCGGGATGGTACTGACTGTGCACCAGCTTGTCGCGGAACTGGCGGATCTCCTTGCGGATGCTGCGGGTGGACGGCGCGGGTTTGTCCAGCCGGAATACCGCCGGATCGTTGAAAAATTGCTCGGCCATGAAATCGGCCATGGTATCGGCCAGCTGCGGGCTGCGGATCAGGTGGTAGCGGTCGAAGCGGTATTTGTCCAGCTTGTGCAGATAAACATTGTTCAGGCTGGCGCCGCTGTAGAACACGGTATCGTCGATGACGAAGCCCTTCAGGTGCAGCACGCCGAACAGCTCGCGCGTTTGCACCGGCACACCGTAGATCGGAATGTCCAGATCGCGGCGGGCCGCTTCCTCGCGGTACCAGCTGGCGTTGCAGTGCGACTGGTCTTCGCCGATGCGGCCGCGTTGAGCGCGATGCCAATCCACCATGACGCGCACGTCCAGCTCAGGCCGGCGTTGCTTGGCCTGGTACAGCGCGTCCAGGATTTCCTGGCCCGCTTCCTCGTTTTCCAGATACAGCGCGCACAGGTAGACGCGCCGGGTCGCCGCGGCGATCGCTTCCAGCAGCCGCAGGCGAAAATCGCTGGTCTGCAGCAGCGTGGAGAAGTCTTGCGGCGGCAGCGGAAGCCAGGGCAGGCGGGTCAACGTGGGTCGATTGAGCAGAAATGCCATGAATGCGCAGTAGATTGACGTTCAATCGACGCATCGTAGCATCGTTTGGCCAATTTGGGGGAGTGCGCGAGGCCGCAAGTGACGCCGGTCAAGCGTTTTGACGCGCCGCCGGCTGGCGGGCCGCGTGGCAAGGCGGGCCGAAATGTGCAAAAATTCCGGTAACGAGACGAATTGCAGGTTTTTTCCATGCTGGACCGGGACGGATACCGCCCAAACGTCGGAATCATCCTCACCAACGCCAAAAACGAGGTGTTCTGGGGGAAGCGCGTGCGCGAGCATTCCTGGCAGTTCCCGCAAGGCGGCATCAAACCGGGCGAAAGCCCGGAAGCCGCCATGTACCGCGAACTGCTGGAAGAGGTGGGCTTGCTGCCACAGCACGTGAAGATCCTGGGACGCACCCGCGACTGGATGCGTTATGAGGTGCCGACCAATTGGGTTCGCCGCGAATGGCGCGGCAGTTACAAAGGGCAGAAGCAGATCTGGTTTCTGCTCAGGCTGGTGGGCCGCGACAGCGATGTTTGCCTGCGCGCGTCCACGCATCCGGAGTTCGATGGCTGGCGCTGGAACGATTATTGGGCGCCGGTGGATGCGGTGATCGAGTTCAAACGCGATGTGTACGAGCGCGCCTTGTCCGAGCTGTCGCGCTTTCTGCGGGGCGTGGAGAGCTACGACGCCTATCTGGCGCGCATCGCCGCGGCGCAGAGCGAGCAGTGAGCGGGCCGCGCAATTTTGTAGCACAGCGACGGCGGGCAATGCCCGCTGTCTTTATTTGAGCCGTCCCATATGGACGGCGTCGACGTGAAACGCCGACTGGGTAAGACCACAACATGACTCAACAATACGACGAATCCTCGGTACGGGTGCTGAAGGGGCTGGAGCCGGTCAAAGAGCGGCCTGGCATGTACACCCGCACCACCGACCCCACCCACATCTGCCAGGAAGTGATAGACAATGCCGCCGACGAGGCGCTGGGCGGCTACGCGCGCAAGATCGCCGTCACCGTGCATCAGGATGGCTCGCTTAGCGTGGAAGACGATGGCCGCGGCATCCCGGTGGGCCTGCATCCGCAGGAAGGCGTGCCGGTGGTGGAGCTGGTCTTCACCCGGCTGCACGCCGGCGGCAAGTTCAACAAGAAGGACGGCGGCGCCTATGCCTTCTCCGGCGGCCTGCACGGCGTAGGCGTGTCGGTGACCAACGCGCTGTCCACCCGGCTGGAAGTCGAGGTCAAGCGCGACGGCGGCGTGCACCGCCTGGTGTTTTCCGGCGGCGATGTGATCGAACCGCTGGCCCGCGTGGGCGACTGCGGCGCGCGCACCAGCGGCACCCGCGTGCGGGTGTGGCCGGACGGCAAGTATTTTGAAAGCCCGCGCTATTCGATGCAGGAACTGGAGCGGCTGCTGCGCGCCAAGGCGGTGCTGCTGCCCGGCGTGGCGGTGACGCTGACGGTGGAAAAGCCCAGCGGCGACGAGGTCAAGGTCTGGCAGTATCCCGAGGGTTTGAAAAGCTATCTGGCGGAATTGTGCAACGGCGACGAGCCGGTGGCGCCGCTGTTCGCCGGCGAAGCCTATATCGGCGACGACCACGAGCAATTCGCCAAGGGCGAGGGCGCGCAGTGGGCGATGGCCTGGTTCGAGGACGGCGCCAGCGGCGAGAGCTACGTCAATCTGATCCCCACCCCGGTGGGCGGCACCCATGAGGCCGGCCTGCGCGCCGGCGTGTTCGACGCGGTCAAAAGCTTCATCGACCACCACAACCTGCTGCCGCGCGGCGTCAAGCTGATGGCAGAAGACGTGTGGAGCCGCGTGCGTTTCGTGTTGTCCGCCCGCGTGCTGGACCCGCAGTTCCAGGGCCAGACCAAGGACAAGCTGACCAGCCGCGACGCGCTGAAACTGATCTCCGGCCTCGCCCGCGATCCGGTGGAGCTGTGGCTGAACCAGCATGTGGAGGCCGGCAAGAAGATCGCCGAACTCGCCATCCGCCAAGCGCAGAGCCGCCTGAAGTCGGTCAAGAAGGTGGAAAAGAAAAAAGGCTCCGGCGTGGCGGTGCTGCCAGGCAAGCTCACCGACTGCGAAAGCGAAGACATCGAGCGCAACGAGCTGTTCCTGGTGGAGGGCGATTCGGCCGGCGGTTCGGCCAAGCTGGCGCGCGACAAGGAATACCAGGCCATCCTGCCGCTGCGCGGCAAGGTGCTGAACAGCTGGGAAACCGACAAGGACCAACTGTTCTCCAATGCCGAAATCCACGACATTTCCGTGGCGATAGGCGTGGACCCGCATGGCCCGAACGACCAGCCGGACCTGTCCGGCCAGCGCTACGGCAAGATCGCCATCCTGTCCGACGCCGACGTGGACGGCTCGCACATCCAGGTGCTGCTGCTGACGCTGTTCTTCCGCCATTTCCCGCGGCTGGTGGAAAACGGCAATATCTACATCGCCCAGCCGCCGTTGTTCCGCGTCGATGTGCCCGGCCAGGGCAAGACCCGTCCGCCGCGCAAGCTCTATGCGCTGGACGAGGGCGAGATGACCGCCATCCTGGACCGTCTGCGCAGCGAGGGCGTGCGCGAGAATGCCTGGACCATCTCCCGCTTCAAAGGTTTGGGCGAGATGAACCCGGAGCAGCTGAAGGACACCACCATGAACCCGGACACCCGCCGCTTGGTCAAGGTGCAGGTGCGCCCCGGCATGCTGAAGGAAACGCTGGATATGTTCGTCATGCTGATGGGCAAGGGCGAAGCGTCCAGCCGTCGCAGCTGGATGGAGGCCAAGGGCAACGAGGTGGAAGCCGATATCTGATCCGCCGCCTTGGCGCATTCCCGAACCCGCCCGCTTGGCGACAGGCTGGCGGGTTTTTTTGCGCTTAGCGTCGCTAAGCAAGCCTCGCAGAGCTGGGGCCAAGGGCGGCGGGGCAGACAGTACAAGTACGCCAGGATCACTCGCAGCGCTTAATCGTAGCGCGCCAGCAGCGCGGCGATTTCCTGCTTGCCCTGCGGCGATGCGCAGGCGGCGCGCAGTTTGTCCAGCATGGCGGCGTCTCGCGCCAGCGGGTGGGCGTGCGACACATAAACCGCCATCGGCTCGTTGCTGATGGACAGCTCCGCCCACTTGTCCCCCGGCGTCGATATCTCGCGCAGCGTGCGGCCGCAGCCGGGACGGACGCACATCATCGCATCCAGCCGGCCGATGCGCAGCATGCGGAATCCCTGATGCAGATCGTTGACGTATACCCTGTCCGCGCCGCTATCGGCGAGGAAGTCGTCCAGGGTGTGGGTGCCGCGCAGGATGCCGACCGGGCGGTGCCGCAGATCGGCCTGGCTCAGCTTGCGGCCGGCATCGCGGTAGATCACGGACAGCCGGATCGCTGTCGGACGGCACACTTCCAGGCCGAAGCCATCGCGCTCCGCCGACGCGGTAATCAGCGCCAGCGCGTTCTGCCCGCTTCTGAGGTCTTCCACCACCCGCGGCAGCGGCCGGATGTCCTGGCGCAGTTGCAGGCCGCTTTGTCCTGCCAGCCAGCGCAGGAAGCGCGGCGCCAGGCCGTCGCCGCTGGCGGCGTCGCCCCATGGCTCTATCGCCTGGCTGGACGATTGCACCGGTTCGGCATGCGCCGTCTGCAGCCACAATATCGATGCCAGCATGCCCAGCCAGGTTCTTCTCATCGCGGCCCTCCCCGTTGCGCGTCCAAGGCGGTGGACGCGGCAGATGCAGTATAGTCGCCGTGTAAGCCGCTCAAGCTCGCGATGCTTGTCATCGCCCTCGAATGAAATGCTCATTAAGAAAGGATGCTCGATGCCACCCGCCATCACACCCGCGCATGTTGCGGATTTTCAGGACATGCTTCATCTGTGGGAGCGTTCCGTGCGCGCCACCCATCATTTTTTAAGCGAGGACGACATCGCCGCCATGCGGCCAGAGGTGGCGGCCGCATTTGAAGCCGCGGAAGACATCGGCCTGGCCTTGCGCGTGACCCGAGATGGCGAGGGGCCGGTGACGGGCTTTGCCGGCACGATGGCCGGCAAGCTGGAGATGCTGTTCATCGATCCCGAATACGCTGGCAGAGGCTTGGGAAAGCGCTTGCTGACGCACGCGGCGGCGGAGCTGGCGGCTACGGCGGTGGATGTCAACGAGGATAATCCCGCCGCGCTGGCCTTTTACCGCCACATGGGCTTCGCAGTGGCCAGCCGCTCGGCGCTGGATAGCGCCGGCAGGCCGTTTCCTCTGCTGCATCTCAAGCTGCGTCCCGCCGCATGAAGTTTTACCACACCGTCAGCGTTTGGCCGTTGGCGATGCCTTCCACGCTGCGCACATAGGCCAAGGCGGCGCGGGCCGCCGGCACGGCTTCGAAGCCGGGGAAGTAGGGCGCGTAGACTTTCATCGATTCCTGCACGACATTGGGGCTGACCACATTGATGCGTTGGCCGCGCGCCAGCTCCAGCGCGGCGGCGGCGGCGAAGCCTTCCAGCGCGCGATTGACGGTAGTGGCGTTGCTGCCGTGGCGGATCGGCTGAGCGCTAACGATGCCGCTGGTCAGCGTGATGGAGCCGCTGTCGTTCAAATAGTGCTGGCCGATCAGCGCCAGGTCGATCTGGCCCAGCAACTTGTTTTCCAGACCGATGCGGAAGTCGGCGGCGGTCATCTCTGCCAGCGGGCCGAAGTGCAGGCTGCCGGTGGCGCTGACGATGGCGTCGAGCCGGCCTGCCTGTTCGAACATCCGTTGCACGCTGGCGCTGTCGGTGATGTCGACGCGCAAGTCGCCGCTGTGGCGCCCGGCGGTGAGAATCTGGTGGCGGGACAGGGCGTGCTGGACGGCGCGGCCCAGCGTGCCGCTGGCGCCTACGAGCAGGATTTTCATGGTGTGTCTCCCTTGCGGTTAGCGATGGATGCAGTGTGCCGAGATTCTTCTTCTTGATTAATCCGTTATGATGAACAGGATTAATAATTTGGAGTTTCTAATCCATGGACAGGCTGCTCAGCATGGAGTTGTTCGTCGCCGTGGTGGACAAGGGGAGTTTCACCGCGGCCGCGGAGGCGCATCGCCTGTCGCAGCCCATGGTCGGCAAGCATATCGCCGCTCTGGAAAAGCGTTTGGGCGGCCGGCTGCTGGTGCGCACCACCCGGCGCCAGCAGCTGACTGAGCTGGGGCAGCACTATTACCAGCGCTGCCGCGCCATCCTGGCCGAACTGGCGGCCGCCGAGGATGCCGCAGAGCTGCTGCGGCAGCAGCCGCGCGGCGTGCTGCGGCTCAATGCTTCGGTGACGTTTGGCAGCTTGCGCCTGGCGCCGCTACTGGCCGAATTCATGGCGCGCTATCCGGAGATCGGGGTGGAGTTGGAGTTGAGCGACCAGTTGGTCGATCTGGTGGCTGACGGCTACGACGCGGTGTTCCGCATCGGCCAGCTGGCCGATTCCGGCATGGTGGCCAGGCGGTTGAAACCATACCGGATGATGATCGCCGCCTCGCCGGCCTATCTGGCCACGCGCGGCACGCCGCAGACGCCGGCCGACCTAGCCGGCCACGACTGCCTGGGATTCAGCCGCTGGCAGCGCGATGACGGCTGGGACGCGCTGGCGCGTCAGCATGGCGTGGAGATCGCCGCCAGCCGTTTCCAATGCAACCAGGGGCAGGCCTTGCGGCAGCTGGCGCTCTCCGGCGCGGGGATGGCGCTGCAGGCGGAGGCGCTGCTGGCCGACGATGTGGCGGCGGGCCGGCTGGTGTCTTTGCTGGATGGCTATCTGCCGCCGCCCAAACCCATGCATCTGATTTACCCGGCGGACAGCCAGCCCTTGCCGAAACTGAGGGTCTTCGTCGACTTCATCATAGAGCGCCTGGGCGCGCTGTGAGTTTTATTGACCGCCCCTGTCAGAAATTCTCGTTTGTAGTGTTCCAGGCCCAAGAGTAGTGTCAAAGCATGGATACCGAACTGATCAAGCCACGCCGGCGCGACCTGTTTGCCGGCTTCTTCTCCGTCGGCATCACCGGCTTCGGCGGCGTGCTGCCGCAGGCGCACAGCATGCTGGTGCAGCGCCGGCGCTGGCTGTCCGAGAGCGATTTCGCCGAGCAGCTAGGGCTGTGCCAGGTGCTGCCCGGCCCCAATATCGTCAATATGGCCGTGTCGGTCGGCGCGCGTTTCCACGGGGCAATGGGAGCGATGGTCGCCGTGTCCGGTTTGCTGTTGGCGCCTATGGTCATCGTGCTGCTGCTGGCGTCTCTTTATGGCCGTTATCGCCAGCTGCCGCTGGTGGAGCAGGTGATGCACGGGCTGGCTTCCGCTGCGGCCGGCCTGCTGCTGGCGATGGCGCTGCGCCTGCTGCCCAGGCTGGAGCGGCGCGGGTGGAGCGCGCTGGTGGTGATCGTCACCTTCGCTGCCATCGCGCTGTTCCGTTTGCCCTTGCTGTGGGTGCTGTTGGCCACGATACCGCTGGCGCTGGGCCTGGCCTGGCTGAGCAGGGGAGGGCGCGGCGAATGATCTTGCTGATCTTGCTGTGGGAGTTTGGCTTGTTGTCGTTGATGGCGGTGGGCGGCGCCAATGTGGTGCTGCCGGAGCTGCAGCGCATCGTGGTGGCGCATGGCTGGATGAGCGCGGCGCTGCTGGCGGAATTGTTCGCGCTGGCCCAGGCCGCGCCGGGACCGAATGTGCTGGTGGTGAGCCTGGTGGGCTGGCATGTGGCCGGGGTGGGCGGCGCGCTGGTCAGCATGCTGGGCATTTGCTTGCCGTCGTCCTTGCTGAGTTTTTATGTGTCGCGCTGGTGGGCGCGCCACCGCGGCGGCGAGCTGACCGGCCTGTTGAGCCGCGCCTTGCTGCCGCTGACGGTCGGCCTGATCGGCGCCAGCGCCTGTTTGCTGCTGCAGGCGGCCAACCGCGGCTTCGCCGGCTGGGGGCTGAGCGCCGCGGTGGCGCTGTTGGCCTGGAAGCGCAACTGGAACCCCTTGTGGTTGCTGTTGCTGGGCGGGGTGGCGGGCGGCTTGGGCTGGCTGTGATCTGCGGCCATAATGGCCTTATCGCTATGTAATGGACCGCATATGGCCAAGATGCTGAGTCTGTTGCTGCTGGGGTGCTGGCTGTCGCTGGCTCAGGCGGCCGGCGTGCAGATCAATTATGCGCTGGTGTCCGGCGACAACGATCCGCACTGGCCGTATATCCAGGCGCTGTTGCTGCTGGCTTGCGGCCAGATGGGCCAGCGCTGTGAACTGCTGGCTGCGCGCGACATGAACCAGGGCCGGGCGATGGAGCAGATGCAGCGTCCGGACAGCAGCGTCGACCTGTTCTGGGGCATGACCAGCCGCGAGCGCGAACGCAAGCTGCTGACCGTGCGCATCCCGCTGGACAAGGGGCTGTTAGGCTGGCGGGTGCCCTTGATCAATGCCGATCGGCCGCAGCTGTTCAAGGACGTCAAGACGCTGCGGCAATTGCGCGCGTTCCGGGCTGGGCAGGGCCAGGACTGGCCGGACACCCAGATCCTGCAGCATGCCGGCCTGCCGGTGCTGACCAGCCCGGACTATCCCAATCTTTTTTCCATGCTGCGCCAGCGCCGCTACGACTACTTCCCGCGCAGCGTGATCGAGGTGCAGCAGGAGCTGGCATCGCCATCCGGCAAGGGGCTGATGCTGGATCCGTATCTACTGCTGCATTACCCCACCGCCTTTTATTTCTTCGTTTCGCCGCAGCGGCCGGAGCTGGCGCGGATGCTGCAGCAGGGCTTGGAGAAGAGCGTGCGCGATGGCAGCTTCGACCAGCTGTTCAAGACTTTCAACAGCGACCATCTGCGCGCCTTGAAGTTGTCCGGCCGCACCGTGATCGAGCTGGACAATCCGCTGCTGCCGGAAGGCACGCCGCTGGCGCGGCGCGAGCTGTGGTTCCATCCGTGAGGACGCTTAAATCATGTCTTCCGGCCTGACCCAGGCATCGAACTGTTCCGCGCTGAGATAGCCCAGCGCCAGCGCGGCCTCGCGCAAGGTGGCGCCGTGGTGGTGGGCGTGCTTGGCGATGGCCGCCGCCTTGTCGTAGCCGATGTGCGGGTTCAGCGCGGTGACCAGCATCAGCGAGCGCGCCATCAGCTCGGCGATGCGGGCGCGGTTGGCCGCCATGCCGTCCACGCAGTGCTCGCGCAGGCTGTCCATGCCGTCGGCCAGCAGCCGCACGCTTTGCAGGAAGTTGTGGATGATCAGCGGCTTGAACACATTCAGTTCGAAATTGCCGGAGGCGCCGCCTATGGCCAGCGCCGCGTCGTTGCCCAGCACCTGGCAGCACAGCATGGTCATCGCCTCGCATTGGGTGGGGTTGACCTTGCCCGGCATGATGGAGCTGCCCGGCTCGTTTTCCGGCAGGGTCAGCTCGCCCAGGCCGCTGCGCGGGCCGGAAGCCAGCCAGCGGATGTCGTTGGCGATCTTCATCAGCGCGGCGGCCAGCGTTTTCAGCGCGCCGTGGGCGAACAGCAGCGGCTCGTGGCTGGCCAGGGCGGCAAACTTGTTGCCGGCGCCGGCGAACGGCAGGCCGTATTCCGCTGCCAGCCGCGCCGCTACCTTGTCGCCGAAACGCGGATCGGTGTTGAGCCCGGTGCCGACCGCGGTGCCGCCCACGGCCAGCTGGCACAGCATGGGCAGCGTCGCGCGCACGGCCTCTTCGGCCAGCATTAACTGTGCCGCCCAGCCGGAGATTTCCTGGCCCAGCGTCAGCGGCGTGGCGTCCTGCAGATGGGTGCGGCCTATCTTGACGATGTCGGCGAATTCGGCGGATTTGGCCTCCAAGGCCTGCCGCAGCAAGGTCAGCGCAGGCAGCAGCCTGGCGTGCAGCTGCTCCGCAGCGGCGACGTGCATCGCGGTGGGGAATATATCGTTGGATGACTGGCCGCGATTGACGTCATCGTTGGGGTGGACCAGGCGGCCTTCGCCGCGCTTGCCGCCCAGCAGCTCGGAGGCGCGGTTGGCCAGCACCTCGTTCATATTCATATTGCTCTGGGTGCCGGAGCCGGTTTGCCAGACCGACAGCGGGAACTCGCCATCATGGCGGCCGGCCAGCACTTCTTCGGCGGCGGCGGCGATGGCCGCGGCCTTGGCCTCGTCGAGCGTGCCCAGCTCGCGGTTGGCGACGGCGCAGGCGCGTTTGACCCTGGCCAGCGCCAAGATCAGCTCCGGCGGCATCTTTTCGCTGGAAATGTGGAAGTGCGCCAGCGAACGCTGGGTTTGCGCGCCCCACAGCGCATCGGCGGGCACGTCTATCGGACCGAAGCTGTCGCGCTCGGCGCGCATGGATTTTTTCATGTCATCATCCTTTCCTGGCAGAACTGCGGGCGGAGCGGGCTGTCCTACGTTTGTTCAGAAGCAGATCCCGCGGGCGGTCGGCAGACCGCTCTTCCATCGTGGCCTTTCCGGCCCGTACGGCCGGTGTTCACCGGAGTCGATCATGTCCCTGCAAGCTCAAGACAGTCTGCGCGAATTTACCCTGGCTTCGGGCCGGCGCGCGTTTTTCCATTCGCTGCCGGCGCTGGCGGCGCTCGGCGTAGGCGATGTCAGCCGGCTGCCTGTGTCGCTGCGCATCGTGCTGGAGTCGCTGCTGCGCAAGCTGGATGGCCAGCGTATAACCGAAATGCATGTTCGGCAACTGGCCGGCTGGCAAGCGCAAGCCGAGCGCAGCGAGGAGATTCCCTTCGCCGTCGCCCGCATCTTGCTGCAGGACTTCACCGGCGTGCCGCTATTGTGCGATCTGGCGGCGATGCGCAGCGCCGCGGCGCGGTTTGGCAAGCCGCCGGCGCGGATCGAGCCGCTGGTGCCGGTGGACCTGGTGGTGGACCACTCGGTGCAGGTGGACTACTTCCGCGAGGCCAATGCCTTGGATCTGAACATGAAGCTGGAATTCCAGCGCAATGCCGAGCGCTATCGTTTCATCAAGTGGGGCATGCAGGCTTTCGAGACGTTCAAGGTGGTGCCGCCCGGCATCGGCATCGTCCATCAGGTGAATCTCGAATACCTGGCCCGCGGCGTGCTGCAGGATGGCGACGTCTACTATCCGGACACCCTGGTCGGCACCGATTCGCATACCACCATGATCAACGCGCTGGGCGTGGTGGCTTGGGGCGTCGGCGGCATCGAGGCCGAGGCCGGCATGCTGGGCCAGCCGGTGTATTTCCTGACGCCGGATGTGGTGGGCGTGCATCTGCAGGGCCGGCTCGCCGCCGGCGTCACCGCCACCGATCTGGTGCTGGCGGTGACCGAGCTGCTGCGCGGCGCGCATGTCGTCGGCAAGTTCGTCGAATTCTTCGGCGAGGGCGCCGCCTCGCTGACTTTGCCGGACCGGGCGACGCTGGCCAATATGGCGCCGGAGTATGGCGCGACCATGGGCTTCTTCCCGCCGGACGAACGCTCCGTCGATTATCTGGCGGCGACCGGACGCAGCGACGAACAGATCGACGCCTTCCGTCGCTATTTCCAGGCGCAGCAGCTGTTCGGCATGCCGCAGGCGGGAGAGATCGAATATAGCGAAACCCTGGTGCTGGATTTGGCCTCCATCGTCCCCAGCGTGGCCGGCCCGCGCCGGCCGCAGGACCGCATCGCGCTGACAGCGTTGAAGCCGCGCTTCCGTGAACTGCTGCGCAAACCGGCGGCGGATGGCGGCTACGGCAAGGGCGCCTCGGTCGCGTCCGGGCGCGCGCTTGCCGACGGCGCGGTGCTGATCGCGGCCATCACGTCCTGCACCAATACTTCCAATCCCGGCGTGATGCTGGCCGCCGGCCTGCTGGCGCAGAAGGCGGCGGCGCGCGGGCTGACCGTGGCGCCGCACATCAAGACCTCGCTGGCGCCCGGCTCCCGCGTGGTGACCGACTATCTGGGCAAGGCCGGCCTGCTGGCGCCGCTGGCGCAACTGGGATTCCGCGTGGTGGCTTACGGCTGCACCACCTGTATCGGCAACGCTGGCCCGCTGGATGCGGATATCGAGAGCGAAATCGCCGCGCGCGAGCTGGTGTGCGCGGCGGTGCTGTCCGGCAACCGCAATTTCGAGGCGCGCATCCATCCGGCGCTGAAGGCCAATTTCCTGATGAGTCCGCCGCTGGTGGTGGCTTTCGCCATCGCCGGCCGGGTGGACATCGATCTGGACGCCGAGCCGCTGGGCATGGGGAGCGACGGCCAGCCGGTGTTCCTGCGCGAGGTCTGGCCCAGCCAGGACGAAGTGGCCGCGGCGCTGGCCCAGGCGGCCGATCCGGAAACCTATCGCCGCTTGTACCGCGATCTCGGCAGCCTCAATCCGCTGTGGGGCGGCATCGTGGCCGATCGCGGGGAGACCTATGGCTGGGCGCCGTCCAGCTATATCGCTGAGCCGCCGTTTTTTGCCGATTTCGCGCTGACGCCGCCGGCGCCAAAGCCAGTGCGCGGCGCGCGGGCGCTGGCGATCTTCGGCGACTCGGTCACCACCGATCACATCAGTCCCGCCGGCGCGATCAAGCCGGCGTCGCCGGCCGGCCTGTACCTGCAGGCGCAAGGCATCAAGCCCGTGGACTTCAACAGCTACGGCTCGCGTCGCGGCCATCATGAGGTGATGATGCGCGGCACCTTCGCCAATGTGCGCATCCGCAACCTGATGCTGCCGCCCGGCGCCGATGGCCGGCCGGTGGAGGGCGGGCTGACGCTGCATCAGCCGGACGGCGCGCAAATGGCGATCTACGACGCCTCGATGGCCTACCAGGCCGAAGGCACGCCGACCGTGATCTTCGCCGGCGAGGAGTACGGCACCGGCTCCAGCCGCGATTGGGCGGCCAAGGGCACGCGGCTGTTGGGCGTGCGCGCGGTGATCGCCAAAAGCTTCGAGCGCATCCACCGTTCCAATCTGGTGGGCATGGGCGTCTTGCCCTTGCAGTTTCAGCCGGAGGACAGCGCGGCGGGCCTGGCGGGTGACGAAATGTTCGATCTGGAAGGGCTGGACGGCGAACTGAAGCCGCGCCAAGACGCGACTTTGGTGATCCGCCGCCCGGACGGCGGCGAGCGGCGGCTGCGGCTGACGCTGCGCATCGACACCCCGGTGGAGGCGGAATACTACCGCCACGGCGGCATTCTGCCGTATATGCTGCGCCAGTTGCTGGCCTGAGCCTACCGGCTGGCGGCGCGCGTCATGACAAGATGCGGCTGTTTTTTTGAGCGGCCGCAGTCGGGCCACGGCGCGCGCTGCGCTATAATGGCCGCCGATTTCCATAGCCGCGTGACGCCATGACCCAGCTGAAAAACGATACCTTCCTGCGGGCTCTGCTGAAGGAGCCGGTTGAATACACCCCGATCTGGATGATGCGCCAAGCCGGACGCTACCTGCCGGAATACCGCGCCACTCGCGCCCGCGCCGGTAGCTTCATGGGCCTGTGCACCAGCCCGGACTACGCCACCGAAGTGACGCTGCAGCCCTTGGAGCGCTTCCCGCTGGACGCGGCCATCCTGTTTTCCGACATCCTGACCGTGCCGGACGCCATGGGCCTGGGCCTGTATTTCGCCGAAGGCGAGGGGCCGAAGTTCCAGCGTCCGCTGCGCGACGAAGCCGCCATCCGCGCGCTGGTTCCGGCCGAGCTGGGCAAGCTGCAGTATGTGTTCGACGCCGTGGCCAGCATCCGCCAGGCGCTGGACGGACGCGTGCCGCTGATCGGCTTCTCCGGCAGTCCGTTCACGCTGGCCTGCTATATGGTGGAGGGCGGCGGATCCGACGATTTCCGCCACGTCAAGGCCATGCTGTACAGCCGGCCTGAGCTGCTGCACCACATCCTGGAAATGAACACGCAGTCGGTGATCGCCTACCTGAACGCCCAGATTGATGCCGGCGCGCAGGCGGTGCAGATTTTCGACACCTGGGGCGGCGCGCTCAGCCATGCCGCATACAAGGAATTTTCGCTGGCTTATATGCAGCGCATCGTCGCCGGCCTCAAGCGCGAGGCCGACGGCCGTCGCGTGCCGGTGATCGTGTTCACCAAGGGCGGCGGCCAGTGGCTGGAAGACATCGCCGCCATCGGCGCCGATTGCGTGGGCCTGGACTGGACCACCGACATCGGCCTGGCGCGCGCCCGCGTCGGCGCCAAGGTGGCGCTGCAAGGCAATTTCGATCCCAATGCGCTGTTTGCGGAGCCGGCGGCCATCGAGCGCGAAGTGGCGCGCATCCTGGCCGGCTACGGCCAGGGCAGCGGACATGTGTTCAACCTGGGCCACGGCATTTCTCAATTTGCCGATCCGGCCCATGCCGGCGCCTTGGTGGACGCCGTCCATCGTTTGTCCCGTCCTTATCATGGCGATTGAACGACGCTAGCAGGCGACATGGCGCGGCCCTGTGGCTGCGCCATCTTGGTGCATTAGGCGGCGTAGGCCGGGCCAGGCTTCAAACTGACTGAAGAATCGATTGCAGAATTTCTTAGTAGCGCCAGGCAAAAGGCGCTTGATTTTTTTAAATTTTTATTAAATTCGCATCGCTTGCACGGCGCTAAGCCATTGCCGCATGGCAGGGTATTCTTGCCCGCCGCTAGGCTGTTCGAGTACGAATCAAGTCGTTGATGTCGAGGCCCCAACATGTGGGTTGACAGCCGAGGCGGCTGGTGTTCCAGAAGTTATGCACACCGCCTAGTCCCTGCGTCCAGCCTTGTCAAGCGTGGGCGGCAAAAAAAATGGCAGCGGTTTAAGTATTTGAAAATAAAAGACTTTTACATTTGATTAATTTTTGTGCAATCCAGCGGAAACACTGATTTAGCGGCTTTTTGCTGGTTATCGCCAGGGTTGTTCACAAAGTTATCCACAAGATCTGTGCACAGCGAATGCAAAGCCTTGTCGCAGCAGGGTTTGCCGAGGAAGAGCATAAATGTCCGAGCGGGATTCTGTTCAAGTGGCGGTCGACGTGCCGCTGGCAGGAACGTTCAGTTACCTGACTGAATCGCCTGTCATGAGCGGCATGCGCGTCAGCGTCCCCTTCGGCCCGCGGCGGCTGTGTGGCGTCGTGGTCACGCCGATACCGGGGGAGGGTGTGCCGGATTGCGACAGCGCCAAACTCAAACGCATCGAAATGGTGCTGGATGGCCTGCCGCCGCTGCCCGAGGAGTTTCTCGCCCTGGTCCGTTTCGCCGCGGATTATTACCACCACCCGCTGGGGCAGACCTTGTTCACGGCCTTGCCGACCACGCTGCGCGAGCCGCGGGACATCAAACGGCCGGACCGTCGTCCGTTCGCGCTGACCGCGCAGGGCCTGGCGGAGCCGCCGCCGGCGCGGCAGAAGGCCAGGCTGGCTTTGTGGCAGGCCTTGCTGGACGGGCCGTTGACCTTGGAGGCCGCCAAGGCCCATACGCCGCAGGCCGGCAAATGGCTGGCCGACTGGCTGGCCGAAGGCAAGGCCGAGCGCGTGACGCTGGAGCCGCCAGCCTTGCGACTGGGCGAATCGCCGGCGCTGAACGACGAGCAGCAGGCGGCGCTGGACGCGCTGCGTCACAGCGAGGGCTTCCAGCCCTGGCTGCTGCATGGCATCACCGGCAGCGGCAAGACCGAGGTTTATCTGCGGCTGATCGCCGACAGCTTGGCCGCGCGCCGCCAGGTGCTGGTGCTGGTGCCGGAAATCAATTTGACGCCGCAGCTGATCGACCGCTTCGCGCGCCGCTTCCCCGCCAGCCGCATCGTGGTGCAGCACAGCCATCTGGCCGATGGCGAGCGCTTGCAGGGCTGGTTGGATGCCTGGCATGGCGAGGCCGATGTGGTGATCGGCACTCGGCTGTCGGTGTTCACGCCGCTGCCGCGGCTGGGGCTGATCGTAGTGGACGAGGAGCATGACGGCTCGTTCAAGCAGCAGGACGGTTTGCGCTACCATGCGCGCGACCTGGCGGTGTGGCGCGCGCGCCGCGCCGGCATCGCCATCGTGCTCGGCTCGGCCACGCCCAGCCTGGAGACGGTGGCCAATGTCGAGGCCGGCCGTTACAAGAAGCTGGCCTTGAGCCGACGCGCGCATGGCGCGGCGCGGCTGCCGGACGTGCGGCTGGTGGACACCCGCCGCAAGAAGCTGGTGGAGGGGTTGGGCGAGCCGGTGCTGGAGGCCTTGAAAACCAGGTTGGCGCGCAAGGAAATGAGCCTGGTGTTCATCAATCGCCGCGGCTTCGCGCCGGTGGTCGCCTGCACCGCCTGCGGCTGGACCAGCGGCTGTCCGCATTGTTCGGCCAAGTTGGTGGTGCACCTGATGGAGCGCAAGCTGCGCTGCCACCATTGCGGTTGGGAGGAACCGGTGCCGTCGGCCTGCCCGGACTGCGGCGATCCCGACATCAAACCCTTGGGCGAGGGCACGCAGCGGCTGGAATCAGCCTTGCAGCGCATGCTGCCGGAGGCGCGGGTGTTGCGCATCGACCGCGACACCACCAGCCGCAAGGATGCGTGGGACGAGATTTACCGCAAGGTGAACGGCGGCGAAGTGGACATCCTGGTCGGCACCCAGATGCTGGCCAAAGGCCACGATTTCGGCACGCTGTCGCTGGTGGCGGTGCTGGGTGCGGACGGTGGGCTGTATTCGGCCGATTTCCGCGCTTCGGAGCGCTTGTTTTCGCAACTGATGCAAGTGGCCGGCCGCGCCGGGCGGGCGGAGTCGCCGGGCGAGGTGCTGGTGCAGACGCAATGGCCGGACCACCCCTTGTACCAGGCCTTGGTGGCGCATGATTTCGACGGCTATGCCGCCAGCCTGCTGAACGAGCGGCGCCAGGCCGGTTTCCCGCCCGGCGTGTTTCAGGCCTTGCTGCGCGCCGACAGTCCGCAGCTGGCGCAGGCCACGGCTTTTTTGCGGGAAGCGCGCCAAGCACTGGAGCCGTTGGCGGACGGCGTGCTGATCTCCGGCCCGGCGCCGGCGCTGATGGCGCGGCTGGCGCAGCGCGAGCGCGCGCAATTGGTGCTGGAATCGCCGCAGCGCGCCGCGCTGCATCGCCTGTTGGATGCTCTGCCGCCGCTGCTGGATGGCTTGGCCAAGACGCATGGCCGCGCCCTGCGCTGGTCGCTGGATGTCGACCCGCAGGATTGGTGAAAGGATGAAAATGAAATACGCGTTTGTCGCGCTGATGCTGGCCGGACTGGGCGTCCAGGCTTCGGCGCTGGACCTGCATGGCCTGAAGCCGGACGAGGTGGCCGTATGGGCGGCGCCGGTGGAGGGCGGCGCGCCGCTGGCCAGCCACCGCGCCGACGAGCCGGTCAACCCGGCCTCGACCATGAAGCTGCTGACTGGCTGGGCCGCGCTGAACCGGCTGGGGCCGGACTACCGCTGGAAGACCGCCTTGCTGTCGGCCGCGCCGGTGGAGGGCGGGGCGCTGAAGGGCGATCTGTACTGGCTGGGCGGCGGCGATCCGCGCTTCGACAACGGCAATCTGCTGAGCCTGTTGTACAGCCTGCGTTTGCGCGGCATCCGCCAGCTGGACGGGCGGCTGCTGCTGGACAAGCGGGCCTTCGGCAAGGTCGGCGGCGCCGATGATTTCGACGACGATGCCGGGCGCGCCTTCGTGGTCGGTCCCGATACCCATCTGGTGAATCTGAAGGTAGCCTGGCTCACCTTCTACCGCGACGGCCAGAACGCGCGCGTAGTACTCGATCCGCCGCTGGCCGGCGTGGAGATGCGCAGCGAGCTGAAGCCGGGCGGCGACGAGCCGTGCCCCGATGTGCGGCGTTTTGTTTCCATTGCCAACGACGGCCGCCATGTCAGCGTTGCCGGCAGCCTGCCGCAAGCCTGCGACGGCCAGCGCGCCTACGTCAATGTGCTGGAGCACGACGAATTCGCCGCGCAGGACTTCGCGGCGCTGTGGCAAGCGCTGGGCGGCAGCGGGCCGCTGCGGGTGGCGCGCGGCCGCGCGCCGGACGACGCGCGCGAACTGGCGGCCTGGCAGTCTCAGCCCTTGTCGGTAGCCTTGGCCGACATCAACAAATACAGCAACAACACCATGGCGCGCACGCTGTTCCTGACGCTGGGGCGCGAGGCGGGGGGCGAGGACGACACCGCCGCGGCGGCCGAGCGCGCCTTGCGCGACGAGCTGCAGCGTCGCGGCATCGCCGACGCGGACGCGCTGCAGCTGGAAAACGGTTCCGGCCTGTCGCGTCGCGAGCGGGTGACGGCCCGGCTGCTGGGCGAAGTGCTGCTGGACGCGGCGCGCGGGCCATACGCCGGCGAGTTCATCGCCAGCCTGCCCATCGCCGCCACCGACGGCACGCTGAAGAAGCGCTTCGCCGATCTCGGCCCGCGCCTGCGCATGAAAACCGGCACGCTGAACGACGTCAAGGCGCTGGCCGGCTATTGGCAGGCCGCGGACGGCAGGCGGCTGGCCATCGTCGCCATCGTCAACGGCCCGCGGGCCAAGGCGTCCGGCCCGGCGCTGGACGCGCTGGTGTCGGACCTGGCCTTGAGTTTCAATACCGCGGCGATGCGACCCAGCGCAAAGCCTTGAGCGGCCAACTCAGGCTATAATCGTCGGCGATTGATATTTTACCCAGGCAATGAACATGAAACCGGTAACGATGTACACCACCGCGGTCTGCCCCTACTGCGTCCGCGCCAAACAATTGCTGGCCAGCAAGGGCGTCAGCGGCATCACCGAAATCCGCATCGACCTCGACCCGGCCGAGCGCGACAAAATGATGGCCATCACCGGCCGCCGCACCGTGCCGCAAATCTTCATCGGCGAGACCCATGTCGGCGGCTGCGACGACCTGGTGGCGCTGAACCAGGCCGGCAAGCTGGACACGCTGCTGGCCGACTGAGCGGCGCGGCCATCCGCGGTGTTGGCCGTGGCCGGCTTTCGTGCGATGATGCCCGCCGTTGGACCGATAAAATTCTACCGTCATCGAGACGGTTTTTTGTGAGATAGAACATGAGCGAACAACAAGAGCTGCAACCGGCGTTTTCCATCGAAAAAATCTATGTGAAGGACTTGTCGCTGGAGGTGCCGAACGCGCCGCAGGTATTCCTGGAACAAGCCCAGCCGGAAATCGACATGCAGCTGGCCAGCGCCGGCCAGCAACTGGATGACGGCTTCTTCGAAGTGACCCTGACCGTCACCGTGACCGCCAAGCTGCCGGAAAAGACCCTGTTCCTGTGCGAAGTGGCCCAGGCCGGCATCTTCCAGATCCGCAACATCCCGGCCGAAGACCTGGACCCGATCCTGGGCGTGGCCTGCCCGAACATCCTGTTCCCGTACGCCCGCGAAGCGGTGTCCAGCGTGGTGAACCGCGCCGGCTTCCCGCCGGTGCTGCTGGCCCCGATCAACTTCGAAGCCCTGTACATGCAGCAGCGTGCGCAGCAGGCCGAAGCCGGCAACGCCTGAGGCTGAGCGGATGAAGCGCCTCGTCGTCACGCTGCTGCTGGCCCTGGGCGTCGCCCAGGCGGCCCAGGCCCTGGAGTTCCGCTCGGTCAAGGAAACCGGCGTCGCGTTGTACGAGGCGCCGACGCTGACCGCCAAGAAACTGTTCGTGGTCAGCCGCTATTACCCGGTGGAAGTGCTGCAAAGCCAGAAGGAATGGGCGCGCGTGCGCGACGCCACCGGCGGCATCGCCTGGATTCCTTCTGCCGCGCTGTCCAAGCAGCGCTGGCTGCTGGTGGTGTCCGCCCAGGCCGGCGTGCGCGACAAGGCCGGCGAGGACGGCAAGCTGCTGTTCACCGTGCCCAAGGACGGGGTGGTGGAGATGCAGGACGCGCCGCAGGCGGGCTGGGTCAAAGTCCGCCACCGCGACGGCAGCGTCGGCTATGCTCGAATCACCGACCTCTGGGGTTTGTAAGGGCTTGCCATGAAACTGGCCATACTTGGCGCCGGCGCTTGGGGAACCGCGCTGGCGATCGCTTTTTCCCGTCACCATCAGGTGACGCTGTGGGGCCGCGACCCCGCGCAAATCCAACAGATGGCCGATGAGCGCGTCAACCGGCGCTATCTGGCCGATTGTCCGTTTCCCGACGCGCTGAATGTGTCTTCCGATTTGGCAGAGGCGGTCGACAGCGCCGAGCTGTTGTTGATCGTCACGCCGATGTCCGGCCTGCGGCCGACGCTGCGCGCGCTGATGGCCCTGGACATCGCCTTGCCGCCTGTCTTGTGGGCGTGCAAGGGTTTTGAATCCGGCTCCAGCCTGCTGCCGCATCAGGTGGTGGCGGAGGAGCTGCCCAGCGATCACCGCTGCGGCGTGCTGTCCGGCCCCAGCTTCGCCCGCGAAGTGGCGCAGGATCTGCCCTCAGCCGTAACCATCGCTTCCGACGACGCCGAGTTTGCCGCCTATGTGGCGCGGGAGCTGCACAGTCCGCGCCTGCGGCTGTACGCCAATGACGACCTGGTGGGCGTGGAAGTGGGCGGCGCGGTCAAGAATGTGATGGCGATCGCCACCGGCGTGGCCGACGGCCTGCATTTCGGCCTGAATGCGCGCGCCGCGCTGATCACCCGCGGCCTGGCCGAGATCACCCGCCTGGGCGTCGCGTTGGGCGCCAGCCAGCACACCATGATGGGCCTGTCCGGCATGGGCGACTTGATCCTGACCTGCACCGGCGAGCTGTCGCGCAACCGTCAGGTGGGCCTGAAGCTGGCCGAAGGCAAGCCGCTGCAGCAGGTGTTGGACGAGCTGGGCCACGTGGCCGAGGGCGTCGCCACGGCGCGCGAAGTGCTGACCATGGCCGAACGCCTGCAGGTGGACATGCCCATCACCGCCGCCGTGTGCGGCCTGCTGTACCAGGGCCACGATCCGCAAACCGTGGTGGACGGTTTGCTCAGGCGCTCGCCCAAATCCGAATCCGGCGGCTTGCTGGATTAGCGAGTCATACTCCGCGCGCAAAAGACATCACGGCCGCTGCCTTCGGATAGCGGCCTTTTTGCTGTCCGCCGCTCAGCGCTCGATCGCGCGCAGGAATTCGTTGCGGGCGTTGGCGTCGGTTTCGAAATCGCCGGCGTAGCACTGGGTGATCACCCGCTCGTCGCCGCGGCGGTTTTCCCCCATCAGCAGGCACAGCTGCTCGGCTTCGATCAGGCAGGCGGCGCCGCGGGCCTCGCCGTGCTCGACCAGGGTGCGGGATATCTCGTGGGTGATCCATTCCTGGTAGGTGTAGCGGTGGCTGATGGCGTCCACCATCCGCGCGATGCGGCCGAAGCCGTGCAGCCGGCCGCCGGGCAGGTAGGCGACGTGGGCGACGCCGCGGAAGGGCAGCAGGTGGTGCGGGCACATGCCGTGGACCGCCAGGCTGCGTATCACCACCATGTCGCGGCGGTCGTCGGCGAAGCCGCCGCCCAGCGCTTCGGCGGGCACGGTGTCGTAGCCGTCCAGCAGGCGTTTCTGCCATAGCTCGCGCACGCGCTGGGCGGTCTTGCCGGTGTGGATGGGGTCGATGGCGATGCCGCTGGCGGTCAGCATGTCGGCAACCGCTTTTTCGAAGGCGGCGGCATCGAAGGGCCGGACGCGGTCGAGCGGGCGCTGGCAGGCGGAGTGGTCGTGATCGTCGATGAAAGACATGGCGCGGCTCCATTGCGGTGGGACTGAGGGGCGGCCGGACCCGGCGAGGGATCGGCCGCCTATGCTTGCATGGTATCGGGAGGCGGCCGTCTTGACGATCGGATCCCGTCCGTTTATTTCGATTTCTTCGCGCGTGGCGGCGCGCTCCGCCTATTTTTCCGCGACCGGGCATCCCTGCGGGACGTAGGGATAGCGAGGCCGCAGCCGCAGCCCGCCGGCGTCCAGGTCGGGCAGCCGCGGGGGAACGGCTCGCGCCTGTCCCGCCGCCAGCGCTTCCAGCGGGGCCGGGCAGGAGGCGGGCAGGTCGTAGGTGGCGGCCAGCGTCCACAGACCCTGCGCATTCTGCTGGAACAGCGACAAGCGGGCGGCAAGCTTTTCCGCCAGCAGCACTTCCGGCTTGCCGCCGCCGCTGTAGTCGCCGGCATAGGCGTCGCATTCCTCGCGGCCGTCCAGCAGGCAGAACGGCAGTTCGCCGGTCCGTTTGGCGGCTTGCTTCCAGTCCTGAGCCAGGAAGCCGGCCGGCAGCGGGGCCGGGCCGCGCGGGCGGATCGCCTGGGCCGGAGGCTTGGGCTGGGGCTTGTCCTCGCTGAGCGCGTCGGCGGCCTGGCGGCGGACGGCGCCGTCGACGCCGGGATCGTCCCTCAGCCGCAGCAGGGCGGCATGGCCATAGCGTAGCCCGTGGTAACGCAGGAAATCGAAATCGAAGCGCTCGGCCGCTACGCGGCCGGCTTGCAGCCGCGCCAGCTGGCTGGACACCGAGATCCGCGCCGGATCGGCCAACGGCGTCAGCACGGCGGCCAGCAGGGCGAGCGACAGCCAGGCGGCGTAGATATTGGCGCTGGCCACGCCGGCGAACCCGGCCCGGGGCCGCAAGGCCGCCCAGCCGTAACCGGCGGCGTAGCAGGCGCCGAGGATGACGAGGCAGGCGGCGAACACCCGGTCCGGCGACCAGCCGTACTGGCCGACGCGCAGCGCCAGCGCGTAGGCGGCCAGCGCCTGCAGCGGCGCGAGCAGCAGGCAGGCGGCGCGCAGGCTGAGCCGGATCACGCGGCCTGGCTGCTCGCGGCCGTCCTGGTAGGCGGTGTTCAGCAGAAAGATCAGCAGCCCGCTCGCGCCCAGCAGCAGCGCGGAGGCATGGCCGGTCTTCCACAGGCTGCCCAGCCCGGTGAAGGGCAGCAAGGCGAGAAAGGCGGCGATCAGCAGGACCAGCAGGGGCAGCAGCCAGGACAGCAAGGTCAGCAGCAGCGAGCGCAGCCCCTGGATGATGCCGGGGCGGACATCGCTCAGATGCAGGCCGGCCGATAGGGCCAGCGTGCTGGCCGGTATCGCGAACTCGGCTTCGCCTATCAGCCGGCGCAGGCCGTCCATGCCCACCAGGGCGAACAGCTCGGCGCCCAGATTCAGGATCAGCCAGAACACGCCGACGAACAGGCCGGAGAACATCAGCTGCAGGCCAAGCTTCCAGGCGGTGTCGAAATAGGCGGGATAGGACGCCCGCCAGCGCCGCTCGTTTTCGCCGGCCAGGATCAGCGGCCAGGCGATGAACAGCAGCAAGGAGACGCCCAGCACAGCCAGCGCGCCCGGCATCAGGTCCGCGCGCGCGGCGTGCTCCACCCCGACGCGCCAGCGGTCGTGCGCGCCGATGGCGGCGACGGCCAGGGCCAGTCCGGTCAGCCAGGCCGCCAGCCGGGCCGGGCGCAGCGCGCCCAGGCCGGTCTGGCACAGCAGAGGCAGTGACGCGGCGGCCAGCAGCAGCGGCGAGAACAGCAGCGGGTGGAGGGACAGCCCGCCCCCATGGTCCGCCGCGCGATACAGCGCGTAAAGCGCGATCCCTTGCAGCAGGCCGATGGCGGCGCGAATGTGGAATGGGTTCATGGACATGCCGGGAGGGGAGGAATTCTCCCGATCCTAGCATGAATGGGAAAATCGATCAGGCGCGCAGCCCCAGCGCGTAGCGTATCGCCTCGCGCTTCAGCGGGCCGGCCTTGTCCGCCAGCCTGAGTCCCAGTCCGCGCAGCGCCTTCAGCGGCGGAATGTCGTTGCCGAATCCGTAGCAGAACGCGTCCATGCCGGCCTGCATCGCCAGGTTGGCCGGCTTGCGCGCGCGCTGGTAGCGCGCCAGCGTCTTTTCGCTTGCCCAGTCCTCCCCCTTGGCGTGGGCGTCCAGAATGGTCTTGGCCAGTTGCGCGGCATCCTGGAAGCCCAGATTGACGCCCTGGCCGGCCAGCGGATGGATGGTGTGGGCGGCGTCGCCGGCCAGCGCCACGCCTTCGCGGACATAGCATTGGGCATGGCGGCGGGTCAGGCCGAAGCTGCCGCGCGCCGCGATGCGCTTGATGCCGGGCAGCTTGCGCGGGAAAGCCTGGCTGACGGCGGCGATCAGCGCGTCATCCGGCAGCGCCAGCAGCCGCTTGACCTCTTCCGGCCGGTGGTACCACACCAGGGACGCGGCGTCGCCGCACAGCGGCAGGAAGGCGAGCGGGCCGCTGGGGGTGAAGCGCTGCCAGGTGATGTCCTGCTGTTCGCCATCCAGATGGCAGGCCAGCACCAGCGCATGCATCGGGTAATCCCAGCTGGTGATGCCGATGCCGGCCGCCTCGCGCACTTGGGAGCGCGCGCCGTCGGCGGCGATTAAGAGGCGCGCCTGCAGCTGGCTGCCGTCCGCCAGCGTCAGTTGCGAGGCCTGCGGCCGGTAGACGATGTTCGATACGACGGCCGGGCAGCGGTAGTCGATGTCGCCCTTGTCGCGCAGCGCCGCGGTGGCGGCCAGCTGCACCACGCGGTTCTCCACGATGTGCCCCAGCTCCGGCACGCCGGCCTCGGCGGCGTCGAACAGGGTGCCGCAAGACTCGTCCTGTTCCCATACCTGCATGCGCCGGTACGGCGCGGCGCGCATCGCCAGCGCCTGGTCCCAGGCGCCGATGCGCTGCAGGAAGGCGGCCGAGGCCGGACTGATGGCCGAGACGCGCAAGTCCGGCGCTTGGTCCGGGGCAAACGGCGCCGGCGCTTCGCGCTCCAGCACCGTGACCGACAGTCCGCTGCCGGACAGCGCGGCGGCCAGCGAGCTGCCTACCATGCCGCCGCCGACGATGACGATGTCGCGATGTTCCATTGCATTCTCCTTGCTGTGCCGGCCATCGGCGCAAATGGGCGTCATTCTGACAACGCAGGCATGGCCGCGCCTTGGTCTGGATCAAGCCTGTCGTCCAGCAGCGCGCGCATTCGCGGCACCACGTACTGGATGAAAGCCTCGTACTTGCGCGGCAGCGGGTGGCGATACGGATAGACCAGGAACACCGGCCAGCAATCATGGCTCCAGCCCGGCAGCACCGGCACGAGGCGGCCGCTTTTCAGGTGCTCGCTGGCGACATAGCGCGGCAACAGGGCGATGCCGCTGCCGGCAATGGCGCCGGATAGCAGCGGCGCGTACTGGTGGCTGCTGAACACCGGCTGTATGCCGATCTGTTTCTGCACGCCGTCTTTTTCCAATAGCCATTCCGGCGTGGCGCGCAGCTTCGGGCGGCTGGTGTCCAGCAGGATGCGGTGGCGCGCCAGGTCTTCCGGCTCAGCCAGCGGCGGCGCCTTGGCCAGGTAGTCCGGCGAGGCGTAGGCCCATTCGCGCACAAAACCCAGCGGTTTGGCCACCAGCGCGTCATCGTGGACGTTGCGGGTGCGGATGCAGAAATCCAGGCCTTCGGCGATCGGGTCTTGCAGCCGGTTTTCCACTTGCAGGTTCAGCTTCAGGCCGGGATGCAGCACGGCCAGCTCGGCCAGAATCGGCGCCAGCAGATACTGGGCGAACGAGGTGATGGAGCTGATCACCAGCGGGCCGCTGACTTCTCCCTCCGCCTCGTTGATGTCTATGCGCGCGCGCTCCAGCAGGCTGCGCAGCTCGCGCGCGTGCGCGGCCAGGCGCCGGCCGGCTTCGGTCAGCGCCACGCGGCGGGTGTTGCGCAGCACCAGCACGGAGCCCAGGTCTTTTTCCAGGGCCTTGACCAGTTGGCTGATCCGGCTCTTGGTGCAGTCAAGCTCCTCGGCGGCGGCGGTGAAGCTGCCGCAGCGGACCAAGGCGTCAAAGGCCAGCAGCGCTTGGGCATCGGGTAGGTGGTTTGTTCTCATTTCTTGAACAGTGTGTCATGACATATGGGCTTTTTCAATCGCCAAACGCTCTATAGCATCTTGGCATGATGATTGATTGAACAATGGAGGCCGTAATGTCGGTGGTCAGACCGTGGCGCAGGCTACGCAGATGGTTGTGGAGATTGCTGGGGGATGAGCGCCAGGTCATGGAGCGCATCCATTGGGTAGAGGGGCGGCAGGGCTGAGCGCGGCTCAGGCATGCCGGGTGGTAGATGGCGTGGATACGGATGGGAAAGGCGGGCGCAGATGGACAAGTTGCGGACGGTGTTCAGAACGTGGAGGGATTGGTGGTGGCAGGGCATGACGATACATGCCCGCCAGGTGTGCCGAGACGAGTCAGAGATACTGGAGCGCATCCGCGCCGGAGGAAAACAATGAGCAGCGAACAAACCCGAGCCGTGGTGCAAGGCTTTCTGACCGAGGTGCGCTCCGGCCGCAACCCGGACGCGGCTGCCTTGTATATGGCAAGCAGCGTGGCGGCGCATCAGCTGGAATCGGAAAATCCGCGCGCGCTGGCGCGCAGCCCGGCCAATTACGCCGAGCATGTGCGCGATTTCCTGCGGCTGTTCGGCAATTTCGAGCTGCGCATAGACGAGCTGTTGGTCAACGGCGACCGCGCCTACGCGCGCTGGACCCAGTTTGGCCATCACCAGGCCGAAATCAACGGCGTGCCGGCCAGCGGCGAGCCGCTGGTGCTGATCGACAGCGCCTGCTACCGGGTGGCGGACGGCAAGATCGTCGAATACTGGATACAGGCGGACCGGATGGGCCTGGCGCGGCAGCTGGAGTGAGGCAGCGTTCGACAGCCGTCATCGGATTCTGAAACAATGTCTCCTTAGGGCTGCGCAGACGGCCCGACTACCGCTATGGGAGACGCCTTGCCTTACCTCGCCCTGACGCTGGCCATGTTTCTATGGTCCAGCGCCTTCATCGTGCTGAAATACGTTTTCCAGTTCTACCACCCGCTGGCGGTGCTGTTCGCGCGCATGGCCGTGGCCACGCTGTGCCTGGTGCCGCTGGCGATGGGCGGCCGCATCAGCTGGCATTACCGCAAGGGCGATTGGCGCTGGCTGCTGGCGATGGGCCTGGCCGAACCCTGTTTGTATTTTCTGTTCGAGGCCAACGCCTTGACCTTGACCAGCGCCTCGCAGGCCGGCGTGATCACGGCCACGCTGCCGATGCTGATGGCGATAGGCGCCAGCGTGTTCCTGCATGAGCGCCAGCCGCGCCAGGTGTGGCTGGGCATCGCCTTGTCGTTTGCCGGGGTGATCTGGCTCAGCATGGACAGCCGCGCCGGGCCGGGCGCGCCCAATCCTTCGCTGGGCAATGCCCTGGAGTTCTGCGCCATGGTGTGCGCCTGTGGCTATGTGCTGATCGCCAAACGGATGTCGGCGCGTTATTCGCCGCTGGCCATCACCGGCATCCAGACGCTCACCGGCTGCGTCTGGTTCGGCCTGGCCATGCTGACGCCGTGGGGCGCGTGGCCGGATACGTTGTATCTGATTCCCAGCCTGTGGGTGCTGTACCCGGGCGCGGTCATCACGCTGGGCGCGTATGGTCTGTATACCTGGGCCGTGTCGCGCATCCCGGTGGCCAAGGCCGGCGCCTTCAATAATCTGATACCGGTATTCACCGTGCTGCTGGCCTGGCTGCTGCTGAATGAGCGCTTCGAGGCCTGGCAGGCCGCGGCTGGCGCGCTGGTGTTCGCCGGGGTGTGGCTGAGCCAGCGGCGACACGCGGGAGCGGGCGACAGTCCTGGCCACGGATAACATGCTTGCCCGAATCCGGCCAGCCAATCGATGGCCTCGATGGCAGGCGGCTGGCGGCTACGAGACAACATCGCAATGACGCTGGCGGCTTCCCCGTCCATGGTCGATGATGCAGAATAGAAACGATTGGGAATGACCTAAGGAATCGAGCATGAGCCCACGGCTGATCGGAACCTGCATGATATTGCCCTTGTTGCTGGCCTCGCGGCCTGGCTTGGCGGCGGAGCAGGAGCAGGGACAGGACCAGGTGCAGCAAGTGATCAAGCTGCCGCTGAAACTCAACAAACCGGCGCCGGAGGCCGGGGCGCGCGCCGCGGAGCCTGCGGCGGGCAAACCCGCTGAAGCCAAGCCTGCCGAGGCGGCCAAGCCCGCGGCGGAAATGGGTAAGAAGGCCGAGCCGGCCAAGGCTCAGGCGGAAAAGCCGGGCAAAGCCATGCCGGAGGCGATGGCGCCGGGCGTAACCATGGGCCAGCCGCCTGCCCGCGACCTATCGCAACCGAGCCCCGAAGTCCGGGCGCCGGGCGCCAAGCCGAGAACGGCGCATCGCGCCAAGTCCAAGAAGGCCAAAATGGCGCAGGGCGGCGCCAAGGGCATGGGCGAGGCCGCCCAGGTCAAGGATGTGGTGTCGAGCATTCTCAAGGCCAATAGCGTCGCCATCAGCAAGCATAATCCGGGCTATCTGGCCAAGCTCGGCGATCGCGCCATGCCCAAGGCCACGGTGGTGGCTTGCTCCAGCCCGGGCGGCCAGTTGGGCATGTCGGGCGGCGATGCGGACCTGTTCGTGATCAGCAATATGGGCAACCAGCTCGCCACGTCCGAGGGTTCGGTCGAGTATGGCGTGCGCCATCTGCACACGCCTTTGCTGATGTTCGTCAGCCATACCGGTTGCAACGCGATCAAGGCGGCGGCCGGCGACTACAGCAATATGGAGCCGTCCATCCAGAAGGAACTGGACAGTATCGAAATCCCCAAGGGAATCGACGCCACCAACGGCGCGCTGATCAACATCAACAACCAGGTGGAGGGCGCCATCCTCAAGTTTTCCGGCGAGGTGGAGGCCGGCAAGCTGGCGGTGCTGGGCGGTTATTACGATTACAACAACGATCTGAAGCAGGGCCGCGGCCGGCTGGTGATCACCAATATCAATGGCGAGACCGATCCGGCGAGCATCCGCGTGCTGAGCAGCAGCGGCCGCTATTTCCACTATGGCTTCATGGGGCGTTGAGCCGCCCGGTAGCGATGCTGTTACAACCGTTCTGATCCAGACCATGCAGAGAGCGCCGATTTGGCGCTCTTTTTCGTGGAAAACTGAAAATTGTTTGGCCGTGCGCAAAAACGAATATCCGAAAACGGACTACGATGGCAGGGAATCGAGCGGGTCATGGTCGATTGCCAGTAAAGCCCCTGAATTTTATAGGGGTATAGTCGGGTGGATGTAATGGCTCCGCTACAAAGGGTTTGATGGCGTCGTCATGGTTTGATGGCGCAAAATGGGTTTTTTGCCGGTTGTTTTTTCGATTGTGAAAATTTTTAGTCGAAAACGAACAATCAGGCGCTCGATATTTTCATTTGGTTTCTGGAGAGACAAAATGGCTGTTAGCAATCAAATCGAACTCGACGCCCTGGTGGCCCGCGTCAAGAAGGCGCAAGTCGCCTTCGCGCAGTTCACGCAAGAGCAGGTTGACCACATCTTCCGTTGCGCCGCGCTGGCCGCCGCCGACGCCCGCATTCCGCTGGCGCGGATGGCCGTCGCCGAAACCGGCATGGGCGTGATGGAAGACAAGGTGATCAAGAACCACTTCGCTTCCGAATACATCTACAACAAGTACAAGGACGAAAAGACCTGCGGCGTGCTGTCCGAGGACGACACCTTCGGCACCATCACCATCGCCGAACCCATAGGCGTGCTGTGCGGCATCGTGCCGACCACCAACCCGACCTCCACCGCCATCTTCAAGGCGCTGATCTCGCTGAAAACCCGCAACGGCATCATCTTCTCGCCGCACCCGCGCGCGCGCCGCTCCACTTGCGAAGCCGCCCGCCTGGTGCTGGAAGCCGCCGTCGCCGCCGGCGCGCCGCAAGACATCATCGGTTGGATCGATGAGCCGTCCGTCGCGCTGTCCAACCAGCTGATGCACCATCCCGACGTCAACCTGATCCTGGCCACCGGCGGCCCGGGCATGGTGAAGGCCGCTTACTCCTCCGGCAAGCCCGCCATCGGCGTCGGCGCCGGCAACACTCCGGCCGTGATAGACGAAACCGCCGACATCAAGCGCGCGGTGGCTTCCATCCTGATGTCCAAGACCTTCGACAACGGCGTGGTCTGTGCCTCGGAGCAGTCCGTCATCATCGTCGATCAGATCTACGACGCGGTGCGCGAACGCTTCTCCAAGCACGGCGGCTACATCCTGTCCAAGAGCGAAGCCGAGGCCGTGCGCAAGGTGATCCTGCAGGATGGCAGCCTGAACGCCGCCATCGTCGGCCAAAGCGCCGCCAAGATCGCGGCCATGGCCGGCATCGCCGTGCCGCCCACCACCAAGGTGCTGATCGGCGAAGTGACCGAGGTATCCGACCAGGAAGCCTTCGCTCACGAAAAACTGTCCCCGACCCTGGCCATGTACCGGGCCAAGGACTTCATCGACGCTTGCGACAAGGCCGCCGCGCTGGTGACCATGGGCGGCATCGGCCACACGTCCTCGCTGTACACCGATCAGGACCTGCAGGAAGAGCGCGTGCGCTACTTCGGCGACAAGATGAAGACCGCCCGCATCCTGATCAACACCCCGTCCTCGCAAGGCGGCATCGGCGACTTGTACAACTTCAGTCTGGCGCCGTCGCTGACCCTGGGTTGCGGCTCCTGGGGCGGCAACTCCATCTCCGAGAACGTCGGTCCCAAGCACCTGATCAACAAGAAAACCGTCGCCAAGAGGGCTGAAAACATGCTGTGGCACAAGCTGCCGAAGTCCATCTACTTCCGTCGCGGCTCCCTGCCGGTGGCCCTGGAAGACCTGGCCGGCAAGAAGCGCTGCCTGATCGTCACCGGCCAGTATCTGTTCGAACACGGCTTTGTGGACGAGCCGATCCGCCTGCTGAAGAAGATGGGGCTGGAAGTGGAAGTGTTCTTCGAAGTGCCGGCCGACCCGACCCTGGCCGTGGTGCGCAAGGGCGCGGACCTGGCCCACGCCTTCAAGCCGGACGTGATCATGGCGATCGGCGGCGGCTCGCCGATGGACGCGGCCAAGATCATGTGGGTGATGTACGAGCATCCGGAAGTGCACTTCGCCGACCTGGCTCTGCGCTTCATGGACATCCGCAAGCGCATCTACCAGTTCCCGAAACTGGGCCAGAAGGCCATGATGGTGGCCGTGCCGACGACCTCCGGCACCGGCTCCGAAGTGACCCCGTTCGCCGTGGTGACCGACGAAGTGACCGGCGTCAAGTACCCGATCGCCGACTACGAGCTGACCCCGAACATGGCCATCGTGGACGCCAATCTGGTGATGGACATGCCGAAATCGCTGACCGCTTTCGGCGGCATCGACGCCGTGACCCACGCGCTGGAAGCCTATGTGTCGGTGATGGCCAACGAGTACTCGGACCCGCAAGCCCTGCAGGCGCTGCGGCTGTTGAAGGAATATCTGCCGTCGTCGTACCTGAACGGCGCCAACGATCCGAAGGCGCGCGAACAAGTGCACAACGCCGCCACCATCGCCGGCATCGCCTTCGCCAACGCCTTCCTAGGCGTGTGCCACTCCATGGCGCACAAGATCGGCGCCGAGTTCGGCCTGGCACACGGTCTGGCCAACGCGTTGTTGATCAGCAATGTGATCCGCTACAACGCCGCCGACGTGCCGACCAAGCAAACCGCCTTCAGCCAGTATGACCGGCCGAAGAGCGTGGCGCGCTACGCTGAAATCGCCCGTCACCTGGGCCTGGAAGCCAACCGCGACCACGAGCGGGTGGAGAAGCTGATCGAATGGGTGGACGAGCTGAAGAAGACGCTGGGCATCCCGTCGTCCATCCAGGCCGCCGGCGTGGCCGAAGCGGACTTCCTGGCCAAGGTGGACGAAGTGGCCGAGGCCGCGTTTGACGATCAGTGCACCGGCGCCAACCCGCGCTACCCGCTGATCAGCGAGCTGAAGCAACTGCTGCTCGACAGCTACTATGGCCGTCCGTACAAGGAAGCCTGGGAACGCGATGAAGCGGCTGCCAAGCCGGAAGCCAAGCCGGCCAAGGGCAAGGCCAAGGCCTGAGTCAGTCAGGCCTGTACTAGACCTAACCGGTCGGCGTCAGCCGGCCGGTTTTTTCATTGCCGCTTTAGGAGGCGGCGGGACGCCATCCAGCTTGTTGTCCATCAGATAGCGGTGGGTGATGGCTTCGACATTGATGCGCTTGAGTCCCTGATTCAGGATGTCGGCCAGCCTTTTGCCTTCGGCCGATGGCTTGAAGCAGACGTACAGCAGCTTTTCTTCCAGCAGGCGCGGATTCATCGTCAGATTGCCGCGGGCCGATTTCAGCTTGGGGTCGTTCCGCAACAGGTAGTCGAACACATTGCGGTCTATCACCGCCAGATCGATATGGCGTCGATCCAGCTTCAGCAGGTTTTGCGCGTCATCCGGCGCCATGTCGGCGTCCTGCCTTTGGGTGGCGACGCGCTCGTCCAGCTCCGCAGTATTGACGTAACCCTGCACCACGCCTATGCGCAGGCGCGACAGCTCCGCCAGTTGTTGCCAGCGATAGCGGTTGCCGACGCGCTCAGCGAAACCCAACGGACTGCTGCCTATCGGTTCGGAAAAGAAAAAGGACTTGCGGCCGGCGGCGGAGTCGTATTCCGGAAAATAACCCGCCACCTGAGGATTGAGGCTGGCTTCGGCTACGGCGCGTTGCCAGGGCACCACCTTGATGCGTACCTTGTAGCCCATGGCGGCGTAGGCGGCGCGGATCACCGCGCCGTTGAGGCCTTGCTCGGGGAGCTGGCTGCCGGTGTAGGGCGGCCAGTCCAGCGTGGTCAGCGTCACGGTATGAGACGTGTCGGCCAGGGCGCTGCCTGCCGCGGCCAGCGACAGGATCAGGTAAAGGCCAGGCAGGCTTCGTATCACGCGTCCCTCCTTGTGTCTGTCCTATTGCATCATAGGTTTTCCTAAGTGGATAGGGGGGGACTTGTCGGTTTGCATCTTTGGTGTTTTCCGCTCTTTTTGCGCATTTCAACGCCGTTAAGTTTTTCTTATTGGAATAATTTCATTTTATTCAAAAAAAATATATCGATGACATGGCAAGTTGTATGTGCTAATTTCGCCGCGCCGATTGGGCGAGAGAAATTAGGAGAACATCATGCAATCCACGCAACAGACCCTGCATAGAGGTCTGGAGGAAAGGCATATCAATTTGATGGCGCTGGGTGCCACCATAGGCGTCGGCCTGTTCCTGGGGTCGGCCACCGCGATCAAGATGGCGGGCCCGGCCATCATGCTGGCCTACGGCATCGGCGGCCTCGCCATTTTCATGATCATGCGCGCGCTCGGCGAGATGGCCATCCACAACCCGGTGGCCGGTTCCTTCAGCCGTTACGCGCAGGACTACCTCGGCCCGCTGGCCGGCTATCTCACTGGCTGGAACTACTGGTTTTTGTGGCTCGTCACCTGCATGGCGGAAATCACCGCCGTCGGCGTCTACATGGGCATCTGGTTCCCGGATGTGCCGTCCTGGTACTGGGTGCTGGCGGCGATGCTGGCGATGGGCGGCGTCAACCTGATCGCGGTGAAGGCCTACGGCGAGTTCGAGTTCTGGTTCGCGCTGATCAAGATCGTCACCATCGTGCTGATGATAGTCGGCGGCTTCGCCATGATCATCTTCGGCTTCGGCAACCACGGCGTCGCCACCGGCATCGCCAATCTGTGGGCGCACGGCGGCTTCATGCCACATGGTTTCTCCGGCGTGCTGATGTCCTTGCAGATGGTGATGTTCGCCTACCTGGGCGTGGAAATGCTGGGCCTGACCGCCGGCGAGGCCAAAAATCCGAAGAAGGCCCTGGCGCGCGCGGTGGATTCGGTGTTCTGGCGCATCCTGATCTTCTACATCGGCGCCTTGTTCGTGATCCTGTCGATCTATCCGTGGAACGAGCTGGGCACGCGCGGCAGCCCCTTCGTGATGACTTTCGAAAGCTTGGGCATTCCGGCCGCCGCCGGCATCATCAACTTCGTGGTGTTGACCGCCGCGCTGTCCTCGTGCAACAGCGGCATCTACAGCACCGGCCGCATGCTGTTCAACCTGGCCGAGCAGAAGCAGGCGCTGCCGGTGTTCGCCAAGGTTTCGCAAAGAGGCGTGCCGCTGCCGGCGCTGCTGCTGTCCATCGCCGCGCTGCTCTTTGGCGTGCTGCTGAACTATCTGGCACCCAAGGAGGTGTTCACCTGGCTGACCGCCATCTCCACTTTCGGCGCGGTGTGGACCTGGCTGATCATCCTGCTGGCGCAGTTGCGTTTCCGCCGTTCGCTGTCGGCAGATCAACTGGCGTCCATCAGCCACCGCATGCCGCTGTGGCCGTACGGCTCCTACCTGACGCTGGGTTTCTTGGCGCTGGTGATAGGCCTGATGGCCTACTTCCCCGACACCCGGGTGGCGCTGATCGTCGGCCCGGGCTGGCTGGTGTTCCTGGTAGCGGTGTATTACCTGCTCGGCTATCACAAGCAAGATGCCGCCTGGCGGCTGGCGCAGCAGGGACGCTGAGCATTGGACGGATTCTTGCAAGCCGCCGTTGGCGGGTTTTTTATCCGGCTACGCCGTTGGCTTCGCGCAGAAAATCGATCACGGCGCGCAGCTTGGCCGGCGGGCGGCGTTGTTGCGGATAGAACAAGTACAGCGCTTCCGCCGGCGGCAGATACGGCTCCAGCACCGAAACCAGCCGCCCGGCCTGGATGTCGTCGCGAACCAGGTTTTCGGCCAGATAGGCCAGCCCCACGCCGCCGCGCACGCCCAGCAGGCGGGCCTGGTTGTCGTTGGTGAGCAGCGGTCCGCGCAATGCCAGTTGCCGCAGCTGGCCGTGTTCGATGAACTGCCAGCGGTATTGTGGCCCGCTGGAGCCAAAGCGGTAGCCGAGGCAGGCGTGTTCGGCCAGGCTGTCCGGCGTGGCCGGCACGCCGCGCCGCGCCAGATATTCCGGCGTGGCCACCACGACGAAGCGGATGGGCGGGCTGACCTGCGCGGCCTGCATGCCCGGTTGCAGCCGGTCGCTGAAGCGGATGCCGGCGTCGAAGCGCTGGCCGACGATGTCGACCAGGCCATCGTTAATGTCCAGCTCCAGCGTGAGCGCCGGATGTTGCCGCAGCAGGCGGTCCAGATGCGGATACAGCACGATCTGCGCCGCGGTGTGCGGCAGGGTCAGCCGCAGCGTGCCGGCCGGCTGCCCTTGCTTCTGGCGCGCGTCGTCCAACGCTTGCCTGATCTCTTCCAGCGCCGGGTTCAGCCGTTCCAGCAGGAGTTCTCCGGCTTCGGTCGGCGTCACTTGGCGAGTGGTGCGCGCCAGCAAGGGCACGCCGAGTTGGCTCTCCAGCTGGCGCATGGCCTGGCTCAGCGCCGAGGCGCTGACGCCGAGTTCGGCCGCGGCGCGGGTAAAGCTGCGATGGCGGGCGATCAGCGCGAAGGCTTGCAGGGCGTCGTGTTGGGGTCGCTGCATTGTGAAGCTCGGCTAATTAATGTTTGTCATTTTCGGCCATTTATCCTCGCCTGGCCATCTCCTATGCTGACGTCACTTTCCAAACAAGGAGCAAGGGCGATGCAAAAACGCACACTGGGCCGCAACGGCCCGCAGGTTTCGGCGCTGGGCTTGGGTTGCATGGGCATGAGCGCCTTCTACGGCGCGCATGACGACGCGGAGTCGCTGGCGACGCTGGACCTGGCGCTGGATCTGGGCGTCAACCTGCTCGATACCGCCGATATGTACGGCCCCCACACCAACGAGCGGCTGTTGTCCAAGCTGTTGGCGCGGCGCCGCGACGAGGTGGTATTGGCCACCAAGTTCGGCATCGTGCTGGATCCGGCCAACCCGGCCAGGCGCGGCGTCAATGGCCATCCCGACTACGTGCGCAGCAGTTGCGAGGGGAGCCTGGCGCGGTTGGGCGTCGATCATATCGACCTCTACTACCTGCATCGCATCGACCCGGCGGTGCCGATCGAGGAAACAGTGGGCGCGATGGCGGAGCTGGTGCGGGCCGGCAAGGTGCGCTGGCTGGGCTTGTCCGAGGCGTCGGCCGAGACGCTGCGCCGCGCCGCCGCGGTGCATCCCATCCATGCGCTGCAGAGTGAGTATTCGTTGTGGACGCGCGACCCGGAGGACGGCGTGCTGGCCGCCTGCCGCGAGGTCGGCGCGAGTTTTGTCGCCTACAGCCCGCTGGGGCGCGGCTTCCTGACCGGCGCGATCAAGAGCCCGGACGACTTCGCCGCCGATGATTTCCGTCGCAGCAATCCGCGTTTCCAGGGCGAGAACTTCCAGCGCAATCTGCGATTGGTGGACAAGGTGAAGCAGATGGCCGCGGCCAGGGGATGCAGCCCGGCGCAGCTGGCGCTCGCCTGGCTGCTGGCGCAGGGCGACGACATCATCGCCATTCCCGGCGCGCGCAAGCAGGCGAATCTGCGCGACAATCTGGGCGCGCTGCGGCTGGCGCTGACGGCAGCCGACCTGTCTGAACTGGACCAGGTGTTCGCCGCTGGCCAGGTGAGCGGTTCGCGATACGCGGCCGAGGTGATGCAGTTGTTGAATCGCTGAAGATGGCCCGCGTGTGGCTGATGCTGTCGCGGAATGATTTTGCTCCCCGCGCGGATGCAAAATCATGAAGATCCAGAGCCGGCCGAGAGCGGCATGGATTGGCCAGGCGTCGGCAAAGCGCTTTGCCAGGCATCTGCCATCCGGCCGTTGCGGCAAAGACACGAGTGGCGGACGGCAGATGTCAAAAGCATCAATTGTCTTAAGCGTTGAGCGAAACGATCTGTTATGTTGTGAACGTTTTGATTCCGGGGCGCGGAGTTGACGCAGATGGCGAGCAGGCGCCGGCGTCGCCCGGCCTGCATCCATGGCCATCCAATCCGTTCATAGCATTCTAGATTTCAAAGCCACCTTGCTCAGCACCACGGGTTACACGCTGATGCTGACCTTGGTGGTGCTGCTGTTCTGGCGCTACAACCGGCGCGAACCGGCGCTGTTGACGCTGGGGTTGAGCGGGGCGATCAGCGCTGCCGGCTCCACCCTCGCTTTCCTGCCTGTCCCATTGGCGCCATGGCCTAGCTTGCTGCTGGTCACGATGCTGTTGCTGATGTTCCACCCGATGGCGCTGCTGGCCACGCGCCAGCTGTTTGGCCTGAGGGACCGGGGCGTGTTTTGCCTGGGCAGCGCCGCGGCGGTGATGCTGGCGTTCATCTTGCTGGGCGGCGAGGCGAACTACGGCCATCGCGTCATGGTGACATCGTTCTCCCACGTGGTTTTCTGGTCCTTGATTTTTGCCCAGTTTCTGCGCGCGCGCGGCCAGGCGACGCCGGTTGGGCACTGGCTGGCGGCAGGTTTGGCCACGCTGATCATTCTGATCTCAGTCTGCCGCTTCGCCGTGGCCTGGTGGATGGGCGATCCGGGGTTTGCCGAGCGCGGCGGGCTGTTCAATCTGTTTTCGTCGCTATGTCTGTTTTGGCTGACTTTCTGCTTCAGCCTCAGCATATTGTTCATCAGTTATGAACGCCTGCTGATGCAGTTGCGCCAGCAGGCCGATCAGGATGGCCTGACTCGGCTGCTCAATCACCGCACTTTCCTGGAAAAAGCCGACGCCATATTCCGCCGCGCGGTCGGCAAGGGGGAGGCGCTGTCGCTGTTGCTGATCGACCTCGATCATTTCAAGAGCATCAATGACCGCTACGGCCATCAAGTGGGCGATGAGGTGCTGCGCCAATTGGCCGATTGCCTGCGCCGCGAGGCGCGTTTGGGGGATTTGCTGGGGCGGCACGGCGGCGAGGAGTTCGTCGCGCTGCTGCCGCAGACCAGCCGCCTCGACGCCTTCCACGCGGCGGACCGGCTCAGGCTGGCCATCAGCGCTTTGCAGCCGCGCATCGGCGAGTTGTCCTTGAGCATCAGCGCCAGCATAGGCGTGGCCAGTTTGCGGCCGGCAGAGCATGAAAGCCTGGCCAGTCTGTTTCTGGAGGCGGACTTGCTGCTGTACCAGGCCAAGCATAACGGCCGCAACCGGGTGGAGATGGAGCGCGTGGCCGCGCCGGCGGTAGCGGCGGTCTAGAGAGGTAGCGCTGCCTCTAGATGCACGTCGCGCAGGTAGACCGGCAGGTCGGTCGTGGGCGGCGTGGCCGGCAGCTGGTACAGCATGTCCGCGACAAAGCCGCGATGATAATTCTTGTGGTTGACGATGTGCAGCAGCATGTCGCCGCGCCGCATTCTGCCCTTGCCGCCATCGACGAACAGGAAGTCGATTTCCGCCTCGCTGTCCTCCGCGCTCAATTCATCCGCGCAATCGATATACCAGCTGTCCAGTGTCGTCTGGGCGGCGTCCAACTCCGCCAGACTGGGCGTCGTTACCGGCTGGACCAGACTAGGTTGGATGGGAAATTAAACTGAACCAAGCGGCCAGATAATGGCGCAATGGCATCAGCGAGTAAGCCGTGACGCTTTGCTTATCCGCCAATCGTGGACGCGGGCAAGGCTGTTCAGCTTGCGTTTGGTTTGGTCTTGGCATGCGCCGCCTTGCGCGGCGCGATTGCCGGCGCGCCTTTTTGGATGTTCCCCAGGCGGCGGCGGATGTTGTCGCTGTCCAGCCAGATGTCCTCGCCTTTCAGGATGCGATCCAGCTCTTCGTCGGTCAGGAAGGGGCGGCAGACATGGCGCATGACTTTTTCAAACCATTTGCCGCTGGCCATCACCTGCGCCTGCTGCTCGTTGCCCTTGCCGATCAGCGCCGACGAGTAGTTGTGGAACATCAGCTGGCAGGTGTCGTGCACCACCAATTCGTCGCCGGAGAGGAAGATCAGCGCGCCCATGGAGTAGGCCCGCGCTTCCAGGATGGTGACCACATGGGCCTCGCTGGCGCGGATGTTGTTGATGATTTGCAGGCCGGCGTCGAAGTTGCCGCCGGGGGTATTCAGGTGCAGGTAGACGATGTCGGTGCTGCTGGCGGTGCGCAGCGTGTACAGGAGGTCGGTGTAGTGGATGGCCGCGCCGATTTCCTCGGATAGATAAAACGATATCTGCCGCACCGTGCCCTGGGTTTCGTATTGGCGGTAGAGGGGGACGGGCTTGTCGTCGTCATCGGGATCGGTGCGGGGCATGGCGGCTCCTGATTGGCTGGTCTTTCCAATTTAGTCTTGGAGCGCCGGGCTTGCCTTGCATTGGCGCAAGTTGAGCAGTCTAGGCATCCGCTGCGCGGATGATGATTTGCATGGCGGGGCTGCCCGCCGGGCAGGTCAGGGAGCTGTCTCGCCAGCTCCCCGACACCCCTAGGCGACCCCAACAGCGCGGCGAAACCCCGTCTTCCAAGCCATCTCCGGGGAGCTGCCGGAACTAGCGGGGCGCTACCGTCGCCCCGCGTCGAACAGCCGGCAGCTTAAAACCCCGGAGATGGCTTGCAAGCCGGCTTGCGCTGATGGGGAAGTGTGGCAAATCGGATTGGTTTTACAGCTGTAAATGTGGGTAAAAGCCAAGCAAGGCGAGTAATGAGCGTGAGTGTTGGAAGTCGAACGTATTCGATACGCCATCATCCCCATCAGCGCAAGCCGGTTTCATATTCATTTTCAAGGTTTTAAGCCGCCGATTTGTTCGACGCCGCGCGACGTTAGCGCGTACTGCTGAGCGAATCAAAGATTCGCACGCATGTAGTTTCGGCGGCTCCTTGAAAATGGATTTGAAACCGGGGTTTCGCAGCGCTGTTGGGGCGGCCTGGGGTCGTGAGGGGGCTGGCCGCGCAGCCCCCTCACCCGTCCGCCGGGCGGAACCGGTATCTAAATTATTATCCGCGCAGCGGGTTTCCCCAAAAGAGCATCAATATAAAACGGCTTACATGAAAACGGCCCACTCAATATAAAACGGCTTACATGAAAACGGCCCACTCAATCGAGTCGGCCGTTTATTACATGGAGGAGGACGATCAGCGCGCCTACGCGCTCAACTCCTTCAACACCTCCTTCACCTTCACGATCCGCTGCGCCACCTCCGGCAGCGCCTGCTCCACCCGCAACTTGTCCTGTCCCGCCAGGCGGTAATGCTTCTTGCTCTGAATCAGCATGATGATCTTCACCGGGTCGATAGGCGGATTCTTGATGAAGGTGATCTGCACCGCCACTTCGCTGGCGTCGAGCTTCTGCACGCCCAGTTCCTTGGCGACTAGGCGCAGACGGTGGCTTTCGATCAGCGTTTTCACGCTTTGCGGCGGCAGGCCGAAGCGGTCGATCAGCTCTTCGTGGATGTCGTCGATTTCGCCTTCGGTTTCGCAGCTGGCCAGGCGTTTGTAGATCAGCAGCCGCTCGTGCACGTCAGGGCAGTAAGCGTCGGGCAGCAGCGCCGGGCTGTGCAGGTTGATCTCGGTGGTGACGCCCAAGGGCGCGTCCAGGTCCGGCGCGCGGCCTTTCTTGAGATCGCGCACGGCTTGTTTCAGCATCTCGGTGAACAGGCTGAAACCCACTTCCTGCATTTCGCCGGATTGGCCTTCGCCCAGGATTTCGCCGGCGCCGCGGATTTCCAGATCATGCATCGCCAGATAAAAGCCCGCGCCGAGTTCGCCGGACAGCTGGATCGCCTCCAGCCGCTTTTGCGCGTCGCGGGTCATGCCGTCCGGCGTCAACAGATAGGCGTAGGCCTGGTGATGGCTGCGTCCGACGCGGCCGCGCAGCTGGTGCAGCTGAGCCAGGCCGAATTTGTCGGCGCGGTTGATCAGGATGGTGTTGGCGTTGGGGATGTCGATGCCGGTTTCGATGATGGTGGAGCACAAGAGCAGGTTGAAGCGCTGCTGTAGGAAGTCGCGCATCACTTGTTCCAGCTCGCGCTCGCGCAGTTGGCCGTGGGCGACGCCTATGCGGGCTTCCGGGATCAGCTCGGCCAGCTTCTCCCGCATGTTTTCGATGGTGTCGACTTCGTTGTGCAGGAAGAACACCTGGCCGCCGCGTTTCAGCTCGCGCAGCACCGCCTCGCGGATCACGCCGTTGCTCAAGGGGCTGACGAAGGTTTTCACCGCCAGCCGGCGGCTGGGGGCGGTGGTGATGGCGGAGAAGTCGCGCAGGCCTTCCAGCGCCATCGACAGCGTGCGCGGAATCGGCGTGGCGGTGAGCGTCAGCACGTCGACATTGGCGCGCAGCCGCTTCAACTGCTCTTTCTGTCGCACGCCGAAACGGTGCTCCTCGTCGATGATGACCAGGCCCAGGTTTTTGAACTGGATATCCGGCTGCACCAGCTTGTGGGTGCCGATGACGATGTCGACGCCGCCGTCGGCCAGACCTGCGAGCGCGGCTTTGGTTTCCTTGCCGCTCTTGAAGCGCGACAGCTCGGCGATGCGCACCGGCCAATCGGCGAAGCGGTCGGAGAAGTTCTGGAAGTGTTGCTCGGCCAGCAGGGTGGTGGGCACCAGCACCGCCACCTGCTTGCCGCCCATCACCGCGACGAAGGCGGCGCGCAGCGCGACTTCGGTCTTGCCGAAGCCGACGTCGCCGCACACTAGCCGGTCCATCGGCTTGCCGGAGCACATGTCCTGGATCACCGCCTCGATGGCGCTGGCCTGGTCCACGGTTTCTTCAAAGCCGAAACCGGCGGCAAAGGCGGCGTAGTCGGCGTGGGACAGCTGAAAGCTGTGGCCTTCGCGCGCCGCGCGCTGGGCGTACAGATTCAGCAGCTCGGCGGCGGTGTCGCGCGCCTTTTCCGCCGCGCGCTTCTTGGCCTTTTCCCAGGCCGGGTTGCCCAGCTTGTGCAGCTGGATGTCGTCGGTGGCGCCGCCGGCGTAGCGCGAGATCAATTGCAGCTGTGACACCGGCACGTACAGCGTGGCGCCATCGGCGTACTCCAGCTGCATCAGCTCGGTTTCGCCCTCGCCCAGGTCCATGGTCACCAGGCCGACATAGCGGCCGATGCCGTGCGCCTCGTGCACCACCGGGTCGCCGGCCTTGACCTCGGCCAGGTCGCGCAGCATGGCGTCGGAGGCCGCCCGCTGGTGTTTGCGGCGGGTGTGGCTGCGCGCGACGTGCTGGTACAGCTCGCTTTCCGTCACCACGGCGATGGCTGGCTCGGCCAGCGCGAAACCGGAATACAGCGGGGCCACGGTCAGCGCCAGCGGCATCTTGCCGGCGATGAAGTCGGACCAGTTGTCCACCGGCGTCGGCTTGATGTCGTTTTCGGCCAGGAAGGCCAGCATGGTTTCGCGGCGGCCCAGGCTTTCCGCCGCCAGCAGGATGCGTTTGCCGCCAGCGGCGATGAAGGCTTGCAGCTTGTGCAGCGGCGCCTCGGCGCGGCGGTCCACCGCCAGCTCCGGCAGCGCGGCGGCGCCGGTTTCGCCTTCGCCGGCCAGCTCGATGCGGGCGTACGGCTTGAGCCGCGCCATCAGTTCGTCCGGCCGTAGGAAGATGTCGGCCGGCGGCAGCACGGGCCGCTCGGTATCGCCGCGCGCCATGTCGTAGCGGCTTTGCGCGTCGCGCCAGAAGGTTTCCGCTGCGGCTTGCACCTCGTGGTGCAGCACCACCAGCGCGTCCTCGCCGACGTAGTCGAACAAGGTGGCGGTTTCGTCGAAGAACAGCGGCAGGTAGTACTCGATGCCGGCTGGCCACAGCCCCTGCGAGACATCCTTGTAGACGCGGCTCTTGCTCGGGTCGCCTTCCATCTTTTCGCGGTAGCGCTGGCGGAAGGCGGTGACGCCGCTTTCGTCGGCCGGATATTCGCGCGCCGGCAGCAGGCGGATTTCCGGCACCGGGTACAGCGTGCGCTGGCTGTCGGGATCAAAGGTCTTCAGGCTGTCGATCTCGGCATCGAACAGGTCGATCCGGTACGGCAGCGGCGAACCCATGGGATACAGATCGATCAGGCTGCCGCGCACCGAGAACTCGCCCGGCGCCATCACCTGCGTCACGTGCTGGTAGCCGGCGGTGACCAGATCGCCGCGCAGTTTTTCCACATCCAGCTGCTGGCCGGTTTTCAGGAAGAAGGTGCGGCCCAGCAGATAGCTGACCGGCGCCAGCCGGCTCAGGGTGGTGCTGACCGGCGCGATCACCACCTGGCATTCGCGCTGGCGGATCTGCCACAGCGTGGCCAGTCGCTCGCTGACCAGGTCGCCGTGCGGCGAGAAGTGGTCGTAGGGCAGCGTTTCCCAGTCCGGGAACAGGGCGATGGACAGGTCCGGCGCGAAGAACGGCAGTTCGGCCTTCAGCCGTTGCGCGGCCTGGGCGTCAGCGGTGAGGATCAACAGCGGTTGGCGCTGCGCGGCCAAGGCGGCGATGGCATGGCTATCCAGGCCGTCTGGCAGACGGCCGCAACGGGTTTTCTGGCCGGCGGGCGGCAGGGTCGGGTGCATATCCAACTTGATCTGCTTCTGTGCGGAGTTGTGCTTGTGGCGATTATAACAGCGCGCGCGGCGTTTCCCCGGCGGCGAACGCTAGCCGGCGCGGGCAATCCCGGCTATCGTATGCGTTTGGCTCAAATGTCATTTATCTCAATTAGAAGAAAAACAGCATGGGGCCAGGATTAGACATTCAAAAAAATAATGCATAGCACCGCGACTCATGTCGAAATAAATGAAATTGGCATGATGCGGGCGTGGCCAAGATCCGGCAAACCGGACGACAGCTAAAGGATGGAAGCGTGAGAACCACACAAAGGGTGGAGGAGGGGTTGGTTTTCCTGGGGTTTGTCAGCGGCGTGGCCTTGTGGCCGCGCAGTCCCCAGGCGGCACTGACACTTGCCAGTTTTTTGCCGCACGGCCTGTTTGCCTGGCAACAGCTCGCGCGCGGCGCTCGGCGCAGCTGGTGGTGGCCGTTAGCCGCCTTGTTGCCGGCGCTATGGCTGATGCCGTCGCTATGGAGCATGTTGCTGGCCGGCTCCTTGTATCTGATTCCGCCCGGACTGCGCTTGGGGCGTTTGACGGCGTGGCGGCCGCGTCCCGCCACGCCGAATCAGCTGCGCGATCTGCTGCTGGCCTTGATCGTCTATCCGGCGCCGTTGGCGGCCTTGCCGCTGGGCGTTTATGTCTGGTGCGCCGGCGGCGGCCACCATCTTGCCTGGTCATGGGCCTGGCAAGGCTGGGCCGTCCTGACTTCCGCGCTGTTCTTGTGCGTGCCCCTGGCGTGGCCGTCTCCCCATGCGCCGTCCTGGACGGTGCGTCTGGAGCAGGCGCTGATTCTGGCCTTGGTGGCATTGGAGGCCGGCTTGCTGCAGTCCAGCGAGATCAATCTGAACATTCCCAACCAGCTGTTGTTTTTTCCCTTCATTCTGTGGGCAGCCTGCCGCACCGGCTTGGGGGGCGCCGCGCTGACCGCCGGCGCGGTGGCGGTGGGCTTGTCGCTGGCGTCAGCCGGCACCGGCGCCGTCAGCCACGCCATCATCGGCCATGTCTCCACCGATCTGCTGCTGGCGCTGGCGCTGAACGTCTCCGGCCTGCTGGTGGCGATTCTGATGGATGGGCACCGCGCCGACGAGGCGGCCTTGAAGACGTTCCGCGCGCGCATCGATTCCCTGGTCAACAACAGCCCGACCATGATGTCGCTGAAGGACATGGAAGGCCGCTATCTGCTGGTCAACGCCGCCTATGCGCGGCGGGTGGGCGTTTCGCCGGGAGAGTTGCCGGGGAGGCGGCCGGAGGATGTGTTCGATCTGGACGATGCCCGGCAGATCCGCGAGCAGGATCAGCAGGTGCTGAACGTGCTGGCCCCGCGCCAGTTCGAGGAGCATTTCGTGCTCAACGGCGTGGAGACCTATCTTTTGGCCTCCAAGTTTCCCCTGTTCGACGCCGACGGACGGCCCGCCGGAGTGGGCAGCGTCGATACCGACATCACGCTGAGCAAGCGCGAGCAGCGCGCCAAACGCGAAGCCGAAGAGCGCTATCTGGCGCTGGTGGAGCAGTCGCTGGTCGGCATCTACATCATGCAGGACGAGCGGCTGGTGTATGCCAATCCCAAGCTGGCCGAGATCATGGGCCATGCGCCGGAGGACATGGTGGGCATGACCATGGCCCAGTTGTTGGTGCCGGGCGAGGCGGTGCGGCTGCGCCAGCAGCTGCTGCGCCGCTTCCGCGAGAATATCGCGGTGATGCACTATTCCACCCGCGCGCTGCGCAAGGACGGCGTGGTGGTGGACATGGAGGTGCACAGCCGTCTGTTCGAACTCGATGGCCGCAAGGCGGTGATCGGCGTGGTGATGGACATCTCGGATCGGCTGCTGGCCGATACCAATCTGCGGCTGGCGGCCAAGGTGTTTGAAAATTCGGCCGAGGGCATCCTGATTCTGGACGCCAATGCTCGCATCATCGCCGTCAACGACGCCTTCACCCGCATCACCGGTTATACGCAAGACGAAGCGCTGGGCAAGCCTTCGCGCATCTTCCATCTGGGCGAGCGGGAGCGGGAGGCGATGCGGGAGGCGCTGGCCGGCAGCGGCCACTGGCAGGGCGAGATGCAGGACAGGCGCAAGAACGGCGAGTGGTATCCGGCCGAACTTTCCATCTCCGCTTTGCGCGACGAAGACGACCAACTGTGCAATTACGTGGCGGTGTTCTCCGACATCACCCAGCGCAAGGAGGCCGAGGCGCGGCTGCAGTTCCTGGCCAATCACGATCCGCTGACCCGGCTGCCCAACCGCAGCAGCCTCACCGCGCATCTGGACGAGGCGCTGGCGCGCATGGCCAGCCAGGGCGGCCAATTGGCGGTGATGTTCATCGACTTGGACCGTTTCAAGCTGATCAACGATTCCTTCGGCCACCAGGCAGGCGACCTGCTGTTATGCGAGATCGCGCTGCGCCTGGCGCGCGTGGTGGGGGAGCGCGGCATGCTGGCGCGGCTGGGCGGAGATGAATTCACCCTGTTGATGAGCGGTTTTGACAGCCATACCGAGCTGGGGGACGTGGCCACTGACATCCTGACCGAGCTCGGCCGGCCGCTGAGCCTGGAGGCGCATGAGGTATTCATCACCGGCAGCATAGGCATCAGCGTCTTCCCGCATGATGGGCAGGATGCGCAGACCTTGCTGAAAAACGCCGACGTGGCGATGTACCGGGCCAAGGATTCCGGCAAGAATACCTATCAGTTTTTCGACGCCGGCATGAACACCCAGACCTTCGAGCGTCTGCTGCTGGAAAACGGACTGCGCATGGCGCTGGAGCGCGGCGAGTTCGAACTGCATTATCAGCCGCAACTGGCCGCCGACAGCCGCGCGCTGCAAGGCGCGGAGGTGTTGCTGCGTTGGCGCCATCCGCAGCTGGGCCTGGTGCCGCCGGTGCGCTTCATCGCGCTGGCCGAGGAAACCGGGCTGATCAAGCCGATCGGCGACTGGGTGCTGGCCGAGGCATGCCGCCAGTTGGCGGCCTGGGACCGCCAGGGCCTGCCGGTGCCGCGGCTGGCGGTGAACCTGTCGCCGCGCCAGTTCGGCCAGCCGTCGCTGCCGGCCAAGGTGGCCGGCGCCTTGCAGGCCGCGGGCTTGCCCGCCAGCCGGCTGGAGCTGGAAATCACCGAGAGCATGCTGATGCAGAATCCAGACGAAGCCGTGCAGCTGCTGGCGCAACTGAAAGCGTTGGGCGTATGGCTGTCCATCGACGATTTCGGCACGGGTTATTCCTCTCTGTCTTATCTGAAGCGCTTCCCGCTGGACACGCTGAAGATAGACCAGTCCTTCGTCGACGGCCTGCCCGAGGACGAGGACAATGCCGCCATCGCCGAAGCCATCCTGGCCATGGCCAAGAAGCTGAAGTTCCACGTGGTGGCGGAAGGGGTGGAGAGCGAGGCGCAGGCGGCCTTCTTGCAAGGCAAGGGCTGCCACACGCTGCAAGGCTACCACTTCAGCCGGCCGCTGCCGGCGGCCGAGTTCGCCGCCCTGGTGGCGGGCTGGCCGCAACCGCTTGCGGCGGCGGGCATTCCGGCGTGAAGCTGGGCCGTGGGGCGGCTTGCGGCTACAATGGCGGGAATTGTGAATTTGAGAATCTCCGCCATGAGCAACAAACGCCTGATACACGGCTTCCACGCCATCAACGCCCGCCTGTGGCAGAACCCGAAGAGCCTGCTGGAAATCTGGCTGGCCGGCGGCCGCCATGACGCCCGCGCCAAGGCGGTGCTGGATAAAGCGGGCGCGGAGAAGATCAAGCTGCACATCGTGGACAAGGAACGGCTGGACGCGATGACCGGCAATGCTCGTCATCAAGGCGTGGCGGCGATGATAGACGCCAGCATGAACTACGTGGACCTGGACGACGTGCTGGAAAACCTGTCCGAGCCGCCGCTGCTGTTGATCCTGGACGGCGTCACCGATCCGCACAACCTGGGAGCTTGCCTGCGGGTGGCGGACGCGATGGGCGCGCACGCCGTGATCGCCCCCAAAGACCGCTCAGCCACGCTGAACGCCACGGTGTCCAAGGTGGCCTGTGGCGCGGCCGAGGTGGTGCCTTACATCACAGTCACCAACTTGGCGCGCACCCTGCGCGACTTGAAGGACGCCGGCGTGTGGATCGCCGGCACCACGATGGAGGCCGACACCGATCTGTACCACTTCGAAGCTTCCGGTCCGCTGGCCTGGGTGATGGGCGCTGAAGGCGAGGGCATGCGTCGTCTGACCCGCGAGCACTGCGACGTGCTGGTGTCCATTCCGATGTTCGGCACGGTCGAGAGCCTGAACGTGTCGGTGTCGTCCGGCATGGTGCTGTCGGAAAGCCGCCGCCAGCGGGTGCTGAAGACAGCCAGTTGATTGCTATTTACTCGCACTAGAAAAGCGCGCCAGCTTCGCGCTGGGAATGAATTCCGGGCAATGGCTCGCCCGATTCCTTCATGTCGATGATGACATCGCGCACCAGATGAACAATACCATGCAGCGCTTTGTCTTGGCTGTTGTCTAGCCATGACAGCAGCGGAAACTCATCGCATAAGCCTACGTATTGTTCATCTTCGGGTGACCAAATCACCCGGTACGAATAATGTCTGCTATCCATTCTGCTGTTTCTCCAACTGCTCCAATGCTTTTAGGACCTGTCGAACCTGATAGGGCTTCGCTTTGCCGTTATCGTTCTGAATATTGATCCGCTGCCTACTGCCCGGAATTTTGTAAATTCGATGGCTGGATCCCTGTTGCCTGGCTTCGCCGAATTTCTCGCGGCATACCGCTTCCAAATCATGAAAGTCGATGTTGTGTGGAGAGCGCCGCATCTTGTCGATGATTTTTTCGATACTCATCAAGTATCGCCTTGTGAGATGGTTTAGAAGGGGCGCGCAGTCATTCTTGGCAGCTGTTTCAAAGTCCGACCTGAATTCCAGTTTATACTAGTGCGGCTTCAACTTTTATTGGCTTTTCAATAGTTCATCCCTGTCCGCCCAGCCGCTCCCGCGTCAGCGCCAGCCAGGCGCGGGCGGCGTGGGACAAGTAGCCGCCGCGCTGCCAGATCAGGCCCAGGTGCCAGTACAGCTTGTTGTCGTACAGCGGGATCACGTCGTATTGCCCGCTGTCCAGCCGCGCCACGATGCTGCGCGGCAGCAGGGTGACGCCGAGATTGGCGCCCACCAGTTCGACGATGAAGTCCCAGTGTGCGCTGCGGCCGACGATATTCGGCGTTTTGCCCAGCTCGCGGAAGGCGTCGCTGACGCGGCGGCATAACGTGAAGTCTTCCGGATACAGCACCAGCGGCTGGTCGGCGATGTCGGCAAGGCGCACCAGCGATTGGCCCTGCCAGCGCGAGCCGGCCGGCGCCACCAGGCACAGCGGGTCGCGCACCACCGAGTAATGGTCGAACAGCTGGCTATCCACCGGCAGCACGGCCACGCCGATTTCCAGCTCGCCGCTCTTGATGCGGTTTTCGATGGCCAGCGCGCCGTCTTCCACCATTTTCAATTCGATCTGCGGATACAGCCGGCGGTAGTGGCTGACTACCGGGGCGAAAAAAGCCACGCCCACCATGGGCGGCAGGCCGACCACCAGCTCGCCGCGGCTGAGGCCGGATAGGTCGGTCAGCTCGTTTTTCAGCTTATGCATCGCCGACAGCACATCCAGCCCGCGCTCGTAAGTGACGCGGCCGGCGTCGGTCAGCCGGAAGCTGCGCCCTTCGCGCAGGATCAGCGGCATGCCCAGCTCTTCCTCCAGCTGTTTCACCATTTTGCTGATGGTGGGCTGGGTGACGAACAGCGCGTCGGCGGCGCGGGTGAAGCTTTGGCATTTCACCAGTTCGACAAAATAGCGCAAGGCGCGGATGTCCATTTGCATTCCTGATTGGAATCGTAACGATAATTTTAATTCATTTTTAGAATGAAATACGGCTGGCTATACTAGCTTCAACTCCGTAAGTCGATGGAAGCCGAATCATGGCACGCCGCCTGTTTTACCGCCTGATGCCGCTGTTGCAAACCTGTAGCCAGGTTGCGCTGCTGAGCCTGGTGTGGCTGGCTGCCAGTCAGCTGAGCCACCGTTTTCTGCCGGCCATGCCGGCCGGCGTGCTGGGCATGCTGCTGGTGCTGCTGGGTTTCTGGTCCGGCCTGCTGCCGGTGAGCTGGTTCCGGCACGGCGCGCGTTGGCTGCTGGCGGAGATGCTGCTGTTCTTCATCCCGGCGGTGGTGGCGGTGGTGCAGTATCCGGAAGTGATTGTATCCGCCGGTGTCCGCCTGTTGCTGGTGATTGTGGCCTCCACCGCCTTGGTGATGGCGGCGACCGCTCTGGTGGTGGATCGCTGCTACCGCCTGGAAATCCGGATGCGCCGCCGCGCCAGCAACCGCAAGGCGCAGATGAGGGTTGAAGCCCATGGAGCATGAGATTGCCCTGATCTCCTTCGTACTCACCGTGGTGTTGTACTGGGTGGTCAAGAAGTATTACCTGAAAACGCGCAGCTGGTGGAGCACGCCGATTCTGGCCGTGCCGCTGCTGATCATCGGCCTGGTGGTGTTGGCCCGCGTGCCGTACCACACTTATTTTGCCGATACCCGTTGGCTGACCTGGCTGCTGGGGCCGGCGACGGTGGCGTTTGCGATACCGATTTACGAGCAGCGCGCGCTGATCCGCAAGCATTGGCTGTCCTTGAGTTGCGGCGTGCTGGTGGCGATACCGGTGGCGGTGGGCAGTTCGGTGATGCTGGCGCGCTGGCTGGATCTGTCCGACATGATGCAGAAAAGCCTGGCGCCGCGATCGATCAGCACGCCGTTCGCGCTGGCGGCAGCGAATACGCTGGGCGGTTCGGCCGATCTGACCGCCTTGTTCGTGGTGGTGACCGGGGTGTGTGGGATGATGCTGGGCCAGCTGATGCTGACGGTGTTGCCTATCCGTTCCGCCCTGGCGCGGGGCGCGCTGTTCGGCGCGGCGGCTCATGCGGCCGGCACGGCCAAGGCCAATGAGATCGGCGCCGAGGAAGGCGTGGTGGCCAGTCTGACGATGATGCTGGCCGGGGTGGCGACGGTGTTTGCCGCGCCGCTGATTGGATACTGGTTGTAACGAGTTTGTGTTGTGACCTGGCTGCCGGTGGGGTGGTAGCCAGTGGGTTTCTCCTCTTCCCCAAAACGAGCGTTGATTACGGCCGGCCCTTTTGGGTCCGGCCATTTTTTTTGGCTGCGTGGTCGTGATCGTGGCTGTGGCCGTGATTGTCCTGGCCGAACGGCGTGTGGCAGACGCAGGGTTCGCCCTCGGCCGCCTCGACCAGTGTTTGCAGAATGCCGCAGTCGGCGGCGGCGTGGCTGTCGTGGCATTTGTCGCGTAAAGCCAACAGCTGCTGCTCCAGCAGACGCAGGGCTTCCACTTGCTGGTGCACTTTGGCGATCTGCTGGTCGATCAGCAGATTGATGTCTTCGCAGTCGTGATCGTGATCGGCCTTGAACGCCGCCAGATTGCGAATGTCGGCCAGCGACATGCCCAGCGAGCGGCAATGCAGGATGAAGTTCAGTTCGCCCAGCTGATCCGCATTGTAATGGCGGTAGCCGGAAGCCGAGCGCTGCGGCGCGGACAGCAGGCCCTCGCGCTCGTAATAGCGTATGGTTTCCACTTCGCAGCCAGTCTTCCTGGCCAGTTCACCGATCAACATCCTGCCTCCTGCTCAAAAAACGCTTGACCCTGTAGCAACTACAGGGTGTGCAATGCGCTCAGACTATCAATGGAGGCGCATATGTCAAGCGTTACGCGTTACCGCAAGGCGGGCAAACCGCATCAGGATAAGCCGCACAGCCATGGCGGCGATTGTTGCTCGGCCAAGGTGGAGGCGGGCCTGGCGCTGGCCGACGCGCAGCGCCACGAGCACAAGCACGATCACGGCCACGATCGCAACCATGACCACAAGCACGACCATAAACATGATCACGGCCATGGCGCCGGCTGTTCGCACCATCGCGATGACGCGCCGGCCCGCGTGCAACTGGGCCAAGGGCAGGGCGCCAAGCGTTCCCGGCTGCAGATTCAGGCTATGGACTGTCCGACTGAAGCGCGCCTGATCGAAAAGGCCTTGTCCGGCATGGACGGCGTGGTGGCGCTGGAGTTCAACTTCATCGAGCGCGTATTGCTGCTGCAACATGATCTGCCGAATCTGGACGACGTCAAACGCGCGATCGCCAAAGTCGGCATGCAGGCGGTGGAGCTGGGCGGGGGCGAACATGCCGCCGCGCCGATTGTCTCCAGCCGCCGCGCCAATCTGCTGTTGCTGGCCTCCGGCCTGACCGCGGCCGCGGCGGAAGCCACGGCCTGGAGCCTGGGCGACGGCAAGCCGGCGGTGGCGGCGCTGGCGCTGGCTTCCATTTTGCTGGGCGGCACCGCCACGCTGAAAAAGGGCTGGATCGCGCTGTCCACGCGCACCCTGAACATCCATTTCCTGATGTCTGTCGCGGTGATCGGCGCCATGCTGATCGGCCAATGGCCGGAAGCGGCGATGGTGCTGTTCCTGTTCGCCATTGCCGAGCGGCTGGAGGCGATGTCGCTGTCCCGCGCCGGCGAGGCGGTGCGCGCCCTGATGGCGCTGGCGCCGGAAACCGCCTGGGTGGCCGATGGCGCCGGCTGGCGCGAGGCGCAGGCCGCCGAGGTGGCGGTAGGCAGCCGCGTGCGCGTGCGGCCGGGCGAGCGCGTGCCGCTGGACGGCCGCATCGCGTCCGGCCATAGCAGCTTCAATGAAGCGCCGATCACCGGCGAGAGCCTGCCGGTGGACAAGGGGCCGGACGACGGCGTGTTTGCCGGCAGCATCAACGGCAGCGGCGTGATAGAGATCACCACCACCGCCGCGGCGTCCGGCTCGGTGCTGGCCCGCATCATCGCCACCGTGCGCGACGCGCAGGCCGCCAAGGCGCCGACGCAACGCTTCATCGACCGTTTCGCCGCCGGCTATACCCCGGTGGTGCTGGCGCTGGCCGCGCTGTTCGCGGTGGGGGCGCCGCTGGCCGGCCTGCTGCCGTGGCACCAGGCCATCTACAGCGCGCTGGTGATGCTGGTGATCGCCTGCCCTTGCGCGCTGGTGATCGCCACGCCGGTGACGGTGGTCAGCGCGTTGGCTTCCGCCGCGCGCCATGGCTTGCTGGTGAAGGGGGGCGCGCCGCTGGAAATGGCTGCCCGCATCGATACCGTATGCCTGGACAAGACCGGCACGCTGACCCGCGGCGAGCCCAGCATTACCCGCGTGCTGCCGCTGGACGGCGATAGTGAAGAAACCGTGCTGGCCTGGGCGGCGGCGCTGGACAGCCATTCCACCCACCCGCTGGCGCGCGCTGTGCTGGACGAGGCCGCCAAGCGCGGTGTGGCCATCCCCGCCTCGGCGCAGGTGAGCGAGCTGATCGGCCGCGGCGTCAGCGGCCAGGTTGAGGGACTATCCCTGCAATTGGGCAGCCGTCGCCTGGCGGAAGAACAGGGCGCTTTGTCGCCGCAGCTGGAACAGACCTTGCACGCCTTGGACGTCGCCGGGGAGGGCGCGCTGGTCTTGCTGAGCGGCGACCAGGCGTTGGCGGTGTTGGCGGTGGCCGATCAGGTGCGGCCGGAAGCGGCGGCTACGATTGCTCGGCTGGATCGCCTGGGCGTACGTTCTGTGATGCTTAGCGGCGACAGTCCGCAAGTGGTGACCGCCGTCGCCAGGCTGACCGGCGTCGGCGCGGCCCATGGCGGTCTGCTGCCGCAGGACAAGCTGCGTCATATCGAAAGACTGCAACAGGAAGGCAAAGTGGCGATGGTGGGGGATGGCGTCAACGACGCGCCGGCCCTGGCTCGCGCCGATCTGGGCATCGCCATGGGCGCCGCCGGTTCGGACAGCGCGCTGGAAACCGCCGGCGTGGCGCTGATGGACGACAAGCTGTCGCGCTTGGCCGACCTGATCGCCCATGCCCGCCGCACCGCCCGCGTGCTGAAAGTGAACATCGCCATCGCGCTGGGCATCAAGCTGGTGTTCTTTGGCCTGGCGCTGGCCGGCGTGGCCAGCCTGTGGATGGCGGTGTTCGCCGATGTGGGCACCAGCTTGATCGTCATCGGCAACGGTCTGCGGCTGGCGCGCAAGATTCAGGCCTGATTCAGGCGTAGGTGTCGATATGCTGCCCCGGCTGGGTTTGACTGCCCTCCGGGGCGCTGGCTTTTTGGGCTTTTTCCAATGGGCTGAGTTTGGAATTGCCATTTTGCTGCGTCAGCTCTGCCTGGCGCGCCTGTTGTTCCACTTGCGCAGCCTCAGCGGCCACCGCCCGATCTTGTCCTGATGGGTCTGCCGGCGCCAGCGCCGCGGCGCGCACTGTTTCCGCGTTTTGTATCGTCTGCTGCGGCGTACTGCCGCGGCTCAATTGAATCGGCACTTCCCCGCCTATCGCGTACTGCTTGCCATCCGGCCCTTGCTCATAGGTGAAGCTGGCGGCGCCGGCAAGCGAGCCGCCAGCTGCCTGGTGCGCCGCCTCATGCCGTCGCACGTCGGTATCGCGCGCCTTCAGTTCCGTCACTTCCTTTTGCTGCGCGTCATTCAGCGGCGTGCCATCGGGCGCCTTGGGCGCGGCCGGGTTGGCGTTTTGAGTTTGGTTGGCGGCGGGTTTGCCGTTTTGGCTGTCCGGATTGCCTTGCTTGTCCGCCGCGCCGCTTTGGCCCGCGCCGGATACGGTGTTGGCCGAGTTGGACTGGGCGCCGTCTGCGTTTGCAGCGGGCACGATGGAAGCATCCGCCCGCAATTGCTGGCAGGCGGGGCATTGGCAATTGGCGCCATGGACGGGCAAGGTATAGCCGCCATAGCCGCCGGAAATGCTGGAGATGGACATGGCGCAACTTTCTTCTAGCATTCCAGTATAGAAGCCGTCGCTGTTTATTCCAATCTACGTGGCAGAATACCGGGTATTGAAACGAGGGAGACAAGGATGAGCGAACAGAGCCAGGGGCAGCGCGAGTTGACGATGTCGGTGTTGATGACGCCGGACATGGCCAACTTTTCCGGCAATGTGCACGGCGGCGTGCTGCTGAAGCTGCTGGATCAGGTGGCCTATGCCTGCGCCAGCCGTTACGCCGGCTGCTATGTGGTCACGCTGTCGGTGGACCAGGTGCTGTTCAAGCAGCCGATTCATGTGGGCGAGCTGGTGACCTTCCTCGCCAGCGTCAACCACGTTGGCCGCACCTCGATGGAGGTGGGCATCAAGGTGGTGGCGGAAAACATCCAGACCCGTTCCCAACGCCACACCAACAGCTGTTATTTCACCATGGTGGCCTATCAGGACGGCAAACCGATGACGGTGCCGACGCTGGTGCTGGAAACCGAGGAGCAGCGTCAGCGTTTCCGCGCGGCGGAGATGCGCAAGCAGTTGCGCATCGAGATGCAGCAGCGCAAGGGTAGTTGAAATATTACAGGGCCTTGTAATGAGGCCCTGTAGGGAGGAAAAACTTTATTGTGACCAGATACAGTGGTAGACCTTATGCCTCTTCAGACTTGCAGTTGCTTGGCGCGTGCTTCGGATTGATGCCGTCGATTTTCGGTATTTGGCAATCCCAGACAAAGCTACCAGAGTTGGCATCAACAGTAGGTTTTAATTGCAGTTTTTTGCCATTTTCAACTTTATCATTGTAGGCGACGGTGATCAGTCCTTGGTTGTCAACAGTAATGGATGTGACGGCATTACCTTTGATCTTTTCTGCTTCCGCCAGGCCAAGCGCGTCATGGATGGCCTTGCTGTCATTGCCATCTGCATGTTTGCCGTTTACAGAGTAATAGGTAGTGACTGCACTTTTGGCGGAGGTGGCTAGTTGCAGCCCCTCGGTGACATGGGCGCGTTTGGTGTAGTCCTGGTAGGCCGGAATCGCAATGGTTGCCAAAATGCCAAGAATGGCGACGACTATCATGAGTTCGATCAGGGTGAAGCCTTGTTGTTTGGAGTGTTTCACGGAAGGTTCCTTATAGGATTGTTGTCATAACATGCCTCTCCTCTGCCAAGGATGGGCATTTTCTGCTTGTTATGACATGATATTTATTTATTGGTCATTGGCAATATGCGATACGGGTTAAATACACCTTTTCATGATTTTTTTGTCATTCATCAAGAGGGGGAGCGCTGGCTGAGCTAATGACAGCGGGCAAGTCTGGTATAGAATGCGCGCTTTCATGCACCTGGGCGTTGCCATGTACACCCTGATCCATACCGATCCCCGTTTCTACCTGCTGGACAAGCATCCCGGCGCCAGTTTCCATCGCGATGGCGATGCGCCGGGGATGATGGAGGCGCTGCGCGCCGGGCTCGGCGACGAGGCGCTGTGGCCGGTGCATCGGCTGGATCGCATCACCTCGGGGTTGATCCTGGTGGCGCGTTCCGCGCAAGTGGCGCGCGCGCTGGGCGAGGCGCTGGCGGAGCGGGAAGTGGAGAAGTACTACTTGGCCTTGTCGGACCACAAGCCGGCCAAGAAGCAGGGGCGGATCAGCGGCGATATGGTCAAGGGGCGCGGCGGCGCGTGGCGCTTGATGCCGACGCAGGCCAATCCGGCGGTGACGCAGTGCTTCAGCCACTCCCTGCGGCCGGGCGTCAGGCTGTTTCTGCTGCGGCCGCGCACGGGAAAGACGCACCAACTGAGGGTGGCGATGAAATCGCTAGGCGCGCCGATACTCGGCGATGAATTATATGGCGGGACGCCGGCCGACCGCGGCTATCTGCATGCCTACGCCTTGCGCTTTGAGCTGAATGGAGATCGTTTTGCCTTTATCCAGCCGCCTGGCTACGGCGAATGGTTCACCGGCGATGCCTGCCGCGCCTTGCTGGCGCAGCTGGGCGAGCCGTGGTCGCAACCTTGGCCGGGCGCGTAAACACCCAGATCAGGCGGCGACGGTTTCCGGCTGAAAGCGGGTCAGGCTGATCTGATGGCGCTGGCACAGCTCGGCAAAGGCGTCGCTGGCCAGATAATCGTATTCACGGCTGCGGCAGGCCGCGATCGGATCCTCGGCGTCCTGGCCCGGCAGGCCCGGGTGGCACATGATCAGGGCGTGGTTGGGGCTGCGCGACAGCCAGGATTGCATCAGCCCGGCAAAGTCGGCCTGCGGCGTCAGCGAATACATGCCGCCGAACCACGGCGTGGTGGCGAAGCCGCGCTGTTGCGCCTGTTCGTCGAAGTTGGTGCAGACGCTGCGCAAAATCAATGACTTGAGCCGGTTGTCGCCGGGATGGCCCAGCTTGTCCGGCGCGCGCAGATACGGCAGCCGGTCTTCCGGCCAGCGGTGCTGGATGGCGTCGAACAGCGCATCGCGGATGACCGGCAGCGCATGCACATGCTGGTGGCCGTCGACGAAGTCCGGCAGACGGCCGAAGTGTTCCGCGAAGCGGTCGATCTGGGCCAGCATCTCGTCGCGCAGCGTCGGTTGAGACAGTTGGCGCAGCTGGCTTTTCATCAGCCAGTGCGACAGCGGCTTGGCCGGCGCGCCAAGCGCATGCGTGAGGTTGAAATGCAGGCCGACATCGACCCGGTCCGCCCGCGCCTTGAGTTCGCCAGCCAGTTCCGGCCAGTGCGGCGACTGGCTGAGCACGCTGGTGGCGGACAGGCGTCCGGCATCGATCAGTTGCAGGATGCCGGCGCTGATGCTGCCGGACTGGGCGAAGTCATCGGCGCAGAGAGTCAATCGTTTCGTCATGGACGGTATGACTGGCGGCTTTGACAAAAGTTTACGAAGCAATTTTGTCACGGCATTAATTTGTATGTGGCGCCGCGGCGAAAGCCCACAGCTTGCCCAGCGCGAAAGTCAACACCGCCACCGCGAACAGCACGATGGCCAGCGAGACGCGGTAATCCAGCGGCGCGTAGTGCAGCAGCAGGAAGTACAACGCTTCGTTGACGCAGAAGCTGAGGCAGGAGACACCGAAGAAACGCGGCAGCGCCTGGCGGTGCGGCACATGGCACGCTTCGAAAGTGAAGCGGCGATGGCCCCAGTAGCTGATCTGAAACGCGCCAAGGAAGCCCAGCACATTGGCGACGAGCGGCGCCACGCCCAGCGGCACCAGCGCCAGCGTCACCAGGGCGAAATGCAGCAGCATGGCGGAGACCCCCACCACGCCGAACCAGAACAGTTGCCGCGTCATGCCTGATCGTCTTCCCGTTTGTGGACCCGGCTGATCAGGTAGGTGGGACGGCCCTTCACTTCGTTGAAGATGCGGCCGACGTATTCGCCCAGGATGCCGATGGACAGCAGCTGCACGCCGCCGAGGAAGGTGACGGCGACGGCCAGCGTCGGCCAGCCGCTGACCGGGTTGCCGAACAGCAGCGTGTGCAAGAGTTCCCACAGCGCGTAGCCTATGGACAGCAGCGAGATGAAGAAGCCGACCAGCGTCCAGATGCGCAGCGGCATATTGGAGAAGGCGGTCAGGCCGGTCAGCCCCAGACCCAGCAGATTGCGGAAGTTGAAACTGCTTTTGCCGGCGCGGCGCTCCTGCGTTTGCGTTTCCAGCGCCAGCTGGGTGAAGCCCACCCAGTTGTACAGGCCCTTCATGAAGCGATTGCGTTCCGGCATCTGGCGCAGCGCGTCCAGAATGCAGCGGTCCAGCACGCGGAAGTCCTGGGTGTTCTCCGGGATCTTAAGCGGCGCGCCGGTGTTCAAGAGCGCGTAGAACACGCGGGTGAAGGCGCGCTTGGCCAGGGTTTCGTTGTCGCGGTTGGCGCGCACGCTGTACACCATGTCGTAGCCTTCGCGCCATTTGTCCAGAAACACCGGCACCATTTCCGGCGGATGCTGGAAATCGCCGTCTATCAGCACCGCCACGTCGCCCTGGATGTGGTCGATGCCTGCGGTCAGCGCGATCTCCTTGCCGAAGTTGCGAGACAGCTGGATCAGCGTGACCGGCAGGCGCTGGCTGGCCTGCAACACCTTGGGCACGGTGTCGTCGCGGCTGCCGTCGTCCACCACCACCAGCTCATGACGCAAGCCTTGCTCCGTCAGCAGGCGGTGCAGCGTCTCCAGCATCGGCACGATGTTTTCGGATTCGTTGTAGGCCGGCACGATGCAGCTGACCAGCGGATCGGCCGGGCGTTCGGCGGCGCGCAGCGCCAGCAGATAGGGCGGAGTGAAGCCGTGGTTGCGGGTATCGGTCATGGTTCTGTCCGGAATCAGTGGCCGGCGGCGGGCCGCAGCAGCAGCATGCGGTCCTTCATTACCGGAAACTCCGCCGCGCGGGCGTAGCCGGCGGCGATGGCGGGGGGCAGGCTGGCGAAATCGCGCTGCTCGGTCACGATCCAGCTGCCGGGATGCGCCGCCAGCAAGGCGGTCAGCGCTTGCGGATTGGCGGTGGTGCGCACCTTGCCCTGGCTATAAAACTCCGCCGAAAACTCGCGGCGGCTGTCCCAGTAGAACAGCATGGCGCCGGCCTGCGGCTGTCGAGCCTGCCAGGCGGCGATCACCGGTTGCTGCGTGCGGAAGTATTTGGCGCCGTCATAGCGCTGCAGGCCGATGGCGGCCAGCACCAAGAGGCCGGAGGCCAGCGCCAGCCAGGGCAGGGCGCGGCCGGAGCGGGCGTTCAGGTCGCGCCGCCACAGCTCGGCCATCAGCAGGGCCGCGCCGGGCAGCATGGGCAGGGAGTACGGAAAGATGATGTTGCCGGACATGGTGAAGAACAGCAGCGTCATCACGGCCCACAGCGAGAGATACAGCAGCCAGCCGTCGTTTTCGCCGGCGCGGACGATGGCCGGCAAGCGGCGGGCGCGGCAGGCCAGCCAGGCCAGCATGGCCAGCGACCACGGGAACAGCGCGCCCAGCGCGTAGGGCCAGATCATGCCGCGCGGCGTGGCGTGGGCGAAGCCGTACTTGTCGCCCTTCCAGCCGGAGTCGAGGAAGCGGCTGACGTGCTCGCCCATGATGAAGTAGTTGAGGAAGCCCGGGGTGCGGATTTCCGCCCAGACATACCAGGGCACGGCGATGGCGGCGGCGAGCAGCGTGCCGGAAATCCACGGCAGCTCGGTCCACAGCCGCTTCCACTGGTTGCGGATCAGCACCCAGAAGAAAATCGGCATGCCCACCAGCACCACGTCCAGCGGCCCCTTGGCCAGCAAGCCCAGTCCCAGGCCGGCGAAGAAGGCGTAGCGCCACAGCCGGCTGCCGCCGTTCATCGCATGCCAGAACGCCACCTGGCTCAGCGCGACGCAGAACAGCAGCGAGGGATCGGTCATCACCGTGCCGGCGGCGCCGTAGAACAGCAGCCCGCCGCCCAGCATCAGCGCGGTGGCCAAAGCAGCGTCCCGGCCGGCGCGGCGGCGCATCAGGTCGGATGTCAGCCAGAGCGTGCCCAGCGCCAGCAGCAGGGCCGGCAGACGGGCGGCGAATTCATTGACGCCGAACAGGCCCATGCTGGCCGCGGACAGCCAGGTGGACAGCGGCGGCTTGGCCCAGAACGGCACGCCGTAGTCGTGCAGCGGCGTCACCCAGTTGCCGGTTTCCAGCATCTTGCGGGCGATTTCGGCGTAGCGCGCCTCGGTGGTGTCGGTGAGCGGGATGGCCCACAGCGCGGCCACGCGGATCAATAACAGCGCCAGAAGCGCATAGCCGGCAGCCTTTTGCCAGGACGGAATTGCAGCGGGTTTCATTCAGGATCAAAGAGAATCGATTCGGCGCAAGGCTATCACAGACCGCGCTTCGCGTGTTGCGGGGGCAGCAAAAACGCCACTCCGGGGAGTGGCGTTTGAGAGGCGGCAATGGCTTACTGGCGACCGTGCATCATCTTCTTCAGCACGCTGGACAGCGCGAACAGGATCAGCGAGCTGGCGCCGGCCATGAACACGAACAGCATGAAGAAGTCATGCAGATTGTTGACCGCGTAGCCCAAGAAGTGCGGCACCGGTTTGGCCGGGTCCGGATACAGCTCGGACAGCGTGCCGGCAAACTTGTTGGCGGCGGCGTTGGACAGGAACCAGATGCCCATCATCAGGCTGGTGAAGCGGGCCGGAGACAGTTTCACCACCAGCGACAGACCGATAGGCGACAGGCTCAGCTCGCCGAAAGTGTGCAGCATGTACAGGCTGACCAGCCACAGCATGCTGACCTTAACGCCCGGCGCCAGGCCGTCCACGCCGAAGGCGATCACCAGGTAGCCCACGGCCAGGAAGAACAGGCCCAGGGCCATCTTGGCCGGAGACGACGGCTCCATGCCCTTGTTGCCCAGCTTGGTCCAGATCCAGGCGAAGATAGGCGCGAACAGCACCACCGAGATCGGATTGATCGACTGGAAGAACGAGGCCGGCACGGTGTAGCCCAGCAGGTTGCGGTTGGTCTGCTCTTCAGCGAAGAAGGTCAGCGAGGCGCCGGCCTGCTCAAAGGCGGACCAGAAGAAGATCACAAACGCCGACACGATCAGGATCACCGCCAGGCGTTGCTTTTCCACGCCGGTCAGCGGCGCGTGCACCACTTTCTCGCCGCTTTCGTGGTGGCGCTTCGGCGCCATGCCGATCGGCTTGCCTTCCGGCGTCACCAGATACTTGTTCTTGAACAGGCTGAAGATGACCAGCGACAGCAGCATGCCGCAGCCGGCGGCCATGAAGCCCCACTTGAAGTCCGCCGGATTGCCGGTGTCGCCCAGCGTGCCGCACACCAGCGGCGCGAACAGCGAGCCGGCGTTGATGCCCATGTAGAAGATGGTGAAGGCGGAGTCCACGCGCTTGTCGCCCGGCGCGTACAACTGGCCCACCATGGACGAGATGTTCGGCTTGAACAGGCCATTGCCGGCAATCAGCATGCCCAGGCCGCCGTACAGCAGCCAGGAGGCGGCGGCGACGTTGGTTTCGTGCAAGGAGCCGGAGAAGAACAGCATGAACTGGCCGAGGGCCATCAGCACGCCGCCTGCCAGAATGGAGCGGCGGTTGCCCCAGTAACGGTCGGCGATGTAGCCGCCCACCAGCGGGGTCAGATAAACCAGGCCGGTGTAGGTGCCGTAAATGTCGGACGCATGCGCCTTGTCGAACAGCAGGGCCTTGATCATGTACAGCGTGAAGATGGCGCGCATGCCGTAGTAGCTGAAGCGCTCCCACATCTCCGTCACAAAGAGCAGATACAGCCCCTTGGGATGCGATTGTGTAGACATAAGGGTTTCCTTCGAGTGACTTGAGACATCACCAGCAACAAGCGATGTTTTTTGTTTTTTATTGAGTGCCTATGTATTTTGTAGGCAGCGCATGATCATATCGAGTAAATGTTGAGATGTGAAAATTTTTTTAGGAAAAATGTAATTACCATGTAATATTTAGAGCATTGACTTTGTTTTTGTGATGTTTTTTACTGAGCCATTTAGCTGAGATTCATGAGTTTTATGCATTTTGTTCATTGAAGATTGTATACATTGTGTGTTGCTTGATAGTCACACTGTAAACAGTATGTGATTGCCATTCATATGGGATTGACGCTATGGTCATTGTGGGCTTGCGCCCATGATTCCACTGCTCACGCAAGGTATGGCGATGAAGATCACAACTTGCCTGGCGCAGACCTTCCACGATGGCCCGCGCCCCAACTGGTACACGCTCGATATCATCCTGACGTTCGATTTTCCGCACGCCTGAAGCCTCCCCGTTCCTGTTTTTACCCTGTTGCTAAAAACGCAAGACGGCCCGCCAGCCGCGACCGCGCGCGATCATGCGCCGTCTGGCGGCGCGCCGCGAGGAGACGCATCATGGCACGACGCATTCCTGAACCATTCCGCATCAAAATGGTGGAGACTATCCGCCAAACCACCGCCGAAGACCGCCGCCAGGCGCTGCAGGAGGCCGGATGGAACCCCTTCCTGTTGAAGGCCGAGGATGTTTATATCGATCTGTTGACCGACAGCGGCACCGGCGCGATGTCCGACCGCCAGTGGGCTGGCTTGATGATGGGCGATGAAGCCTATGCCGGCAGCCGCAATTTCCACCACCTGGCCGATACGGTGCGCGAAGTATTCGGCTATGCGCACACCATTCCCACTCACCAGGGGCGCGGCGCGGAGCAGATTCTGTTTCCGGAATTGGTGAAGCGTTGCCGCGGGCAGCGGCCGGTATTCCTGTCCAACTATCACTTCGACACCACCAAGGCGCATGTCGAGCTGGCCGGCGCGCGCGCCGTCAACGTGCTGACGCCGCAGGCGTTGGACACCGGCACCGCTTATGACTGGAAGGGCGATTTCGACCTGCCGAGGCTGCGCGAGATCGTGGCGGCGGAAGGCGACAACGTCGCCGCCGTCATCATCACCATCACCTGCAACAGCGCCGGCGGCCAGCCGGTGTCCATGGGGAATATCCGCGCGGTCAGCGAGCTGGCGCGCGCGCGCGGCATCCCGGTGGTGATAGACGCGGCCCGTTTCGCCGAGAACGCCTGGTTCATCCGCCAGCGCGATCCGGCCTACGCCGGCGCGTCCATCGCGGCCATCGTGCGCGAGATGTTCGACTGCGGCGACATGTTCACCATGTCGGCCAAGAAGGACGGCCTGGTCAATATCGGCGGCCTGTGCTGCTTCAAGGACGACGAGGCGCTGTTCCGCGCGGTGCAAGTCAACTGTGTGCCGATGGAAGGCTTCGTCACCTATGGCGGCCTGGCCGGGCGCGACATGGAGGCCTTGGCGATAGGCCTGAAGGAAGGACTGGACGACGCCTTCCTCAGTTACCGCATAGCACAGGTGGCGTATCTGGGCGAGCGGCTGCGCGAGGGCGGGGTGCCGATTCAGACCCCTACCGGCGGCCACGCGGTATTCGTCGATGCGCGGCTGTTGTTGCCGCATATCTCCGCCGAGCAGTTTCCGGCGCATGCCTTAGCCTGCGAACTGTATCTGGAAGGCGGGGTGCGGGCGGTGGAAATCGGCTCGCTGCTCCTGGGCCGCAATCCGCAGACCGGCAAGCAGGAGCCGTCGCCATTCGAGCTGATGCGGCTGACCATTCCGCGCCGCGTCTATACCAACGACCACATGGACTACATCGCCGACTGCCTGATCGAGGTGAAAAAGCGCGCCGGCGCGGTCAGGGGCCTGACGTTTGAATACGAACCGCCCATCCTGCGCCACTTCATGGCGCGCTTGCGGCCGGTGTGATCGCCGGAGGGTTCCGCCTTGGCGGCGGCGCCCTCGATCAGCCGGCGAAGGCCGGCTTGCGGATGCGCATGACGAAAGTGCAATCGCCTATCACGTTGTAGAAGTTCTGCACCGCCATGGCGATGTCCCCGTCCTGGAGCTGGCCGCTGTTGAAGCGGCTGGCCCAAGGCTCCAGGATTTTCACGTCCGAGGACTCCATCACCCAGTCCACGCTCAGATAGACGCCCAGCGGCGTGCTGGACCCGCCTTCCGCCATGCTCTGGCGGTTCAGCTCCTGATTGAACATCTGCAAGCCCATGGCGGTGATGGGGCGGACGTGTGTGGGGTCGGCCAGGTAATTATCGCTGCGCGGATGGGGAACGATGATGGTGACGCGGGCATCTGCCGCGCACACGCGATACAGCTCCCGGATGATGCCAAGGTACGCCTCGGTGCTGGCGCCCAAGTGTTCCAGCACATGGCTCATCACGACCTCGTCCACCGAGCTGTCGGGCCAGGGCCAAGGGAAATGCTCCAGATCGACCACCTGGTCCGGCTGGCAGGCGGCTTGGGAGTCCACATTGACGAAGCCGGGACGTTTGTCATGGCCGCAGCCGAGGTTGAGTTTGAGCATAGGCGCGTCGCCGACGAAGGGGAGCTTCAGTGTAGCGGTCTCTCCTCTGGAGCAACAAGAGCGGCAACGGAGTTGTTTGATCGTTGTTTGCCCTCATGTACATTGCGAGAGTCGGCCGGATGCCGGGGGATGAAGCCATGTTTGAATGTTTGCGGAAAATGCTGGAGGCGGAAAACGCGTTTTTCCGGGTGATAGAACATCCGGCCGAGGGCAATTCGCACAAGGTGGCCGAGATACGCGGCACCGAGGTGGGGCAGGGCGCCAAGGCCATGCTGTGCCGGCTGGCGGATGAGGCCGGCCAGTTTGTGCTGGCCGTGCTGCCAGGCGACGAGCGGGTGGACTTCGCCAAGGTGGCCGCCGCCGTCGGCGCGCGCAAGGTCAAGCTGGCCGGTGCGGCTGATGCCGAGGCGGCCACTGGCTGCGTGATCGGCGCCATCCCGCCGTTCAGTTTCGATCCCGCCATCCGCCTGGTGGTGGACCCGCAGTTGCTGGCGCGCTATCGCGAAATCGCGTTCAATGCCGGCAGGCTGGATGCGTCCATGGTGCTGGACAGTGGCGATTACCTGCGTCTGGCCAAGCCGCTGCTGGCCGATATCCGCAAGGAGCCGGCATGAAGCTGGAACCCTTGGCCGGCTACGCCCGCGCCATCATGGGCGGGGCCGGGGCGGAACGGATTGTTGGGCGCGAGGAGCGGAGCGAGAACTGGCGTGAGGCCGATTGCGAAGTGATCTTGCGGCAGCGCGATTACCGCTTCGACAACGGCGTAGTCATCCGCCGCGGCATCGAGGTGGACGATTATCCCAGCGAGCTGGCTTGTTCCGAGTGCTGGATCACTTACGAAGTGATGGCCTTGGGCGAATCGCCGGGTATTGAGCCGATGCGCAAGAGCTTCGACAATGCCTGCCGCGAGGCCTACTGGCTGCGCTACCATTCCGATTTGATCATTTGAGTATGGCGCCGCGAGACGGCCCCATGCAAAACGGCCCGCTGCGCGGGCCGTTGGCGTTTCTGGACGGTTGGACTCAGTGTCCCGCCGGCTCCAGTTTGGGCTGGCCCAGCTGCACCATCGGGCCTTGGGCGGTTTTCCACTCGCCCTGGATGCGCCATTTCTTGTCGTGGTCCTCCACCAGCACATACCAGTGGTTGGCGGTGACCAGCGGTTGGGCCAGGATGCCCTGGTATAGGTTGGGGCCGGCCATGGTCATTTCGGCGCTTTGGTCGAAGTCGTCCTGCGCCGGGTGGACCATGCGCAGCGAAAGGGTATCCGGCAGCTTGCTCTTGCTGCTGGTGATCAGGCGCAGGCTGCGGCCGTCAGAGCCGAACATCAGTTGGCCGGACAATCCCATCTGCGCCGCCACCTTGTCGCGGCGCAGTTCCATATTGATGGCCTTGCCCTTCTTGTAATAGTCGTCGGTGACCAGGCCATCGTCCGATTTGATGGCGGCGGCCAGGAAGAAGATGCCGACGATGATGGACACCAGCGGAATGCCGAACAGGATCCAGGGCCAGGGTTCTTTGTACCAGGGGCGGGGCAGGTGGCGGGCAGTGTGCTGCATGCGTTTATTCTCCAATGAAGCTGGATTTTTCTTCCACGCGCAGGGCGGGGTTGTTGAGCGACTGGATCACGAAATGGATTTCGTGGCTGCCCTTGGTCGCGTATTGCGGGTCGGCTTGCACCTGCACGGTAATCGATTGGGTTTCCGTGGCGCGCACCTGGGTTTCCGGCTGTTCCGCTTTAACCTTGATGCCGGGAAGGCCATTAGCTGTGATGGCGAAGCGCTGATTTTGTTCCGTGGTGTTGATGATCTTGATGATGTAGCTGTTTTCCAGCCAGCCTTCTTCGGTTTCGCGCACCAGCGAGGCGCGGTCGCGGATGATGTCTACCTTGAAGGGTTTGCGCAGGGCCAGCGAGGTGACGGCGGCGCAGAATACGATGAGCAGCACCAGGCTGTACAGCACCACGCGCGGGCGTTTCAGCCGCGAGGCAATGGCTTTTTCCGGGTATTTGCCTTCCAGCGCGTTTTCCGTGGTGTAGCGGATCAGTCCGCGCGGATAGTTCATTTTGTCCATAACGTCGTCGCAGGCATCGATGCAGGCGGCGCAGCCTATGCATTCGTATTGCAGGCCGTTGCGGATGTCTATGCCCACCGGACACACCTGCACGCAGATGCTGCAGTTGATGCAGTCGCCCAGCCCCTGCTCCTTCGGGTTGGCGCCTTTCTTGCGCGCGCCGCGCGGTTCGCCGCGGGCCTCGTCATAAGAAATGATCAGTGTGTCGGCGTCGAACATCACGCTCTGGAAGCGGGCGTATGGGCACATGTATTTGCACACCTGCTCGCGCATGAAGCCGGCGAACAGATAGGTGAAACCGCCGTAGAAGAACATCCAGAAGCTTTCCCACGGGCCGTAGCCGAAAGTGGGAAGCGCGGCCAACAGGCTGCGTATCGGCGTGAAATAGCCCACCAGGGTAAAGCCGGCCCACAGCGAGAACGCGATCATGATGAAATGCTTGGTGAATTTCAGTCGCAGCTTGGTCGCGCTCATGGGCGCCGCATCCAGCTTCATGCGCTTGTTGCGGTCGCCCTCCACCCATTGCTCTATCCACAGCATGATCTCGGTGTACACCGTCTGCGGACAGGAATAGCCGCACCATAGCCGGCCGGCGATGGTGGTCCAGGTGAACAGGCCGAAGGCGCAGCACATCAAGAGCGCGGCGAGGTAGACGAAGTCCTGCGGCCATACGGTGAGGCCAAACAGGTAGAACTTGCGGTTGATCAGATCGAAGAACACCGCCTGGCGGCCGTTCCATTGCAGCCAGGGCAGGCCGAGGTACAGCAGCTGGGTGCCGATGACGAACAGGATGCGGAAGTTGTTGAACAGGCCCTTGACCGAGCGGGGGTAGAGCTTTTTCTGGGTTTCGTACAGCGAGATGGTGGCGCTGTCCTTATCGGCGTTCTGGACTTTTATGGGGATCTTCTTCAGAGACTCTGACATTGTTTTTTCCTGAAGAGGACTTGGCTGAACTCACCTCTGCGATGCGCTGGGCCAAGGCCTCTGTGGGTGGGGAGGAAAAACGCCGCCTGCCGGAGCAGGCGGCGTAGCCAGGCTTATTGCGGCGCCTTGGGATTGTTGGACAGGCTCCAGACGTAGGCGGCCAGCAGGTGGACCTTGCCTTCGCCCAGGAAGTCCTTCCAGGCCGGCATTTGATTGTTGCGGCCATTGGTGACGGTTTCGATGATCGTCTTCTCGGTGCCGCCATACAGCCAGTTGCCGGACGGGTGGGTCAGGTTGGGCGCGCCCAGTTGCTGGTTGCCCTTGCCGTCCGCGCCGTGGCAGGCGGAGCACAGCGTGGCGAAGGTTTCCTTGCCGCGAGAGGCCCGCTCGGCGTCAAACTTCTTTTTGTTGACGGAGAGCGACAGCACATAGTTGGCCACGTCCTTGACCTTCTCCTCGCCCAGCACCGCGCCCCAGGCCGGCATCTGGCCGTGGCGGCCGTTCAGGATGGTGGTCTTGATGGTGTCGGGCTCGCCGCCGTACAGCCAGTCGTGGTTCACCAGGTTGGGGAAGCCCTTGGCGCCGCGGGCGTCCGCGCCGTGGCACTGCACGCAGTAGGTCTGGAACAGGCGTTTGCCCATTTCCTGAGCCTGCGGATCGGCCGCCACCGCCTTCAAGTCCTGCTTGAGGAACTTGTCGTACAGCGGCTGGTACTTGGCTTCGGCCTTGGCGCGCTCGTCCTTGTACTGACCTACCTGGCTCCAGCCGAAGACGCCCTTGTAGTCGCCGAGGCCCGGATACAGCACCAGATACACGATGCCGAACAGCAGCGTGATGTAGAACATCAGCATCCACCAGCGCGGCAGCGGGTTGTTGTACTCCTCCAGGTCGCCGTCCCACACGTGGCCAAGGGTCTGGACTTCCTCGCCCTTCTTGACCGTGGTCTTGGACTGGGTGAATACCAGCAGGGTCAGGCCGATGATGCCGCCCAGCACGATCACGATAATCCAGATGTTCCAGAAATCGCTTGTGAATTGACTCATTTTCTTGCTCCGTTGGAAGCCTGGTCGTGTGGGGCTTCCTCTGCCTTGTCGTCATCCAGGAAGGGCAGATTCGCCGCTTCCTCGTACCGGTTCTTGGAGCGTTTGCTATAGGCGATGATCAGCACCACGATGAAGAACGCGAAGCAGACCACGGTGAACAGCGAACGTCCTATCGTTACCCAGTCCATGGCTCAACGTACATTCTTCAGTGCAAGGCCCAGGCCTTGCAGGTAGGCGATCAGCGCATCCAGTTCGGACTTGCCCTCCACTTGCGACTTGGCTTCGGCGATCTCCTTGTCGGAGTACGGCACGCCCACCTTGCGCAGCGCTTCCATCTTGGCCGGCACCACGTCGGCATCGGCCAGATTCTTGGCCAGCCACGGGAAGGCAGGCATGTTGGACTCCGGCACCACGTCGCGCGGGTTGGTCAGGTGCACGCGGTGCCACTCGTCGGAGTAGCGGCCGCCTACACGGGCGAGGTCGGGGCCGGTGCGCTTGGAGCCCCACTGGAACGGATGGTCGTATACCGACTCGCCCGCCACCGAGTAGTGGCCATAACGCTCGGTTTCGGCGCGGAAGGGACGGATCATCTGCGAGTGGCAGTTGTAGCAGCCTTCGCGGACATAGATGTCGCGTCCAGCCAGCTGCAGCGCGGTGTAAGGCTTCACGCCGGCTACCGGCTCGGTCACGGATTTCTGGAAGGCCAGCGGCAGGATTTCCACCAGGCCCGCCACGCTGATCACCAGCAGGGTCAGCACGATCAGCCAGCCGACATGTTCTTCGATCAGTTTTTGGATTTTGTCCATGATTTTTCTTTCGCCCCCTTAATGTGCTTGTGCGGTGACTGCCGGAATCTTGGCATCCACGGCGCGGCCGGCGGAGACGGTGCGGAAGGTGTTGTAAGCCATCAGCAGCATGCCGGACAGGTACAGGGCGCCGCCGAGGAAGCGCACGAAGTAGTAGGGGTAGCTGGCCTTGACCGACTCGGCGAAGGCGTAGGTCAGCGTGCCGTCCGCGTTCAGGGCGCGCCACATCAGGCCCTGGGTCACGCCGGAAATCCACATCGAGGCGATGTACAGCACCACGCCCACGGTTGCCAGCCAGAAGTGCGCTTCGATCAGCTTGACGCTGAACATGGAGTCGCGGCCGAACAGGCGCGGAATCAGGTAGTACATCGAGCCGATGGTGATGAAGCCCACCCAGCCCAGCGCGCCGGAGTGCACGTGGCCGATGGTCCAGTCGGTGTAGTGGGACAGCGCGTTGACGGTCTTGATCGACATCATCGGGCCTTCGAAGGTGGACATGCCGTAGAACGACAGCGAAACCACCAGGAACTTCAGCACCGGGTCGGTGCGCAGCTTATGCCAGGCGCCGGACAGGGTCATGATGCCGTTGATCATGCCGCCCCAGGACGGCGCCAGCAGAATCAGCGAGAACACCATGCCGACGGATTGGGTCCAGTCAGGCAGCGCGGTGTAGTGCAGGTGGTGCGGACCGGCCCACATATAGGTGAAGATCAGCGCCCAGAAGTGCACCACGGACAAACGATACGAGTAAACCGGTCGGCCGGCCTGCTTGGGCACGAAGTAGTACATCATGCCGAGGAAGGCGGCGGTCAGGAAGAAGCCCACGGCGTTGTGGCCGTACCACCACTGCACCATGGCGTCGACGGCGCCGGAATACACGGAATAGGACTTCCACAGCGTCACCGGCACGAAGGCGGAGTTGACGATGTGCAGCAAGGCCACGGCCAGAATGAAGGCGCCGTAGAACCAGTTGGCCACATAGATGTGCTTGACCTTGCGGATGGCGATGGTGCCGAAGAATACGATGGCGTACACCACCCAGGTCACGGCGATCAGCAGCTTGATCGGCCATTCCAGCTCGGCGTACTCCTTGCCGAAGGTCAAGCCTAGCGGCAGGGTGATGGCGGCCAGCACGATGACCAGTTGCCACGCCCAGAAGGTGAAGGCGGCCAGCTTGTCTGAAATCAGCCGGACGTTACAGGTACGCTGCACCACATAGTAGGAAGTGGCGAACAGGCCGCAACCGCCAAAGGCGAAAATGACGGCATTGGTGTGCAGGGGGCGCAGGCGGCCAAAGTGGAACCAGGGCCCGAAATTGAGCTCCGGCCATACCAGCTGGGCCGCGATGACCACGCCCACCAACATGCCGACGATGCCCCAAACTACGGTCATGATGGCAAATTGGCGCACCACCTTATAGTTATAAGTGGGTTGCGTTTCCATTAAGGTTTTCTCCAAGGTTGCTAACTCAGAACATGAACAAACCGTAGCGACTTGAACTTTTTCAACGCAGCCCAATCTGCTGCATGAAGCGGTGGCACGTCGCGGGAACCGAAACAGCATGGTTGGGGCAAGTGCTTGACCTGTATCGATAGGCTTCGATGTCTGTATTAGCAGCTCGCCAGCCTTTCCGACAGCACCAAATTCCCCACCAGACCAATGCCTTTATTCTAAATCAAGCATTTACCGCCAACCAGCTGGATGGGCGGCTTGGCCGTTCCGGCATGTTCTTGCCGTGGTACTACTCGCATGGCAATCGTAAACAGTCCAAATTGCCACTCATGCAATTGTATTGGCATGCAGGCAAGGCTTATTGACATGGATCAATACGGCACAATTGGCGGCGCTTGCGGCGCGGTAATGCTAAAATCATCGCGTTTTGCAACGCATGCAGGCAGATCATGATCCAGTCCATCCCAGTACAGTACACTCTGCGGCCGGCATCGCCGGAAGCCCACATGTTCGAAGTCACGGTTACCGTTTTGCAGCCAGCCAAGAATGGCCAGGTTTTTTTCCTGCCGGCGTGGATTCCCGGCAGTTATATGATACGTGAATTTTCAAAGCATATCGTATCGTTGTCGGCGGAAGCCAGCGGCAAGACGGTGGCATTGCGCCAGCTGGACAAAAACCGCTGGCAAGCCGAGCCGGCCAAGGGCGCGCTGACCCTGCGCTATCAAGTGTACGCCTACGATCTGTCGGTGCGCGGCGCCTATTTGGACGCCGAACGCGGTTTCTTCAACGGCACCAGCGTGTTCCTGGCCGCTGATGGCTATCAGGACGAGCCTTGCTCGATGGACATCCACGCGCCGGACGGCAAGTCTTATGCTGATTGGAAATTGGCCACCAGCCTGCCGGCTGCGGACGTCAAAAAGAAGAGCGGCTTCGGCCGCTATCAGGCATCCAACTACGACGAGCTGATCGATCACCCGGTAGAACTGGGCAATTTCAAAAAGGTCAGCTTCAAAGCCTGCGGCGTGCCGCATGAGTTTGTCGTATCCGGCCGTTTCCAGGGCGATCTGAAGCGCCTGGCCGAAGACACCCGGAAAATTTGCGAATACCAGATCCAGCTGTTTGGCGAGCCGGCGCCGTTCGATCGCTATGTTTTCATGCTGTTTGTCGGCAAAGACATCTACGGCGGCCTGGAGCACCGCGCGTCCACCGCGCTGGTGGCCAATCGCGACGATTTGCCGGTGCCGGGCGCCGCCGAAATCAGCGACGGCTACTTGAAGCTGCTGGGCCTGATCAGCCACGAATACTTCCACAGCTGGAACGTGAAGCGCATGAAGCCGGCGGCCTTCACCCCGTACGATTTGAACCGCGAAGGCCATACCCGCCTGCTGTGGGCGTTTGAAGGCATCACCTCGTATTACGACGACCTGGCGCTGGTGCGCAGTGGCCTGATCGACGAGAAGCGCTACCTGGGCCTGCTGGCCGAAACCATCACCGGCGTGCAACGCGGGGCCGGTAGACTGAAGCAGACTTTGGAGCAGTCCAGCTTCGAAGCCTGGACCAAGTATTACCGCCAGGACGAGAACAGCCCCAACAGCATCGTCAGCTACTACACCAAGGGTTCGCTGGCGGCGCTGGCGCTGGACCTGCTGATCCGCCGCGACAGCAAGGGCAAGCAGTCGCTGGACGACGTGATGCGCGCGTTGTGGGCCAAGTGGCTGGCGGACGGCAAGGGCCTGGAGGAGGACGAGTGGGAAAAGATCGCCATCGAAACCACCGGCCTCAAACTCAAGCCCTTCTTCGACCTGGCGCTGCGTTCCACGCAAGACCTGCCGCTGGCTGAACTGCTGGCCAGCCAGGGCGTCGAATTGAAATTCGAGGCGGCGCAGGGCGCGTCCGACCGCGGCGGCGTGGTGGACGCCTTCGCCGGCAAGCCGGCGCCGCTGGCCTTGGGCGTCAAGACCGCAGGTGATGCCGCCGGCGTCAAGCTGGTCCAGGTGCTGGATGGCGGCGCCGCGCAGGCGGCCGGCCTGTCCGGCGGCGACGTGGTGGTGGCGGTGGACAAGCTGCGCGCCGTCGATCTGGACAAACAGATCGCCCGCTATCAGGCCGGCGACAAGATCAAGCTGCACGCTTTCCGCCGCGACGAGCTGATGAGCTTCGACGTGACGCTGCAACCGGCCGCCGAAGACACCTGCCGCCTGAAGCTGCTGCCGAATGGCGGCAAGTGGATCGCCAGCCGCTGAGCGGAAACGATACAACAACGAGCGGCGCCAGCAGGCGCCGTTCTGTCTATGCATGAGGCCGGCCACAAGCCGGACGATAAGGAGACACGCATGGCCCAACAGCCGGAAGTGAAGTATCGCAAGGATTACCAGGCCCCTGCCTTTCTGATCGACCGCGTCGATCTGGTGTTCGACATCGAGGATGAATTCACCCGGGTCCACTCCCGGCTGGTGGTCAACCGCAATGGCCAGTCCGCCGCGAGCGAACTGAGGCTGGACGGCAGCGCCAAGCTGATCGCCGTGGTGCTGGATGGCGAGAAACTGGACGAAAGCCGCTACAGCCTGGCCGGCGATGTGCTGACCGTGCCCCAAGTGCCGGATAGCTTCATCCTGGAAATCGAAACCGAAATCGACCCGGCCGCCAATACCAGTCTGATGGGTCTGTACGCTTCCAGCGGCAATCTGTTCACCCAGTGCGAGCCGGAAGGCTTCCGCAAGATCACCTATTATCTGGACCGTCCGGACGTGATGGCCAAGTTCACCACCACCATCAAGGCCGACAAGCAGAAATACCCGGTGCTGTTGTCCAACGGCAACAAGGTGGGCGAGGGCATGGTGGACAAGAAGCGCCACTGGGTTAAGTGGGTGGATCCGTACCGCAAGCCGGCCTATTTGTTCGCCTTGGTGGCCGGCAAGCTGGTGGCGCTGAAGGACAAGTTCGTCACCATGCGCGGCCGCGAGGTGCAACTGGAAATCTGGACCGAACCGGCCGATCAGGACAAGACCGCTCACGCGATGGAGTCGGTCAAGCACTCCATGAAGTGGGACGAGGAGCGTTTCGGCCTGGAGTACGACCTCGACATCTATATGATCGTCGCGGTCGGGGACTTCAATATGGGCGCGATGGAGAACAAGGGCCTCAACATCTTCAACACCAAGTACGTGCTGGCCCGCCAGGACACCGCCACCGACGCCGACTTCGAAGACATCGAGGCGGTGATCGGCCACGAATACTTCCACAACTGGACCGGCAACCGCGTGACCTGCCGCGACTGGTTCCAGCTCTCGCTGAAGGAAGGCCTGACCGTCTACCGCGACCAGGAGTTCAGCGCCGACATGTACAGCCGCGCGGTCAAGCGCATCGACGACGTCAAAGGCCTGCGCATGGCGCAGTTCCCGGAGGACGCCGGCCCGACGGCGCACCCGATCCGCCCGGACAGCTACATCGAGATGAACAACTTCTACACCATGACCGTGTACGAGAAGGGCGCGGAAGTGGTGCGGATGTATGAAACCCTGCTGGGCCGCGACGGCTTCCGCAAGGGCATGGACCTGTACTTCAAGCGCCATGACGGCCAAGCCGTCACCTGCGACGATTTCCGCGCCGCCATGGCCGACGCCAACGGCGCCGATCTGGAGCAGTTCGCGCTGTGGTACAGCCAGGCCGGCACGCCGCGCCTGGCGGTCTCGTCCAGCTACAACCCGGCCGAACGAAGCTACACCCTGACCGTCAAGCAAAGCTGCCCGGCCACGCCGGGCCAGAACGTCAAGCAGCCCTTCCACATCCCGCTGGCGCTGGGCCTGGTGGGCGCCGACGGCCAGGACCTGCCGTTGCGCCTCGCGGGCGAGGCGGAGGCTGTCGGCACGTCCCGCGAGCTGGACGTCAAGGCCGCCGAGCAGAGCTTCACCTTCCTCGACATCCCGGCCGAGCCGGTGCCGTCCTTGCTGCGCGGCTTCTCCGCGCCGGTGAAGCTGGAATACGACTGGCGCGACGACCAGCTGGTGTTCCTGATGGCCAACGACAGCGACAGCTTCTGCCGCTGGGAGGCCGGCCAGACCTTCGCCGAACGTCTGTTCAAGCAACTGATCGCCGATGTGGCCGCCGGCCGCGAGCTGAAGCTGTCCGAAGTGTTCATCGCCGCTTTCCGCTCGGTGCTGAAAGACCATAGCCTGGATCCGTCGTTCAAATCGCTGATGCTGACGCTGCCGACCGAGGGCGAGATCCTGGAAATGGTGGACGTGGCCGATCCGGCGGTGATCCATCAAGTGCGCGACTTCGTGCTGGATCAGTTGGCGCAGGCGCTGCGCGGCGAATGGCGCGAGGCCTACGAGATGAACCTCACGCGCGAGTACAAGCCGCAGGACGCCGGCAAGCGCAGCCTGAAGAACCGCGCGCTGTGGATGCTGAACCGGCTGGACGACGCCTGGCCGGCCGAAACCGCCGCCAAGCAGTGCCGCGAAGCCGATAACATGACCGACCAGATGGGCGCGCTGCTGGCGCTGCGCGACCGCGACGGCCAGGAGCGCGACGAGTGCTTCACCGCTTTCGCCTCGCGTTGGCAGAACGAAGCGCTGGTGATGGACAAGTTTTTCATGCTGATCGGCGGCAGCCAGCTGGCCGGCACGCTGCAGCATGTGGAGGCGGCGCTGCTGCATCCGGCGTTCAGCATCAAGAACCCGAACAAGGTGCGTTCGCTGCTGGGCGCCTTTGGCGCGAACATGTTCCACTTCCATGCGGCGGACGGTAGCGGCTACCGTTTCATGGCGGACCGCATCCTGCAGCTGGACGCCATCAATCCTCAGGGCGCCAGCGGACTGACCCGCGCCTTCCGTCGCCTGCAGAAGCTGGAACCGGGCCGTCAGGCGCTGATGCGCGCGGAGCTGGAGCGTCTGGCCAAGGCCGAGCTGTCCAAGGACGTGTACGAGATCGTGTCGAAGATTCTGGCCTGACCCCATTTCGGCATCGATAAAAAACGCGCTGGGCATCCAGCGCGTTTTTCATTGCATAGACGGCGTCCCGCGGACTACTCGATGCGCAGGCGCTGTCCGGCGCCGCTATTGCGCTTCTTCGGCAACGTCAGGCACCGCACGCCATTTTCATACTTGGCGCTGGCGGCATCGCGGTCGATGTCCTGCGGCAGCTGGAAGCTGCGCGACACCATGCCGTAGTAGCGCTCGCTGCGCAGTTTCTGCTGGTCCTGCTTGGCTTCGTCAAACTGTTTGACCTCGGCCTTGATGGTCACCAAGGGGCCGTCGATCTCGACATGGATGTCCTCCTTGCCGACGCCGGGCAGCTCGGCGTCCACCAGATAAGCCTGCTCGGTTTCCTTCACATCCATCCTGATTTGCGATGGCAGCGCGTCGCCATGCAATGGTTTGATGAAGAAGCCCGGGGTGAAATCGCGGAAAAATTCGTCAAACAGGCTATGGCGGCTGGGCAGCATGTTCATCTGATTCTCCTTTCAGTTCACTGACTTACGGCGGATGCCGTGGCGATAAATGAGATAGGGGCGGATCGCGCCGGATTCAAGAGCCTTGCGGCCCGGCGCTTGACGGATATCAAGCCAGCGGCCGCGCGGCGGAATCGGTCCGGCCGCTGCTGTCCATTGGCCAACTTGCCTGCTGGGAGCCGGCGCAGTGCCGCGCGCGCGTTCGCATCGCCTTGCGCCGCCAGGGTCTGCTGGTGCTTCCGCTTTGCCGGGTTCTTTGTCATGATCAAGCGTTTGCTTGAATCGCCGCGCAGACGGCGACGGCATGACCCAGCGAGGAAGCCATGGAGAAACTGCAGCAGGATTATCATGTGCCGGTGGGCGACGGCGAGCGCTTGTATCTGAAGCGCATTGGCCGCGCCGGCGGCGCGCCGGTGCTGATGGTGCACGGCGTGATGGCCAACGGCCGCATCTTCTATACCGATTCCGGCAAAGGGCTGGCGCACTTCCTGGCCGATGCCGGCTACGACGTCTATGTGGCGGATTTGCGCGGCCGCGGCAAGAGCACGCCCAAGATCGGTCCGCACAGCCGCCACGGCCAGACCGAGACCATCTGCGAGGACTTGCCGGCGCTGCACGCCTTCATCCGCCGCAAGAGCGGCGGCCGGAAGCTGCACTGGATCGCCCATTCCTGGGGCGGCGTGCATATGTCGAGCTGCCTCGTGCGCTTTCCCGACATCGCCGCCGAGGTGGCGAGCGTGGTGTATTTCGGCTCCAAGCGCAGCGTGCGCGTGCGCAGCCTCAACAAGCTGGTCGAGGTGGACTTCATGTGGAACACCGCTTCGCGCTGGTTGATCAAGGTGTTCGGCTATCTGCCGGCGCGGCGCATCCGGCTGGGGGCCGATGACGAGAGCGACAAGAGCCATCTGCAAAGCAAGCTGTGGGCGCAGCCCAAACCGTGGGTCGACAGCGATGACGGCTTCGACTACGCCACCGCGGCGCGCGCCGGTCATATGCCGCCCACGCTGTATTTCGCCGCCGTCAACGACCCCTGCCGCGGCCACCCGGAGGACGTGCGCCGTTTCCGCGACGAGTCCGGCCCGCACCTCTCGCGCTTGCATCTGTTGGGGCGGCGCGGCGGGCATCTGCACGACTACAACCATGTGTCGCTGCTGACCCACCCCGATGCGCCGCGCGACCATTTTCCGCTGGCGCTGGACTGGCTGGCGGGGCGCTACGACGCGGTGGCGGAAAATTATTGAGCGCCAGTCACTGGTTCTTCGAGCGGGCGGCGGCGACCGTTCAGAATAATTGGCCCAGACCGCGCCAGAAGTCGTCCGGCACCCACAATAGCGCCGAGGTGGTGACGAGGTAGCGCAGGAATTTGCCGACGGTCATGTAGCACACGCTGGGCCAGAACGAGATGCGCAGCCAGCCTGCCAAGGTGCACAAGGGATCGCCGATTCCCGGCAACCAGGAAAGCAGCAGGATAGGCGCGCCGCGAAGGCGCATCCAGCGGACGTAGCGTTTGCCCAGCGGCGCTTTGCCAGCCGGCTGCGACGGACTGGCCGCTTGGGCGTGAGCATGGCCATGCTTGAGATGGCTGCGGCGCAGGCGATAGCGCAGCAAGGCGAGCTTGGCGCCATAGCCCATCCACCAATCTATGATCCCACCCAAGGTGTTGCCGAGCGTGGCGACGGCCAGCACGGGCCAAAACATGTCCGGCTTGAGCTTGATGTAGGCGAAGACCGCCGGCTCCGAGCCTAGCGGCAGCAGGGTGGCGGAAACCAGGCTGATCAGAAAAATGGCGGACAGCCCCACTTTGGGCAGGTTCAGCATGTCCAGCAGGGTGTTGAGCAGTCCTTCCATGGCATTGGGCTCTAGGCGTGTGGGTGGTCTGAGATGATAGCATCCGCGAAATGTCAGGGAAGATTGACGTCCGGCATTCGCCTTGCGTCCTGGCTTGTGGTAGAAAGCGTCAGCCCGTTTTTTGAGCAAAACCGATATGACCGCGCTGCAATTCGATCTTGACGCCGTTCTCGACACGCTGGCCGAACAAGGCTGGATCGTCATTCCCCAAGCCCTGCCGGCGGAGCTGACCGCCAATTTGCGCCAAGCCTGCCTGCAAGTATGGGACGAGGGGCGCTTCCATGAAGCCGCCACCGGCCGCGCCGATGGCCAGGCCCGCCGCGCCGAAATCCGCTCCGACTCCGTGCTGTGGCTGGATCAGGTGGCCGAGTTGCCGGCCGTCGCGGCTTATAACGCCGCCATGGACGAGATCATGCGGGCGGTGAACCGCGGCCTGTATCTGGGCCTGGCCGAGCTGGAGTCGCATTTCGCCGTGTATCCGGAAGGGGCGTTCTACAAAAAGCATCTGGACCGTTTCCAGGATGACGACGCCCGCACGCTGACCACCGTGTTCTACCTCAATGAACACTGGCCGGCCGGCGCCGGCGGCCAGATCCGCTTGTACCTGGATCAGGACTGCCAGCAGTTCATCGACGTGGAGCCGGAGGCCGGCACGCTGGTGCTGTTCCTGTCCGACCGTTTCTGGCACGAGGTGCTGCCGGCCAAGCGGCAGCGCTTGTCCGTCACCGGCTGGTATCGCCGCCAGGGCGGCAGCCTGCCCTGGTGAAGCCTCGCGCTTGCATCCGTTTTGACGCCGGCCCCGCCGGCGTTTTGTTTTTTGGCGGATTTTTCTTGTGAGAATGATCCAGCGCGCCGCCGCGATGTCACAAAAGCCCACATCCGGCTGATCTCGCCACTATATCGGCCTTCCGTGCCTGCGTTAGCCTTGTTCCATCCACAAATGGAGGAGAACAGCATGCAGGCTCGTCTGGAAACCTGTATTTCCACCGCGTGTTCAAGCAACGTTTCTTGATGACCCCGGCCGCGTATCGGCGCGAGTTCGCCTGATCGCTCATGCTAGAATCGATCGCATAGACGAAAACAGCAGGGGATCGCAGATGTCAGGCAGCAGCATGGGTCGATTGTTTACCGTTACTTCTTTTGGCGAAAGCCACGGGCCGGCCATAGGCTGCGTGGTGGACGGCTGCCCGCCCGGCCTGGCGCTGAGCGAGGCCGACATCCAGATCGAGCTGGATCGCCGCAAGCCCGGCACCAGCCGCCACGTCACCCAGCGCCGCGAGCCGGACACCGTGGAAATCCTGTCCGGCGTGTACGAGGGCAAGACCACCGGCACGCCGATCGCGCTGTTGATCCGCAATACCGACCAGCGCAGCAAGGACTACGGCAATATCGCCGACACCTTCCGTCCCGGCCATGCCGACTACTGCTACTGGCACAAATACGGCACCCGCGATCCGCGCGGCGGCGGCCGCTCGTCAGCGCGCGAGACGGCAGTGCGCGTGGCGGCCGGCGCCATCGCCAAAAAGTGGCTGAACGAGAAATACGGCATCGTGATTCGCGGCCACATGACGCAGATCGGCGAAGTGCAGATGCCGTTCAAGGGCTGGGAGCATGTGGGGCAGAACCCCTTCTTCAGCGCCGACCCGGACGTGGTGCCGCGGCTGGAGGAATACATGGACTCCATCCGCAAGAGCCTGGACTCCATCGGCGCGCGGCTGCGCGTGGTGGCGGACAACGTGCCGGTGGGCTGGGGCGAGCCGGTGTTCGACCGGCTGGACGCCGACATCGCCTACGCCATGATGAGCATCAACGCGGTCAAGGGCGTGGAGATCGGCGCCGGTTTCGCTTGCGTGGCGCAGAAGGGCAGCGAACATGGCGATGAGCTGACGCCGGAAGGCTTCGCCAGCAATCACGCCGGCGGCGTGCTGGGCGGCATTTCCACCGGCCAGCAGATCGATGTGTCCATCGCCATCAAGCCGACGTCTTCCATCGCCCAGCCGCGCCGCTCCATCAATAAGCAGGGCGAGCCCATCGTGATGGAAACCCATGGCCGCCATGATCCCTGCGTCGGCATCCGCGCCACGCCCATCGCCGAGGCCATGCTGGCGCTGGTGCTGATCGACCACGCCTTGCGCCACCGCGCGCAGTGCGGCGACGTGCAAGTGGAAACCCCGAGAATTGCCGGTCGCATCGGCTAGAATTCTATCTGGATACCGGTTTGCGGGGGAGGCGGCCGGTGCAACATAGGATCCCAACATGCTGAAAAGCCTGATCGATGGCCTGACTGGACGTCTCAAAAAGACCACTGTAGAAGAAACGCGCCCGCCTTCGTCGCCGGACATGCCTGACACTACGATGCTGGAGCTGCCGCCGGAGTTGCCGGCGGAGGAGCTGCCGGCGACGCTGGGCTTTGTTTCGCACCAGCCGGTGATGGACAAGCAGCGCCGGGTGGTGGCCTATGATTTTTTCGTCCGCCAGGGCAAGCGCAACATCGAGGCCGGCAAGCAGCAGGAGTTTGACCGGCTGCTGCTGTCGACGCTGCACAATATGGATATCTTCCGCCTGCTGGCCTACCGCCGCGCCTTCGTCCATATCGCGATGACCTCGCTGGACGAACCGCTGCTGCGCAGCATGCCGGCCGGCAGCGTGATTTTCGTGCTGGAGGCGGTGCCGGGCATGGAAGTGTCCGAGTTCATGCTGGGGCAGCTGGACGATCTGCAAAAGCTGGGCCTGCGCTTCGCGCTGGAGCCGGCAGCCTACGACCAGACCATACTGACGCCCGGCCTGCAGGCTGACCTGTTTGGCCGCATGGACTACATGGTGCTGGATTTCGCCGGCCCGTCCACCCGGGTATTGGCGCCGATTCTCGACCAGCTGCCCAAGCGCTATCCGGCTGTGCGCTGGATCGCCCGCAATGTCGGCACTGCCGAAGACCTGGATGTTTGCCTGCGCGCGCCGGGACACAATCGCTTCGCCCTGTTCCACGGGCCGTTCGTCAGCACCGCGCACTCGCTGGAAGGCGGCAAGGTGGACAACAGCCAGACCCGCGTCCTGCAGATCATGCGGCTGCTGCGCGCCAATGCCGAGGCCAAGGAGGTGGAGGCGCAGTTCAAGCTGGATTCGGTGCTGCTGTTCAAGCTGCTGCGCTTCATCAATTCGCCTATCCATGGCCTGGCGCGCAAGGTGCAGACCATAGAGGAAACCTTGCTGCTGCTGGGCCGGGAGACCATGTTCAAGTGGCTGTCCATGTTGCTGTTCACCTCGCGCAAGGAGGATGGCAACGCCATCGCGCTGCTGGAGAAATCGCTGATCCGCGCCCGCTTCATGGAAAAGCTAGGCAGCTACCGCGGCAACAAGCTGGAGGCGGAGCACCTATTCCTGACCGGCATGTTTTCACTGCTGGACGTGCTGCTGAACATTCCGTTTCCGGATGTGCTGGACCCGCTGGAATTGCCGCTGACCGTGCGCGAAGCGGTGATCGAGCAAAAGGGCATCTTCGCCCCGCATCTGGCGCTGGCGCTGGCCTGTGAGCATGGCGACAATGTGCAGATCGAAGCGCATGCCAAGGTGCTGAATCTCGATATCGACTTGGTCAATCAGTACTACCTGGATTCCGTGGTCTGGGCGCAGGTCGTGCTGCGCGACAGCGAAGTGCACAACAATGTCGAAGCGGTTTGAAATCCATCCTTATTGAGACCGGCCCGCGATGATCGCGGGCTTTTTCGTTTTGCGGTATAGCGTTCGCGCCTCTGCGCGTGGGTTTTGGCAGGCAGGATTTGCCCGGCGCCATGAAAAATGCCGCCCACTCGCTGGAGTGGGCGGCATGGCTCCCGCGAGGGAGCTTTTTTCATGGCAGCAAGGCTTACTTGGCGGCGGAAGCAGCCTTATGGCCAGCCTTGTGCTTTTCATGAGCCGCGCCGGACGCGTGCTTCTTGTGCGTCTTCTTGTGGTGCGACTTCTTGTGTTCAGCCTTATGTTCAGCCTTGTGTTCCATCTTCTTTTCAGCGGCCGGGGCGGAAGCGGCCGGGGCGGCGAAAGCGGAACCAGCGAAAGCAGCAGCGATCAGAGCAGCCATCAGTTTTTTCATGATGTTCACCTTCCTGTGTGACTTATTGGTATTGGCGTGTTTTGCCATCGGGCAGCGCCCGACCTTGTTCAGAGCAGGGAAGCGAAGGGAAGTTCATGAGATATGGCTGATGCGAGGGTAATTTATTGTAAATGGCATATTTTACCCATTTACACTAAGTATCCCAGCGCCAAGCCGGCGAACACGACCGCCCCCACGCGGTTGTTGTCGAGGAAGGCCTTGAAGCATTTGGCGCGGTCGCGGCGCCGGATGTCGCGGTATTGCAGCGCCATCAGCGCGGCGGCCGCCGCCAGCCCCAGGAAATACGGCCAGGCCAGCGCCAGATGCAGCCCGATGCCGGCCATCAGCGCCAGGAAAACGGCGTGGCAGACCATCACGCCGGCGACATCGTAATCGCCCAGCGTGATGGCGGAGGTCTTGATGCCCAGCTTCAGGTCGTCCGGCTTGTCCGCCATGGCGTAGGCGGTGTCGTAGGCGATGACCCAGAACAGGTTGGCCAGCAGCAGCAGCCAGGCCAGCGCCGGCACCGAGCCGGTTTCGGCGGCGAAGCCCATGGGGATGCCGAAGGAGAAAGCAATGCCCAGATAGGCCTGCGGCATCGGGAAAAAGCGCTTGGTGAACGGATAGCTGGCCGCCACCAGCAAGGCTGGCACGCTGAGCAGCTTGGTCAGGGTGTTCAAGGGCAGCACCAGCAGGAAGGACAGCAGAGCCAGGAAGCCAGCCAGGAGCAGCGCCTCCTTCTGGCTGACCGCGCCGCGGGCGAAAGGCCGCTGGCTGGTGCGCGCCACGTGGGCGTCGAAGTCGCGGTCGGCGTAGTCGTTGATCACGCAGCCGGCCGAGCGCATCAGGAAGGTGCCCAGGCAGAAGATGGCGATGATGGGCAGATGCGGCTTGCCGCCGGTGGCCAGCCACAGCGCCCATAGCGTGGGCCACAGCAAGAGCAGCGTGCCGATAGGCTTGTCCCAGCGCATCAGTTGGCGGTAGTTCTCGTATCGGTCGCGGATCCGGGCGGACGAAATCACAGCAAATCCTTCAAGGCGGGCAAAAACAGTTCGGTCAGCAGCAGCGGCGAGCCGTGCAGCAGGAAGCGGCAGCGCCGCGCGGGGTAGCTTGCCGCGGTTTGCGTCTGCGCCGCGGCGGCGGCCAGTGGATGGCTGGCATCCAGCAAGCCATAGCGCAAAGGGTCGCGGCGCAGTTCCGGCAGTTCGCCGAACAGCGTCAGTCCCAGCGAGCGGCTGCCGCGCTCCAGCACCGGCAGCCAGTGCGGACAGCCGAGGCGCGCCACGCTGCGCGCGTACACCACTGGCGTGTCGTCCAGCGTCAACAGCACGTGCCGGGCGTATGCCGGCGAATGCGGCGCGGCATCGAGCGCGTCGGCCTCATCCTGCAGCGTCAGGCTGACGCCTTGCTGCAGCACGCGCACGGCAAAACGGCGGCCGCTGCTTTGCAGGCGCAGGCTCAATGAGCCGGGCTCGGTCAGACAGTCCCGCATCGAATCGGGCAGGACGGGCGGCGCGGGGCGCCACAGGGCATTGTTTACCATGGCGCGCATTATGCCAAAAGCCGTCGCGGCTTGTCGCCTGTGGCGGTATGCGCCGCCAATCTCTTGCCTTTATCATGAGGCGCAAAGGGGAGGCGAACGATGCTGGATTTGATGTTGTGTTTGCTGGGTTTTCAATTATTGGGCGAAGCGCTGACGCGCGCTTTGGGTTGGCCTTTGCCAGGGCCGGTGTTGGGGTTGTTGCTGCTGTTCGCGGCCTTGTGGCTGCGCCGCGGCGTGCCGGACATGCTGCTGCGCGAGACGCCGCGTTTTCTCGGCCACATGTCGCTGCTGTTCATTCCGGCTGGCGGCGCCCTGATGGCTTATGCCCCCTTGCTGCGCGTTCATGGTTGGCAACTGGCGCTGATTCTGCTGGCGTCTTCGCTCATCACGCTATTGCTTACCGGCGCGGTGTTGAAACTGTTGCTGCGGCGGAGGCTCCAATGAGCGGAGCCATTAGCCAGACCGTGCTCGATTCGCCGCTCACAGGCATATTTGTCACTTTGCTGGCGTATCGTTTGGCGCTGGCCGCCAATCGCCGCTGCGATGGCCACCCGCTGTCCAATCCGGTGCTGCTGGGCGTGTTGCTGGTGCTGGGTTGGTTATGGCTCAGCGGCAGCAGTTATCAGCAGTACATGAAAGGCGCCCGTTTCATCCAGTTGATGCTGGGACCGGCCACGGTGGCGCTGGCGGTGCCCTTGTACGGCAATCTGTCGCGCTTGAAGCGCGCTGTCATGCCGCTCTCCGTCAGCATCTGCGTCGGCGGGCTGACCGGCATGCTCAGCGCGGCCGGACTGGGTTGGTGGCTGGGACTGGATGCGCCTGTGCTGGTGGCGCTGGCTACGCGGGCGGTGACCACGCCGATCGCGATGAGCCTGGCCGGCAGCCTGGGCGGCGCGCCGGAGCTGGCGGCGATGTTCGTCATCGTGTCGGGGATTGTCGGGGCAGTCATCGCGCCGCCGCTGTTCAAGCTTCTGGGCTGGCACGACGACATGCTGCTGGGGGTGGCCACCGGCGTCAGTGCCCACGGCATCGGCACGGCAAGAGTCTTCCATTTGTCCGAGGCAGCAGGCGCGTTTGCAGGGCTGGCGATGGGTTTGAATGGCGTTTTCACCGCGATGCTGCTGCCATGGCTGGTGCGCTGGGTGCACCTCGGTTAGCATGCAGGGCGCGCCCGGCTAGGCTTGATTTGATGACCAGCAGGGCGGATAACAAGGAGAATGATATGGATTTGATTTTATGGCGCCACGCCGAGGCCGAGGAAGGCGTTGACGATTTGGCGCGCGCGCTGACCCGGCGCGGGCAGCAGCAGGCCAGCCGCATGGCGTCCTGGCTGCGCAACCGTTTGCCGGATCATTACGTGCTGCTGGCTTCGGAAGCGGTGCGTTCGCAGCAGACGGCGGCCTATCTGGCCAAGAGCTACACCGTGTTGCCGGAGCTGAACCCGGGCGCGGAGGTGGACGATGTGCTGCGCGCGGTAGGTTGGCCGGAGGCCGGCGGCACCGTGGTGGTGGCGGGGCATCAGCCTTACATCGGCTGGCTGGCGGCCAGACTGTTGGCGGAGCAGCAACAGATGTGGAGCGTCAAGAAGGGCTCGGTGTGGTGGTTGAATCACCGCGAGCGCCATGGCATCGAACAGGTCAGGCTGAAGCTGATGTTGACGCCGGGGATGCTGGACCCGTGAGCCCCGAACCCGCCCCTTATCCCAGTCCGACGCCCCGCCTTGCCGGGGCGTCGTCATTTGCGGCTCAAGCGCTTTGCGCCAGTTCCTCGCGCAGCTCTCGCCCCACCTTCACCATCGCGCGCAGGGCAGCCTCCGCCTCCGGCCAGCCGCGCGTCTTCAGGCCGCAATCGGGATTGATCCATAGCCGCTCAGCCGGGATGACCTGCAGCGCCTGCTGGAGGCGCGCGCGGATTTCGTCCGCGCCGGGCACGCGCGGACTGTGGATGTCGTAGACGCCGGGGCCGATGGCGTTGCGGTAAGGGAAGCGGCCCAAGTCGGCCAGCAGCGCCATGTCCGAGCGGGCGGTTTCGACTGTCAGCACATCCGCGTCCAGGTCGGCGATGGCCGGCAGGATGTCGCCGAATGTCGAGTAACACATATGCGTGTGGATCTGCGTCGCGTCGTCCACGCCCCGGCAGGACAGGCGGAATGCTTCGCCGGCCCAGGCCAGATAGCCGCCGCGCTCGGCGCGTTTCAGCGGCAGGCCTTCGCGCAGGGCCGGCTCGTCGATCTGTATTACGCGGATGCCGGCGGCTTCCAGGTCGCGCACCTCGTCGTTCAGCGCCAGCGCGATCTGGCGGCAGACTTCGCTGCGCGGCAAGTCGTCGCGCACAAAACTCCATTGCAGCAGGGTGATCGGGCCGGTCAGCATGCCTTTTACCGGCTTGGCCGTCAGGCTCTGCGCATAGCGCGCCCAGTCCACGGTCATCGGTCCTGGCCGGCTGACGTCGCCGAAGATGATGGGCGGCTTCACGCAGCGGCTGCCGTAGCTCTGCACCCAGCCGCCGGCGGTGAAGGCGAAGCCGGCCAGCTGTTCGCCGAAGTATTCCACCATATCGTTGCGCTCGGCCTCGCCGTGCACCAGCACGTCCAGCCCCAGCGCTTCCTGGCGGCGGATCGCCAGTTCGATTTCCTTCTCCATCGCTTGCCGGTAGTCGTCGGCGGACAGCTCGCCCTGCTTGAACGCCGCGCGGCTGGCGCGGATGGCCGGCGTCTGCGGAAAGGAGCCTATGGTGGTGGCGGGCAGCGGCGGCAGTTTGAGCCAGGCCTGTTGCCGCGCCGCGCGCACCGGATAGGGACTGGCGCGGCGATAGCCGCCGGCCGGCAGCGCGGCCAGTCGGCGGGCGACGGCGGGATGATGGATGCGCGGACTGCCGCGTCGCTGCGCCCGGGCGAAGTCGCTGCCGGCCAGTTCGTTGGCGATGGCGGTGCGCCCCTGTTCCAGGCCGCGCTGCAGCGTTTTCAGCTCGTTCAGCTTTTGCACGGAGAAGGCCAGCCAGTTTTTCAGTTCGGCGTCCAGCGAGGTTTCCGCCGCGGCGTCGAAAGGGCAGTGCAGCAGCGAGCAGCTGGGACCCAGCCACAGCCGCTCGCCCAGGCGCTCGGCCAGCGGCGCCAATTGGTCCAGCCGCGCGGAAAGATCGGCGCGCCAGATATTGCGGCCATCGATGACGCCGGCGGACAGCACCTTGTCGGCCGGGTAGTCGTCGATGAAGGCGTCGATCTGTTCCGGCGCGCGCGCCAGGTCAAGGTGCAGGCCGGCCACCGGCAGCGTCTTCAACCGCGCCGCATGCTCGGCCACGCTGCCGAAGTAGCTGGCCAGCAGCAGTTTGGGGGCGTCCTGGCTCAGTTGCTCATAGGCCGGCCGCAGCGCCGCTAGCCAGGCAGGCTCCAAATCCAGCGCCAGAATCGGTTCGTCGATCTGCACCCAGGCGGCGCCCGCGGCGCGCAAGGCCGCCAGCAGTTGGCGGTAGGCGGCGATCAGGCCGGGCAGCAGCGACAGCTTGTCGAAGGACTCGCCCTTGACCTTGCCCAGCCACAACAGGCTCAAGGGTCCCAACAGCACCGGCTTGGCGGCCACCCCCAGCGCCTGGGCTTCGCGCAGCTGGGACAGCAGGCGGTCGGGTTGAGCGCGGAATGTGGTATCCGCCTGCCATTCCGGCACCAGATAGTGGTAGTTGGTATCGAACCATTTGTTCATTTCCAAGGGGGGCTGGTCCTGCGCGCCGCGCGCGAGCTGGAAGTACTGGGCCGTGGTCAGCGCGGCGGGATCGAAGCCGAAGCGCGGCGGCGCGGCGCCGACCAGCAGCTGGGCATCGAGCACATGGTCGTACAAGGAGAAGTCGCCTACCGGGCTGAGCGCGACGCCGGCGCCCTTTTGCAGCAGCCAGTGCTTTTGCCGCAGCTCTTTCGCGCCTTGCAGCAGGCCGGCCTCGTCAATTTCGCCTTGCCAGTGGTTTTCCAACAGCGTTTTCAGTTCGCGTTTGGCGCCAATGCGGGGAAAACCAAGGAGATGGGTGGTGATGCGCATGCTGTTGCTTCCGGCTATCTGGATCAGTTCAGCATCCGTCATTGTGCTGTATGATTCAAACTCATTATTTTGCTGTTCAACATGAATGGAATCGATGATGAGCGTGCTGGAGCTAAGGCATCTGAAAAGCCTGACGGCGCTGGCTGAAACCGGCAGCGTGTCGCAGGCGGCGCAGCGCCTGTATCTGACGCAGTCGGCGCTGTCGCACCAGTTGAAGCAGCTGGAGGCGGCCTACGGCTTGACGCTGTTCGAACGCAAAACCCAGCCCTTGCGCTTTACGCCGGCCGGCGAGCGGCTGTTGCGGCTGGCGCGCGAGCTGCTGGCCAAGGTGGCGGCGGCCGAGCGCGATCTGGCGCGCATCCGCCAGGGAGAGGCGGGCGAAGTCAGGGTGGCGGTGGAATGCCACACTTGCTTCGACTGGCTGATGCCGGCGATGGACCAGTTCCGCCAGCATTGGCCGGCGGTGGAGCTGGACATCGTGTCCGGCTTCCATGCCGATCCCGTCGGCCTGCTGCTAAGCGATCGCGCCGATCTCGCCATCGTGTCGGAGACGGAGCCGCAGACGGGCATCGTCCATCTGCCGCTGTTTTCCTATGAGATGGTGGGCATCGCCGCGCGCGAGCATCCATTGGCGGCGAAAGCGGCGTGGCAGGCGGAGGACTTCGCCGGCGAGACGCTGATTCATTACCCGGTGGCGGACGAGATGCTGGATCTGCTGCGCAAAGTGCTGGCACCGGCCGGCGTCAATCCGGCGCGGCGCACCGCCGAGCTGACCATCGCCATCATTCAGCTGGTGGCCAGCCGCCGCGGCGTGGCGGCGCTGCCGTACTGGGCGGTGCAGCCTTATCTGGAGCGCGGCTACGTGGTGGCGCGCCGGGTCGGCGAGCATGGTCTTTACAGCCAGCTGTACGCGGCGTTGCGCGAGGCGGACGCCGAGCGGGCATACATGCAGGACTTTGTGCAGACGGTGCGCGACAGCAGTTTTGCTACCTTGCCCGGCCTATCGCGGCTGGAGGCCTGAGCGGCCGGCGCCGGCCCGCAGCAAGGGCAATAGCGCGTCCAGCCGCTGCCGGCATTGCGGGCGCAAGCGGCGGCTGTTGGCCGCCATCGCGGCGATGCCGCCAACATCCCGCGCTGCCTGTTGGAACGGCGCCCAGCCGGCCAGCAGCCAGACAGGCTGCGGAGAGACGGCGGCGCAGGCGGTCGCCTCGGGCGCGCCGGCGCCGCACAATTCGCGCAGCCTATCGTTGGCCCGCGCCAGAACGTCATTCTCCGCTTCCGCCATTTCCACTTTCTCCAGCCGCAGCAGATAGATGCGGGCCGCCAGCCAGTCTGCCTCGTCGCTCAGTCGGGGCGGCGTCGGCCTGGCCCGCGGTCGGCGGGCGGCCAATAGCATCGCCAGCAGGCGGATCTCGGGCAGCATCGATTCCAGCAGCCAGCCGGCCAGCGGATGGCTGGAAAGATCCAGGCGGGGGCCCAGGCATTCGCCGTCGCAGACCAGGGCAATGGGTTTCAATTCGGCGCGCCGCGGTTCCGGGCAGGCCAGGATGCCGATATGGTTTTCAAATGGTCTGTTTCCTGTTGGCGACATGGCGGAGCTGCGCGGGAGGCCGCGTCCTGGTTGGGTTATGGCTTGATTGAGACCAATGACGTAAGAAAATAAATAATTAACTTATTCTCAAAATGAATATTTCGTTTGACTTCGGCGGGCATTGTTGCGCACCATATATTTGAAATCAATATATTTTTATGAATTTAAATTATATGGGGGCGGAATCGATGTCGGCCAGGCAACTGGATGTCGGCGAGTTGATCAATCGCGAGCGTTTTTCCGCGCGGCAATGGCGCATCCTGATCCTCTGTTTCCTGATCGTGCTGTGCGACGGATTCGATACCGCCGCCATCGGCTATATCGCGCCGGCCGTGATCCGCGACTGGGGCGTGGCGCGCACCCAGCTGGGGCCGGTGATGAGCGCCGCGTTGTGGGGGCTGGCCGCCGGCGCGCTGCTGGCGGGGCCGCTGGCCGATAGGATCGGCCGCAAGCGCGTGTTGCTGGGGGCGGTGCTGTGGTTCGGCGCGATGAGCGTCGCGGCGGCCGGCGCCGCCGACCTGTCGGCGTTGGCCTGGCTGCGCTTCGCCACCGGCCTGGGCCTGGGGGCGGCGATGGCCAACGCGGTAACGCTGATGTCGGAATATTCTCCGGAGCCGCGGCGGGCCTTCATCGTCAGCGCCATGTTCTGCGGCTTTCCGCTAGGCGCCGCCTGCGGCGGGCTGCTGGCTTCGTGGCTGGTGCCGCACGCCGGCTGGCGCAGCGTGCTGCTGCTGGGCGGCGTCGCGCCCTTGCTGCTGTTGCCGGCGATGTGGCTGCTGTTGCCGGAGTCGCTGCGTTTCCTGTTGCTGCGCGGCGGAGACGGCGAAGCCCGCCGCATTCTGAAACGGCTGCTGCCCGGCGTGCGGCTGGGCGACGGCGACAGGCTGGTGCTGCGCGAGGAAGACCGGACGCACGGCTTGCGGCTGGTCTGGTCCGCCGACTACCGCACCGGCACGCTGCTGTTGGCGGCGGCTTATTTCATGGGCCTGCTGATCTTCTACCTGCTGACCAGCTGGCTGCCGATTCTGATCAGCGACAGCGGCATGGATTTGCGGCAGGCGGCGCTGCTGACTGCGCTGTTTCCGTTCGGCGGCCTGCTGGGCAGCACGCTGACCGGCTGGCTGATGGACCGCTACGACGCGCACCGGGTGCTGGCGCTGGCCTACTTGCTGACCGGCGCGCTGGTGTTCTGCATCGGCCAGGCGCTGGACAATCACGGCCTGCTGGCGCTGACCATCTGCCTGGCCGGCATCGCGATGAACGGCGCGCAGGCGTCGATGCCGTCGCTGGCGGCCGCCTACTATCCGACTGCGGGGCGGGCCAGCGGCGTGGCATGGATGATGGGAATAGGCCGCTTCGGCGGCATCGCCGGCGCCTTGCTGGGCGCGACGCTGCTGAAGCTCCACTTGGGCCTGCCGCTGTTCTTCGCCATGCTGTCTCTGCCCGCGCTGCTGGCTGCCGCGGCCTTGCTGTTCAAGCGGCGCGCCGCCGCCCTCGGCAGGAGGGCATGGGCATGAGCGGGAAAACGATAGCCGGCGTGCTGGAGACGGTGCACCGCCAGGCCCTGCCGGCCGACGACCGCGAGTATTGCGTCGCCCTGCACGACTATGTGCGCGACCAGGTGCGCTTCGGCTTCACCGCCGGTTTCGAAAGCGTGACGCCGGAGCAGACGCTTGCGCTGGGGCGGGGGCATTGCAACGCCCAGGCCGACTTGATGTGCGCGTTGCTGCGCGGCGCCGGCTTCGAAGCCGGCCTGCGCTTCGTCGCCTTGGACAAGCGCATCCTGCGCCACGCGGTGCCGGCGCCGGTGCTGTTCTGCCTGCCGCCCAAGCTATTCCACGCAGTCACCCAGGTCAGGCTGGGCGGCCAGAAGCTCAATATCGACAGCTATATCTTCGACCGCTCGGGCTTTCGCCTGCAACAGGCGCGCTTGCGCGCGGCCGGCTTGGAGCGCGGCTTCGGCTTGGGGCTGGGCGCGGTCTGCGATTGGAATGGCCGCGGCGACGCGTTTTCCCAGGCCGAGCCCAGCGATCTCAAGCCCGACAACCTTCAGTTCCCCACGCTGGCCGCGGCCGTGGCCAGCCGGGCTGGCAACAACACCCTGCTCGGCATCCATTTCAACCAGTGGCTGGCCTGCGTGCCGACGCCGCTGCGCCGCGCCAGCGAGCGCTATCTGAACAGCCGCCTGGGGCCCGCCATGACTTAGCGGCCGCTGCGGCGTCGTGGCCGGCCGCGGGGCCGGCGTTTGATTGCAACTCCAACGAGGAAACGAATCATGTTGCCTGTCGCAAGGATTGCTCGCGTCGTCGAGCAGGCATCGCTGCGCCCGTTCTACCCGCGCCATTGGGGCGTGGAGCCAAGCCAGATCATGCAATGGCTGTGCGACGGCGAGTACCACCGGCTGCCGGTGATCCGCAAGCAGGATCTGTCCAATCACTGGGACGAGCTGATGGAGTACGGCGACTTCACCGACGTCGTCAGTTCGTCCGGCACCACCGGCCGGCCGGTGGAGCTGCCGGTGCACCGGCTGCAGGAGATGGTGTGGGTGGATTGCGTGGCGCGGGTGCTGACCGAATTGGGCGCGAAGCCGGGCGACCGCATGCTGCACCTGCTCAGCAACAACGACATGTTCACGCTGGGACCGCTGGTGCTGCAGGCGGCCAAGAAAGTAGGACTGGGGCCGTTCCGCTGCTCGCCGCAGCGCACGCGGCGCATTCTGGATGTGGTGCATTACCACCAGCCGGCCTTCGTGGTCGGCAATCCGGTGGTGATGCTGGAACTGGCGCAGACCATGGGCACGGACTTCCCGGCGCCGGAGTGCCTGCCGGATTACGCCTATTTCGGCGCCTGCGGCGCGTTCGACGCCGACAACCGGCCGACGTCGGTGGCGCGGAAGGTGATGGAGCTGTGGGGGCTGAAGGACGCGCTCAACGAATACGGTTGCAGCGAACTGGGCTCGGTCGGCCACGAGTGTCTGCGGCACCGCGGCTTCCACATCAACGACGACGCGGTCCACGTCGAGCTGATCGATCCCGATACCGGCCTGCCGGCCGCGCCGGGCCAGCCGGGCGAAGTGGTGGTCACGTCGCTGACCTTGCCGCGCGGCTTCATCGCGGTGCGCTACGGCACCGGCGACATCGCCAGCTGGCTGGACGACAGCCCCTGCGATTGCGGCCGCCGCTCGCCGCGGCTGGGCGCCATCATCGGCCGCGTCGACCACCAATTGAAGATCCAGGGCCAGACGGTCTATCCGGACCTGATTTTCGACGTGCTGGGCCGGGTGGAGGGGATAGACAACGAGCTGGTGGTGCGCTGTCCGGACGAGCAGGGCGGCCAGCGGGTGGAGGTGTGGCTGTCGGCGGCAGACCGCGGAGCCGACATCGTCGGCCGGGTCGGAGAGCTGCTATTGCAGCGGCTGGCGGTGGCGCCTTCCCTGCGCCTGGTGCCGTCGGAGCTGATCCAGAAGCTGAAGCAGGACAAGATGGCCAGCGGCAACGGCGTCAAAGTGCCGCGCTTCATCGACCTGCCGCTGCCTGTGCATGCCTATCTGTGAGGGATTTTCCATGACGCCATTGCTGTCGGCGCCGGGCTTGCTGCCCGGCCTGAGCCTGAAGCTCGAATACCTGAATCCTTCCTTGTCGATCAAGCATCGCTCATTGCCCAAGACGCTGCTTGAACGCGCGCGCGCCGGCCGGATAAGCCGCGACGCGACGCTGGTGATCATGACCGCCGGCAGCGCCGGCGTCAGCGTCGCCTGGGCCGCCGGCCAGATCGGCTGCAAGGCGCTGCTGCTGATGTCGGACAGCGCGCCGGACAGCGTGGTCAATTACGCGCGCTGGCTGGGCGCGGAGGTGGAGCGCCGTCCGCATCCGCAGCTGCAGGAGCTGCTGGACGCGCATCGCGGCATGCCGGGCAGCCATGTGGTGGAGCAACTGAGCGACGCGGAGCTGATCGGCCATTACCGGGAAGTGGGGGAAGAGCTGCTGCGCCAGGCACCCGGATTGGCGGCGGTGACGGTGTCGGCCGGCACCTGCGCGTCGCTGATGGGCATCGCCGAGGCGCTGGCCGGCGTGCCGGTCTACGCGGTGGAGCCGGCGGAGGCCGCGGTGCTGTCGGGAGAGCCGTGGCGGCCGCACAATATCCCGGGCCTGGCGCCGCCGGCGCCGACGCGGCTGTTCCGGCGCGAGGCGGTGGCCGGCATTGTGCCGGTGGCGTCGGAGCTGGCCTGGGCCACGGCGCACGAGGCGCTGGCCGCTTGCGGCGAGCCGGTGGGCCCCTCGTCCGGCGCCGCCATCGCCGCCGCCCGCATATTGCGCGGCCGCGGCGTGGATGGCGCCATCGTCGCGGTCTGTTCCTCGCATATGGTCACCAGCCTGTGAGCCTGCATCAGGCAAGCGTCGCGGCAATCCGCCTCCTTCTCTTGCGGCGGAAATCCGAGCAGGCGCCGCCGGCCATCGAGATTCCCTGGCGGGAGGCGCGGCCGGTGGCGCCGGAGGAGATCTGCGTCTGCAGCCGCGAGGCGCTGGTCCACCATGGGTATATGACCGGCGCGCTGCAGGCCAGCCGCGGCTGCGCGCTGCGCATCCGCCGGCTGTGGCAGCGCCACGACGCCCGCAGGTTGGAGCGCAGCATCCTGTTGCTGGACGAGCGGCAGCGCTGCCACGTGGCGGCCTGGATCAGGATAGAGCTGCTGGCGTTCGAACCGCGGCTGAAGCGGCAACTGGTGGAGTCGGACCTGCCGTTCGGCGGCATCCTGGCGCGGACGGGCATCCGTCCGTCGTTCGCCGGCCGCCAGTATTTCGTTTTGCCCAGGCTGTTCGCCGCCAGCGGCGCCATCGCCTACCGCCGCTGCCGCTGCGAGCGGCATTATGGCCGCAGCCACTACATGCTGGGCGAGGATGGGCGGGTGCTGGCCGAGGTGTACGAAGCGCTGCCCTGAGCGCCGCGCCGAGGCTTGCTGCCCGGCAGGACGGCTCAGCGCAGCGCGTGGGTCAGCAGGTAGTAGGCGATGTAAAGCCAGCTGAGGAAGCCGTGGATGATCGCCCACAGAATGGAGTGGTTGGCCGACCATGACAGGGCGACGGCGATCAGCGTGCCCAGAGAGAAACCGTATCCTGCGCGGCGGGTGTCCATGATGAGAGATGCCTGGAAAAATGTGGGTGGGGCCAGTGTACGGCCAGCGGCGGTATCGTGGCATGATGAACTTCAACGCGGCCGGCGGGATTTCGCATGCGTGCCGCGCGGCATGGCGTGAACCGCGCCGTGTTTTTCCAATCCAGAATTCAGGTGATAGATGGGCATTAAAAGACTCAACCATGCCGTGCTTTACGTCAGCGATGTGGCGGACAGCGCGGCTTTTTACCGAGATGTGCTGGGCTTTCGCCCCAAAGGCGACGCCGCTTCCCGCCGCGCGGTGTTCGCGCAGGCCGCGCATTCCGACAACGACCATGACCTGGCGTTGTTCCAGCTCAACCTGGGCCAGCAGCGCTCGGGGCCGTTCAGCCCGCGCGGCGAGACGCCTGCGCCGAATCAGCCCAGGGCCGGGCTGTATCACCTGGCTTGGGAGGTGGACACCATTCAGGAATTGAAGCGCATACGCGACCATTTGGCCGAGATCGGCAAGCTGGGCATGGAAGAGGACCATGGCGTGCACAAGAGCGTATATGGCCATGACCCGGACGGCTTGCTGTTTGAGGTGTGCTGGTTTGTGCCGGAGGATTCGCTGCAGCGGGACGATGCGGCCCCGACCGATGGCCGGCTGGATTGGGCGCGTGAGTTGGCGCGCTTTGGCTGAGGCTTAGCGCGCGCCTTCCGGCAGGTAGCGCGGGCGCAGTTGCGGCATCTGCCGCCATAGGCATGCCACTTGCCTGGCATGTTCGCGGGCGTAACCGCGGCTGAATACCCAGTAATAGGGTTTGCTGCGCAAGGGCGGCGACATGCGGTGGATCTTCAATTCCGGATGGTGGCGCAGGTAGAGGTCGCCTGCCAGTTGGTGCAGCACGTAGGCGTCGGTGCGGCCCGCCTGCAGTTTGGCGAAATTGTCTTCTATGCCCACGCTTTCCTCGACGTCGATGCCGCGCGCCATCAATTCGCGGCCGATCGACCAGCCCTGGTTGACCCCTACGGTGCCGTTGATGCCGTAGAGCCCGCTGCCGTCCCAGTGCAGCGGACTGCCGTTGCGGACGTAGAAGGCATAGCTCAGGTTGGTCATCCGTCGTTCTGGATCGGGTTGACCGCCGCGCAGCGGAAACGCGATCAGCCGGCTGCGCTCATCGGTGTAGGACAGCAGCAGCGCGCCATCCAGCCGGCCCAATTGCAGATTCTGCACGATGCGTTCCCCTGGCTGACGGCTGATGCGGCCCTGCAGGCCGCAGTTTCGCAACGCGGCCTGCGCCAGTTCGATGGCGCGGCCGCGCGGCGGATTGGCCGGCGACGGGTCTTCAATGACGTAGGGGCTGGTCAGGGCCGAGCTGACCGCCAGCTGCAAGGCCGCGGCGGCGTGCAGCGTGAGCGGGCACAGCGCCGCCAGCGCGAGGTACGAACGCAACATCGATGGAATCGGACTAGAGGACTGGCCCGATTCTATCAGCATTTATTGAAAATGATGCGGTTATAATTGCTTGTTTGATTAATAGTTATCAACCGGCATCGTGGGCTTCCAGACCTAGCTCCTGGATTTTGCGCGTCAGCGTGTTGCGGCCCCAACCCAGCAACTGCGCCGCCTCCACCTTGCGGCCGCCGGTATGGGCAAGGCCGGCGCGGATGCAGGCGGTTTCGAAACGGCGGGTCAGCTCGTCCACGATGCCGCTCTCTCCAGCCTGCAGGCGCTGTCGGATCTCGTCCGTCAATTGCGCTTCCCATGCCGCGTCATCGCGCGCGGCCAGCGCCGGGGTGGCTGGCTCGCGCAGCTCCGGCGGCAGGTCGGCGATTTCCACGGTCTGGCCCGGCGCCATCACGCAGATCCATTGGCACAGGTTTTCCAGTTCGCGCACATTGCCGGTGAACGGGGTGCGCTGGATCAGCGCCATCGCCGCCTCGGACAGCCGCTTCGGCTCCACGCCCAGTTGCGAGGCGCTCTTGGCCAGGAAGTGGCGGGCCAGGAGCGGAATGTCCTCGCGCCGCTCGCGCAGCGGCGGCAGGCGCAGCCGGATCACGTTGAGGCGGTGGTACAGGTCCTCGCGGAACAAGCCGTCGCGCACGCGCTGCTCCAGGTTCTGGTGGGTGGCGGCGATGACCCGCACATTGGCCTTGATCGGCGTATGGCCGCCGACGCGGTAGAAGTGGCCATCGGACAGCACGCGCAGCAGGCGGGTCTGCAGCTCGGTGGGCATATCGCCGATTTCGTCCAGAAACAGCGTGCCGCCTTCGGCCTCCTCAAAGCGGCCGCGGCGGGTGGCCAGCGCGCCGGTGAAGGCGCCTTTCTCGTGGCCGAACAGTTCCGACTCCAGCAAATCTTTGGGGATGGCGGCGGTGTTCAGCGCGATGAAGGGCTTGGCGGCGCGAACCGAATGGCGGTGCAGCGCCTCCGCCACCCGTTCCTTGCCGGTGCCGGATTCGCCGGTGATCAGCACGGTGACGTGCGATTGCGCCAGACGGCCGATGGCGCGGAACACGTCCTGCATGGCCGGAGCCTGGCCCAAGAGCACCGGCAGCGCCTCCGGGCTGTCCGCGCCGCCGCTCTGGGCTTGGCTTTCCGCCAGCGCGCGCTCGATCAGCAGCACGGCCTGATCAATGTCGAACGGTTTGGGCAGGTATTCGAAGGCGCCGCCCTGGAACGCCGACACCGCGGAGTCCAGGTCGGAGTGGGCGGTCATGATGATCACCGGCAGCTGCGGATGCTCGGCCTTGACCTTGGCCAGGAATTTCAGGCCGTCGGTGCCGGGCATGCGGATATCGGAAATGATGGCCCGCGGCGTGGCGTCGTACAGCGCATTCAGCGCGTCGTCGGCGCTGGCGTAGCTGTCAAAGCCGATGCCGGCGCGGGTCAGCGCCTTTTCCAGTACCCAGCGTATCGCCTTGTCGTCGTCGATGATCCAGACCGGTTGGGCCATGGGGTTTCTCCTCGTATTCTTGTCGATATCGTTGTCAGCCGGCGGCGTCGGCGCCGAACGGCAGCATCACGGTGAAGCAGGTCTGGCCGGGGCGGGAGTCGAACTCTATGCTGCCGCCGTGTTGGTGGACGAAGGCTTGGGCCAGCGTCAGCCCCAGGCCGGTGCCTTCTGCGCGGCCCGTCACCAAGGGGTAGAAAATATGGTCGCGGATGTCCTCGGGAATGCCGGGGCCATCGTCGACGATCTGCAATTTCAGCGCCAGCTGGTGGCGTTTGCGCGCCAGTGTGATCTGCCGCGCCACCCGCGTGCGCAGCTCGATGCGGCCCTGGCCGCGCATGGCTTGCACCGCGTTGTTGACGATGTTCAGCACCACCTGGATCAGCTGTTCCTTGTCGGCGGACAGCAGCGGCAGGCTGGTGTCGTAGTCGCGCACCACCGTCAGGCCTTGCGGATGCTGGGCCAGCGCGATGCTGCGCACCCGTTCCAGCACCTCGTGGATATTGACCTGGCTGCGGCTGTGGCTGCGGTGCGGCGCCAGCAGGCGGTCCACCAGCGTCTGCAGCCGCAGCGCTTCCTCGGTGATGACTTCGGTGTACTCCTTCAGCTCCGGCCGGTCGGCCAGTTCGTGCTCCAGCAATTGCGCCGCGCCGCGGATGCCGCCCAGCGGGTTCTTGATTTCGTGCGCCAGATTGCGGATCAGCTCGCGGTTGGCCTGGTGCTGCAGCAGCAGCCTTTCCTCGTTGGCGATTTTCAGCTGCTGGTCCAGCGGACGCAGCTCGATCAGCGCCAGCAGGCCGTCGCCGTCTATCGGCGTGATCGACAGCGTGACATGCAGGATGGCTTCATTGTGCTGCGGCCGTAGTTCCAGGTCGTGCTCGATATAGCTGGCGCCCTGGCGCAGCGCGGTATGCAGCGCCTGCCGCAGCGCGGGGCAGGGATGAAACAAGCCGGTCAGGCCGTGGCGCAGCAGCTCGCGGCTGCCCAGCGCCAGCAGGTTCTCGCATGCGGGATTGACGAAGCGCAGCGCGCCGGCGGCGTCGCAGATCAGCACCGGCGTGTCTAGCAGTTCCAGTCCGGCGAAGCTGGGTGTCGGCATGAGGTTTCGCTTTTCAGGAATAAAGGTGCGCGGAATGAGGCCGCGTCCTTGATCAGCAATAAGCGCGCCAGCTTGGCGGCGTCGAAAAGCGCGCCTTGCGGCGCGGACGCGGCGTTTTGAGGCTCAGAATGCACCATCTTGGTGCGATTGGCTAGGGGCTGTTGACGTTTGGTGAGTGGATCGCGTTTGAGCCGATTTGTGCCGGAAGCAAGGCGCACAGTCCGCCG
>NZ_JAUCGU010000014.1:0-90861 GCF_059916625.1 Chromobacterium sp. CCUG 76385
AGCGCCGATGATAGTGTGGCATTCGCCATGTGAAAGTAGGACACCGCCAGACGCCCGATAAGACAAAGCCCAGCTCACACGAGCTGGGCTTTGTGCTTTGCGCCGGCGAAACGCCGCCCCAACCCGCCCCGACAGTCCCTGCCGGGGCGTTGGCGTTTAGTGGGCTAGTTGTCCCCATCCTGCCGCAGCAAGGCATCGACTTCCTCTTCATTCCACACTTGGATGCCATGTTGGCTCAGCAGGCTGGCGGTCACTCCTTGGCCGTCGCGCAAGGTTGTTCTGAAACGGCCATCGTAGATTTGCCGATTGCCACAGGATGGGCTGTTGGCCTTTAGCAGCGCCAGTTTGCAGTCACCCTGCTGGGCCAGGCGCAGGGTTTGCCAAGCTCCGGTGATGAATGCCAGGCTGACATCCTGCCCGCCTCTGGTTTGGACCGATGCTTGCTGTGTCAGCACATCATTACCCGAGCCGCCGATGATCTCTGCCGCGGGTCTTGGCGTGGGAAGACCGCCCATGCACTCCGGACAGGCGGGAATGAGTTCGAATCTATCGCGGATCTTTGTCCAGTCGATATCGCGCATGGGTTTGGACTGGCCGTCATAGCGCACCGGCTGTCCCAGCAGGCAGGCGCTGATCAAGAGTTTGGTTTTGTTGGTCACAGTCTGCTCTCCAGAAGTCTGGCCAGCGCTTGGCTGGCGGGGGCGACGCCTTCGTCCGGCACGGCCGCGTAACCGAGCACCAATCCGTTGCGATCGGCTTTGCCCAGGAAGTGACGAGCCAGTGGCCGCAGCCAGAGTCCTTGCCGGGCGGCGGCATTCTGCAGTTCCCATTCATCAAAGCCCAAGGGCAGATTGGCTAGCAGATGCATGCCAGCCTCGCCGCCCGATATCGGCAGGGCATCGCCCAGGTAGCGCGCCATGGCGGTTCGCAGCAGATGCTGCCTGTGCGAATACAGCTCGCGCATATTGCGGATGTGTTGGGCAAAGTGGCCGCGCTCGATGAAATCGGCCAACGCTGCCTGGTGGAGGTAGCCGGATTCGCCGTGCAGTCGCGCCTGGCACTGGCGGAAGGCCTCGGCCAGTTCAGGCGGCAGCACAAGATAGCCCAATTTCAGTGCAGGGAACATCACTTTGCTGAAGGTGCCCAGATAGATGACGCGATTATCCTGATCCAGGCTTTGCAAGGCGGCCAATGGATTGGGGGTATGGCTGAACTCGCCGTCGTAGTCGTCCTCGATGATCCAGCTGTCGTGATGCCGCGCCGTCTGCAACAGTTCCAGCCGCCGCGCCAGCCCCATGATGACGCCGGTTGGATATTGGTGCGCCGGCGTGGTGTAGATCAGTTTGGGAGGGGCTGCGCTGGATAGAGGCGCAAGTCCATGCTGATCCACTGGAATGGGGCGGCAAGCCAGCCCGGCTTCCATCATCGCGGCTTGGGCGCCGGTATAGCCCGGCTCCTCCAGCCAGGCGATGTCGCCGGGATCGGCCAGCAGCTTGGCGATGAGCGCCAATCCGACTTGCGTGCCGCTGGTGATCAGGATTTGGTCCGGGCTGCAGCGCACGGATCGCGTCAGGAACAGGTACTCCGCCAGCGCATGGCGCAGCGCCTGCAGGCCGCCTGCGCGCTGATAATGCATCCATTCCAGCGGCGCGGTTCGTTGGCTGCGCGCCAGACACTTTTGCCATTGCTGATGGGGAAAGCGCGCCAGCTCGGGCTGGCCGGGGATGAAGGCGCCAAACTTGCTGGCGGGCAGACGGCTGCATGCTTGCAGCTGTACGCCGCGCCGCGATAGCTCTCGCCGCGGCAAGACGGCGGGAGCAGGCGATGCCGTGGATGCAAACGCCTGACAGACATAAGTGCCCGAACCATGCCGGCTTTCCAGATACCCTTCGGCAATCAGTTGCTCATATGCGGCAAGCACGGTATTGCGACCCAATGCCAGCGTATCGGCCAACTGGCGGCTGGCGGGTAGCGCGCTGCCGGGCGCCAGCCGGGTTTGGCGGATCAGCTCTCGCAGGTGTCGATACAGTTGGCGTGACAGGTTTTCCCCCTGGCCGCGCAGCAGACGGGATTTGAGATAAGAACAGAGCCAGTCGCGATTCAAAGTGGTTCCATCAAATTAATGAATGTGGTCCTTCAGATGGTGCTGCCTGTGTCGTAGGATAACAGCATCGTAACGAGCTGGAGCAAAGTGATGATCAGCCAGGAAGCGTTCTATGCCGCCAAATTGGCGTATGAGCTGGATGCCGCCGATGTGGCGCAGGCCTTCGCGCAAGGCGATGGCTCGCTGGTATTAGTCGATACCCGCAGCGCGGAAGCGTTTGCCCATGAAACCATTCCCGGAGCGATCAGCCTGCCGCACCGGCTGATGACTGAGGAAAGCACTGCCCATCTTGCGCGTGAGCTCACTTACGTTACTTTTTGCGATGGCATTGGTTGCAACGGCTCCACCAAAGGCGCATTGAAGTTGACCCGGCTTGGTTTCAAGGTCAAGGAGTTGCAGGGAGGCATCGATTGGTGGAAGCGTGATGGCTACGCCACCACGCTGCACGCCGGTTGCGGCAAGGACGTATGCGATGCGTGCTGACTGGGACGCGCTGGCGCAGCCGGCCGAGCAGATTTCGACCGGGCAGTGGGTGGGTTTGCCAGTGGAGGGCTGGACGGGCGCGGCCTATCCGCCGCGCCAAGCTTTGACCGGCCGGCATTGCCGAGTGGAACCGCTAGATGTAGAGCGGTATGGGGCGCAATTGTATGATGCCTTGCATCAGCTGGCGGGCGGAGCCAACTGGACCTACCTGAGCCACGGTCCGTTTTCCACTCTGGAGGATTGGCTGGGCTGGGTGCGGGCTAATGCTGGGCGCGATGACCCGCAGTTCTATGCGATCGTCGCTGCCAGTGACGATGCCGCTATCGGCTTGTGCAGCTATCTGCGCATTGCGCCGGACGATGGCTGCATTGAAGTGGGCTTTCTCAACTTTTCCCCGCGTCTGCAGCGCAGTCGATTGGCCTCTGAGGCGATGTACCTGATGATGCGCAATGCGTTTGAGCTTGGCTACCGGCGTTACGAGTGGAAATGCGACGCCCAGAATGCGCCGTCGGTGAAGGCCGCGCTGCGGCTGGGTTTCACCTTTGAAGGCTTGTTCCGCCAAGCGCGCACCAATAAGGGACGCAACCGGGATACCGCCTGGTTCTCCATTCTGGATCACGAGTGGCCGCAGCGGCGGCGAGCGCTGGAACTGTGGTTGGCGGATGCCAATTTCGATGCGCAAGGGCGGCAATTGCGCAGTCTCTCGGAGTTTGCAGCGGAGGCAGCGGCTTGAGCTTGGTCGCGGACGCGGGCGCGCTGGCTCAAGCGGCGGTTTTCAATGCCGTGGGGCAGCCTGTCGGTTGCGAGGCAGATCGATGGAGCGGGGCGGCTTGGCCGCCGAGTGTTGTCTTGCAGGGCCGCTTCTGCCGTCTGGAGGCCTTGGATGCGGCGCGGCATGGGCGGGACTTGTTCATCTGCCTGCATGCCGATGCCAGCCACGCGAACTGGACGTATCTGAATCAGGGACCGTTCGCGTCCTTGGATGCATGGCGGTCCTGGCTGGAGAGCGCGATCCAGGCCAAGCGTGCCTGCAATTACGCGCTGATCGATGCGGATAGCGGCATGGTGCAGGGCATGGCCGCATATATGAATGCCCAGCCTGAAGACGGCTGCGTCGAAATCGGCGGGGTGCATTTCTCGCCGGCCATGCGCCGCAGCCGGCTGTCGACGGAAGCGATGTATCTGATGCTGAAGCAGGTATTCGAGCTGAATTACCGTCGCTGCGAGTGGCGTTGCGACGCGCATAACGCATCGTCGGCGCGCGCCGCCTTGCGTTTGGGCTTCACGTTCGAGTGCCTGTGGCGGCAGCGCCGAGTGAGCAAGGGACGCAATCGCGACGCGGCCTGTTTCTCTATGCTGGATCACGAGTGGCCGGCGAAGCGCGTGGCCTTGGAGAGCTGGTTGCATCCGATCAATTTCGATGCGGCGGGCCGCCAGCGATGCGATCTGGCCCATTTCATGGCGCGGCAGGGCTAATTCGCTGTTTGGACTTCATGCGGGGAGGCTGCGGCGCTACAATGGGTGACTGTAATCCCTTGATAGTGTTGTCTGAATGAAATCTCTGCCGCGCAACGCCCGCATCCGGGGCGAGCCTTTCCTGCCCAGCCGCTTTATTTTCGGCGATGCCGTCGATGACGAGGGCTTGGAGGGGAGCGAATACCTGGTGCATACCGAATCCCCTGCCTTCATTTGCCGGCTGGTAGGCAACGATGATACCGATTTCCCCGGCCGCGAAAGCGAGGGCTTGGCCAGCGCTGTACTGTACGACGAGGCGGAGAAGATCACGGTCTATGTCTGCAATTTGCGGCTGAGACTGTTCGACTTCAATTTCTACGATGAAGCCGAGCCCAGTGTCGGCGAGCTGCAGGATATCTGCGATGAGGCGATGCGCGCCTACCAGAAACTGCAGAAGGCCTATGCCGAGCGTGACGCCGCGGGTCCGCCGCCGCGCGAGATGCGCACCGGGCCGACCAAGCCATTGCCCCCGGCCGAGCGCCAGCAGGCGATCAGCCAGTTGATCGAACAGGCTCGCCTGGCGGTGGGCAAGCCCATGGGCGGCATGCAGTTGGCCGCGGCAGTGCAGATGGCGTTGATGGCCGGCGATCAGGCCGTGTTCACCGAAGCTCAGCTGGCCTTGCAGGCGGAGCCCGACGCGCGGCAGTTGCTGATCCAGCGCGCGCGCGACGCCGTGGCCTTCCCCGAAGTGCTGCGCAAGGACGGCTCCGTGGTGTCGTTTGAACTGTGGGCGCTGCCGTTTGCCTTCTCTCGCAGCCAGGGAGGCGTATGGTGGCATTTCCCGCGGCTGGAAGCCTTGGAGGTGGCGCTGGCCGATGCGCTGGAGGTGCCGGAAAAGTCGATTCTGTGGATTTCGCCCACCCTGTTCACCGTGGACATGCTGAATGAGCGTGGTTGCCAGGATCTGGTGCAATTGGCGCCGGTGATGGATGCCGGCTGCGATTTCGCGCCGCTGGACCCGGAGTCGTCGCGGGCCACCTATGAGGCGGCGCGCAAGACGAATGACCCGCAGTTGGTGATGGCGTGGATTCCGTTCCTGGTGGAGCGCGGCGCGCTGCCGATGGACAAGGCGCGCCGACTGGCCCGCCGGGCGCTGGATGTGGCCATGCCCTTGGTGCAGCAGGCGGTTGCCGCCGAGATGGAGTATGGCGAGGCGGAACTGTTTGCCCCCTTGCCGTGGTGGGAGGCTTTATCCAGCGGCATGCGCGCCTGGAACCGCAAGCGTCTGGGCGTGACGGCAGCCTTGCTGGCCGTCAGCCAGGGCGGCATCGACAAGCTGGAAGCGGTGGCCGAGTATCAGCCCGAGATCCAGGGCTTTGACGTGGCCTTGCGGGTAAAGGGGCGCGACGAGGTGGAAGCTCGCGTGCCTTGGCTGGTGGTGCCGGATGTCGCGCCGGACCGCGACGCCGCTTGGCGCGACTTGGCCGATTGTCTGCGTGAGGCCGGTATGCCGTTGTCGCAAAGCGTGGCGCGTTTGCACTGATTGTCACGCCAGCAGCAGAAAAGGGGCCTTGCGGCCCCTTTTTCTATGGCGGCTTGAAGCCAAGCGCTGATTTTGCCTGGCGCCGCTCATCGCATTTTGAGCGTTGTGGGTGGTGCAGCGCCCTTTGCTGCTATTGGTGCCCGCTACTTCTGCCAATAGGTTTTGACGTTGACGAATTCGTACAGGCCAAATTCCGACAATTCCCGCCCGTAACCGGACGCTTTGACGCCGCCAAACGGCAATCTCAGGTCGGAACTGGTGTGGCGGTTGATGAACACGCTGCCGGCTTGAATTTGTCGCGCCAGCGCCCAGGCCCGCTCATTATCGGCGCTGTAGATGCTGGCGCCCAGCCCGAATGGCGTGTCATTGGCCAGGCGGATGGCGTCAGCCTCATCGCTGGCGCGCAGAATGCTGGCGACCGGGCCGAACACCTCCTCGTGATAGACCCGGCAGGCGGCCGTCACGCGATCCAGCACGGTCGCGGGGTAGAAAAAGCCGGGCGTGTGCGGCATCTGCCCGCCCAGCCGCAGCTCGGCCCCATTATGGCAGGCATCCAGCACCTGGGCGTGCAAGGCTTCCCGGAGATCGGCGCGAGTCAGCGGCGACAGCGTCGTCGCCGGATCGCGCGGATCGCCGGCGCGCAATTTGGCGGCTTCGGCGCAAAAGGCCTCGACGAAGGCGTCCGCCACTTCCGGCACCACGATCATCCGCTTGGCGGCATTGCAGCTCTGGCCGGCATCGCGAAAACGCGAGTTAGCGGCATCGCGGGCGGCGGCTTCGATATCGGCATCGGCGAGCACGATGAAGGGGTTGCTGCCGCCGAGTTCCAGCACGGTTTTCTTCAGATGCTTGCCGGCCAGCGAGGCGATGATTCTGCCGGTGTGGGTGGAGCCGGTGAACGCGACGGCATCGCAACGGCGGATGGCGTCCTCCACCAGCTCGGTATCAATCCACGCCATGTCCATCACTGCCAGTCCGGATTGGCGGATGCAGTCCAGCAGCAATTGGCTGCATTGCGGAACCGAGGGCGCCGGCTTGACCAGGCAGGCATTGCCGGACATCAGCGCGGGAACCGCGAAACGCAGCACTTGCCAGATGGGATAGTTCCACGGCATCACGGCCAGAACCAATCCGAGCGGTTCAAACGCCACGCCGCTGCGGCTAGCCTGGGTGGGAATCTGCAGCGATTGCAATAGCTCAGGCGCCAATGCCGCGTAGTAACGGATCAATTGCACCGATTTGTCGATTTCGGCCAGGCATTCGCCGGTGCGTTTGCCGACTTCCTGAGTGATCAGGTCGGCCAGGACATCGCGTTGTTCGGCAAGCTGCTCCGCCAAACGCAGAAGCTGGGCTGCGCGCTGTTCTACCGTCAACGCGGCCCAGCTGCCTTGGGCTGCGTTCAATTGTTTCAGCGCTAGGTCAAGCTCGGGGGCGTGCCAAGTCGGGCGGGTGTAACAGACCTCCCCGGTGGCGGGGTTGCAACTGGTAAAGGCGGTCATGATGAAATGGCTGGGAAAAAAACAAATGTAACAAATAAAACGCTCCTATGGCAGTTTTGAGCGTTTCTTGAAATGCATGTCATTGTTTTTATTGAATATTATATTGTTGTGCATGGTTTCTCTATCCATGTGGGCCAGTTAACATATTCATTTCAATGAAATTGTTTGGAGTTGGATTCTTAACTGCACTAAGCACTGGCCGATTGGCCAGATTTCGTACTTTTGGCCTGGTTTTACATTTCAGCTGCCTGAGCAAGGCTTAATTAGGAGGCTGAAATGAAAGCGTTTTTCCCGTTGGAGCTGGATGGTCTGGTGTTGAATGTCGTTTCCTCGCCGTTGGAGCAAAAGCAGCTGTGGGCATTCCGGCACAGAATCTTCCGGGAGCAACTGGCGTGGGTGCCAGTATGCGAGGATGGCTATGATCGGGATAGCTATGATGATTTTTCTGATAATCTGGCGCTGTATCGGGATGGGCAGGTGGTGGGAGCGATACGTCTGACCGGAGGGCAGAATCCCTTCATGCTGGAAGAGGAATTCTCTGGCTTGCTGGCGTCGGGCGAGTGCATTGGCAAGGGGCGCGAGTACTCGGAAATCACACGGCTGGCGATTGATCGCCATGCATTGAGTGGCAGGGAGTCGGTGATGGCGGCTCGCATGCTTTATCTGGGCGCTTGGTTGTGGTCGCAGATCCATGGCGTGCGCTGGATGTATTTCGTGGTGGAGCCAGTGTTCTATCGTCGGCTGGTGATGTTCGGCTTTCCCATTGTTCCTGTGGGAGTGCCGAGACCTTTGGATGGCGGAGTGATGTCGATGGCCGGCCTTCTGGATTGGCGGCAGGCGCGGCCGGAGCTTATTCGCTCACTATGTCCCGGGGTGACAGTGTCAGATGCATGCCAAGAACTATGGCATGAGTACGATTATTCGCATTGAGCTTGCGAATCACGTTGGCGACGTGGAATTTGACGGTGCGTTCGCTGATATCTAGGATGGTGGCGATTTCCCAGTTGGTCTTGCCGCGGCTCATCCAGTGGAAGATGTCGTATTCGCGCTGCGAAAGCGGCATGCTGCTGGGGGAGGCCGGCGGCAGGTTGGCGATGCGGACCGCAGCTTGATGCAGATGAGGCGTCAGGCAATTGAGCATGGCGACCAGGGCAGCATTCCGCGCCGGTTCGCGTCCGCCAAGCGATAAGATGCTGCCCACGTTGTTGCGCTCGGAGGCCGCGCTGAAGGTGACACCATTACCCATGCCGTTCAGCGTGGCTTCTGCGACAAACCGTTTTTCATCGACGCCCTTGGCGCGGCTGAAACGTTCCTCCCAACTGACAGGACCCTGGCCAAGATGAATGCGCATGATGGGATCGTGCTGTGCGAAGTTTTCCTGCGCATATTGCTCCAGCCAGCTTGATGGATAGCTGACGTTCAGAATTTTTTCCATCCGCTGGATTTGATTCTGGTTGTTGAGCCGGCCCAGAACCAGAATGAGCTTGTCGGAAGGTGCCTGCGCGAGAATGGAGTCAAGAAAGGCCTTCAGTTCGCTTTCGGTCTCGATGTGTCCCGCCATATGGATCCATTCCAACAGCGTCCACTGCTGCGAAGTGGTGAGGCCGGCAGGAAGGGGTCTTGCATTGATGGTTTTCGAGATCGCCATGAACGGGTCTTCCTTGATTTTGTGAGGGCGCACGGTAAATAGTAGCCTACATGCTTTCTGCATGTAAGAACCTGGGCGCAAAAACCATGTGGATTGTTGTTTTTCCGTCCGTCAGTATACCAAATTTGTCCTTCTGCCGATCCTAGGAAAAATACTGATAAATCACTACTTTGTTTATCATCGGCAAGACCTTTACAATATGTAACCTGTTTGTCGCTGATAAATTCTTGACATTTTGTATTTTTGGCATGGCGAATTATGCCATTCGAGAGGCTTGAGCCTGTGCGGGGTAGGCGGCCTGCCCTAATACTGGTTAGCTGGGAAGCCGGCAGGATTTGTCGCATCCATGCCTCAGAACAAGGGCATAAATTGTAAGCAAAAGCTAATAAATTCTGGCAAGCAAACGCTTAAAAGCGCATAATTGCTTCGCATAAAAAATAAACATAACCGGCTTCGACGCCTTGGCGATTTGGGCTGGCAGGTAGTTGGGGAAGTTTGGGTTCTGTAGTGAAGAGGCTGGCGACGTGATGAACGTTTTTTAGAAGAATCTTCAATATCATGCGGGAGTGGTGTAATCTTTTTTAAGTATTTACATTCAATCCCGTGAACGGCGGTGTTCGCCCCATGGTCTGAGTCGTTCAAGACCCGTGCGCAACATGCCAGTTCAGGAATCGCCTCGCCTATGGATACCTTAAAAGCTCTAATGGTCTTCATGACCACTGCTGAAAACGGCAGTTTTTCGGATGCGGCCCGCAAGCTCGGCGTGTCGCCGGCTGCCATCAGCCAGAGTATCGCCAGACTGGAACAGGAGCTGGAAGTGCGCCTGTTCAACCGCACCACGCGCCAGTTGACGCTGACCGAAGATGGTCGCCGTTTTTATGCGCAGTGCCGTGGTCCGGTCAATAATCTGGATTCTGCCATCAATCAACTGAAGGCGAGCCGCGATGAGCCGGCCGGGCATCTGCGCGTCAGCATGCCCAACTCCTTTGGTCGCCGCTTCATTCTGCCCATCATGGGCGAGTTCTGCGAGCGCTATCCCAAGGTCCGCGTTTTCTTCGGCCTGGACGACCACTTCAGCGATTTGATCGAGGATGGCTACGATGTGGGCGTGCGTACCGGCATGATGCCAGACAGCCGGATGGTGGCGCGCAATCTGTCGCAGATGCCGTTGTATGTGGTGGCGTCGCCAGCCTATTGGGATCGCTATGGCCGGCCGACCACGCCGGAGGAGCTGGGCAATCATGATTGCATCAACTTCCAGTTCCCGACCTCAGGCCGCTTGTTCAAATGGGAGTTCGACCGCAAGGGCGAGCGCATCCCGGTGGAGGTGAACGGCACCTATACCCTGAACGACATGGAGGCGGTGGCCGAGCTGGCCAGGCTGGGCATGGGGGTGGCGCAATTGCCGGGCCACGAGGTGGTGCATATGATCCGCAGCGGCGAACTGGAGCCGGTGCTAACCGACATGGTGTCGCTGGAGCGCTCGATCTACATCTGCTTCCCGCATCGCGACCATATCGCGCCGCGCACCCGCGTCTTCGTCGATTTCGTGGTGGAGAAGCTGGCGGATCATCCGGACATCATGGCCGACCTGCCGGGATTGGATCTGAGCGCCAAGCGCAGCGCGGTGCAGCAAAGCATAGGCATCGTCTGATCGATTGCGTCTTGCCATGAAAAAGGCCGGCATTGCCGGCTTTTTTCATGCGCTCAAGGGTTCGTCTGCTCCAAACTCTCCCACTACTCGATTGCGGCCGGCCTGTTTGGCGGCATACAGCCGCATGTCGGCGCGATGGATCAGGCTGTCCGGGGTGTCGTCTTCCTGCAGCGTGGCGACGCCTATGCTGGCGGTGACGGCGGATACCGGCGCGAAATCGGTTTCCTGCAGCAGCCGGCCAATGTCGGCCGCCAGTTGCAGCGCGCCAAGTTGCCCGGTTTCCGGGCAGACGACGATGAACTCCTCCCCACCCCAGCGCGCCACCGTATCGAGTTGGCGAGCCCGTGTCTGCAGGACTTTGGCGAAGGCATGCAGCACGGCGTCGCCAACCTGGTGGCCATGGTTGTCATTGATGCACTTGAAGTGATCGATATCGATCAATAGCACGGAGAAGGGACGGTTGGAGCGGAAGCTGCGTTCGGTTTCGCGCTGCAACATCTGGTTGGCGCGGCGGCGGTTGGCCAGATTGGTGATGTCGTCGCGCTCGGCCTGCCGCCGCAGCACCTTGAGCAGGCCGCGCGCTTCCCGCAGGCGGCGGATGGCGAAGACCGTCATCGACACCGCCAGCGAGAAGCCGACCAGCATCACCTCATCCAGCGGGGTGTCGGGATGGTTGTGGAACCAATCATCCAGCTTGTCGAAGAGTTCGAAATAAACGAACAGCACAAAGCACGCCAGGTTGAACGCGGCAATCCAGGCCAGCTCTATCCAAATCCGCCGTTCTTTGTATGGCCAGTATTTCATGATGCCCCATCTTCGGCAGGTCTAGCTTCTTGCTAGCCCATGCCGAAGAGCGGAGCAAGCCGCTATGTGACGCGGCGCGTCAAGCCGCCATCAGCCGCGATAGCGGCGTTTCGCTCCAATCTATGCTGTCCAGCAGATTCTTGACGATCAGGCCTAGCTCGGTATCGCCCTCGATGCGCAGCTTGCGGTTGAAGAACAGCGTGTCCGGATCTTCCTCGCGCAGCAGCATGCGGGCGAAGTCGGCGCAATTTGCCGCCAGTGTCAGGTCCACTGGGCCGTTGGCGGCGGAGAACTTGCTGTCGGACGCGGCGAGAGTCAGGGCGAGTCCGGCGTCCTCCAGCCGAATCTCGAAGCGCTTGCCGGCCAGCAGCGCCATGTCGACGGGCAGCACGCCGCGCTTGGCCAACTGGTTCAGCGTGGCAGCCAACAACTGGCTGGGCGGCGTGGCTGGCAGCCGGGACAACAGGCCGGCTACGGCGGAAGGAAGCGTCAGTTCAGGAATGCGCATGTGGTTTCTCCAATGGGCGGATGCCGGCTTGGCCGCGCCAATAGCCGTCCACCAGTTCGCCGGGCGCTTGGCGGGCCAGTGTCGGCAAAAGGGGGGTGATGGGTTCCGGCTGCCGCAGCAGCTGAGCGAAGGCCCGCACCACCGCGTCGGTGCCTTGCGACTGCGGGCTGATGCGCACGCGCCGCACGCCGATGTCGTGCATGTCCTGCAAGTGCGGCAGCAAGGCCTGGCAGCCGTCGGACAGGGTCTGGGTGCCGTTGATGGCGAGGAAGCCCTGACGGTCGCGCGTGCTCAGCGTCAAGCCGTCGGGATGCTCCAGGCAGCGGAACTGGCAGTCATCCTTGTTCAGGTTGTAGTGGCGGGCGGTAAAGCAGCGCGACGACAACGCCAGCGGCAGGCGGCCCCAGGCGAATACCTCTGTCTCCATGCTGAGTTGCTGACGATGCGCCTCCGCCAGCACGCCGGCCAACGTGTCGCGGCTCATCTCCACCGGCGGCAGCCAACGGTAGGCGCCCAGCATTTCCATCACCGCCAGCGTGTCGGCGTTGTAGATGTTGAGATGCGGGCCGGCGACGAAGGGCAGGTGTTTTTCGCGCGCCAGGCTGGCGGCGCCCAAATCATTGGCCTCGATCGCCAGCTCGCCGTTATCCACCAGTTTGCGCACGCGCTTGATATCGGATTCGCTCTCGATCAGCGCCTGGCAGCTGAGCACCACTTCGCGGCCGGTGGCGGCTAGGTCGGCGGCCAGCGCGATCCAGTCCTGGCCGCGCATTTGCTGGCGGCGGCCGCAGACCACTTCGCCCAAGTAAATGGTGTCCAGCGGCCAGGTGGCCGCTTCGGCGTAGAAACGCAGGATGTCGTCGCGGCTCCAGAAAAACAGCACCGGGCCGAGCGAGAGCTTCAATGGGATGGCGTTCATGCGGGACTCCTCGCGCTTATTTCCACGGGCGGTTGTAGGCGCCCAGCGTTTGCTGGCAGCCTTCCGCCACCTTGTTCAGCGCCTGCTGCCAGGCCGCCTGCACCATGAAGCGCTGCCGTTCGCGGCCGGCTGTGTCCAGCGCCTGGCGCAGCACGCGGGTGACCTGGGCGACATAGGCCGGGCTGCGCTGGCGGCCTTCCACCTTGATGGCGGCCACGCCTATCTCCAGCAGCTGCGGCAGCATCGGCAGCACGTTCAGGCTGGTCGGCTCCTCCAACGCATAGTACGTGTCGCCGTTCACGTCGAAGCGGCCCTTGCACAGCGTGGGATAGCCCGCGGGCTGGTCTTTGCCGTAGCGGTCGATCAGGATGCCGCCCAGCCGGGCATCGAGGTGGTTCGCTCCCTGCTGCCATTGCACGAATTTGGCCGGCGAACACACGCCATGGCTGTTCGGCGATTCGCCGGTGGCGTAGCTGGACAGCAGGCAGCGGCCTTCCACCATCACGCACAGGCTGCCGAAGCCGAATACCTCGATCTCCACCGGGCTGTGTTCGATCACCTGCCGCACCTGCTCCAGCGTCAGCACGCGCGGCAGCACCGCGCGCTGGATGCCGAACAGCTCATGCGCCAGCCGCAGCGCCTCGCGATTGGTGGCGGAGCCTTGCACCGACAGGTGCAGCCGCAGATCCGGATGGCGGCGGCGGGCGTAGGCCAAGAGGCCCAGGTCGGCCAGGATCACGGCGTCCACGCCCAGGTCGGCGGCTTGGTCCACCGCGCGCTGCCAGCGGGCGATGTCGCCGCCCTGGGCGTAGGTGTTGATGGCCAGCAGGGTTTTGCGGCCGCGGTCTCGCGCGTAGCGGATGCCGATGCGGGCGGTGTGTTCGTCGAAATTGAGCCCGGCGAAATTGCGGGCATTGGTGTCGTTCTTCAGGCCGAAATAGACGGTGTCGGCGCCGTTGTCGACGGCGGCCTTGAGCGCGGGCAGGCTGCCCGCCGGACACACCAGTTCCGGCAGATGCTGTCTGGCTGGCATGGGAAAGTCACAGATAGGGGAAATGCGGCGACAGTAGCAGATGCCGCCGGGCCGGCCCTTGTTTTGGGTCAAGCCCGGCAGTCACTTGGCCGGCGGCGGGACGACGTTCAGGACGGTGGGCGCGCTCAGACTCAGCGTGTTCTCATCGCCCTGGCTGTCGGTCCATTGCATATAGACCGTGATGGTGTTGTTTGTTTCTTCGCGCCGGCAGCGGAAGCGCGATAGCGCCCCCTTGCCGCGAAACGCGGCGTAGTCAGCTTGGGCGCAGTCGACGAGCGCGCCGTTATGCCGCTGCTCCAGCACGGCCTGGGCCAGATTGGTGGCGGTGTTGTAGTCGTTGGCGGCCATCTGGCTGTGCAGCAGCTCGGTTTGCAGCCGCAGCAGGCCGAGCACGCCAACCGCCAGCACCAGCAGGCTGATCATCATTTCCAGCAGGGTAAACCCGGTTTGGGGCCTCATGAGCCGACTCCGCTGTCCATCCAGCTGTAGGGCTGCGCGGTCAGCGTTTTTTTCGCACCGTTGTTGCTGCCCTGGCCGGGATCGACGCCGGGTTTGAACGAGTCGGGCAACTGGGTCAGGTCTATGGTGGTGCTGCCGCCCCAGTTGTGGCGCAGGCTGGCGTCGTTGCTCTGCCGGGCGGCGCTGATGTAGCCGTGGATGGTGGTGCTGCCGCCGGAGATCAGCATATTGCCGGCCCAGACATTGCCGTACACCTGGGTGGACGCGCCCAGCGTGATGTTGCCGCCACGAAATTGCTGCTTGCGATAGCCTCCGGCGAGCAGCACCGCATGGCCGATGGGGCGGCCCTTGAATATGCCGCCTGCGCAGTAGTCGAGCGGATAGGCGTTGGGGAAGTCGCTGTTGCGGCAAATGCCGATCAGGCCGGCGTAGTTGACGGCGTAGCTGACGTGCTGGCCGCTGGTGACGATGTTGCCGGTGGCGATGAAGGTGTTGTGGTAGACGCCGCTGCCGATTTCCAGGTCGCCGTCGAACCACAGCACGCCGGGGGCCATGGTGGCGCCGCTGATTCTCCAGCGGCCGGGCGCGCTGCCGGCAAAGCAATCGCTGGTGTCGGGATCGTAGCCTTTGCAGATCAGGTAGCTGGGGCTGCCGGCCAGGCAGCGGCCGGAGGCATCGAGCTCGCGGCATAAATGATTGGGTTGCTGGCTGTCGGTGGCGACGCCCAGCCGGTAGCTGCCGTCCGGGATGCCATGTATCTGGCGCACGGTGACCAAGATGCGGCCCTTGTCGTCGTATTCGAAGCGGTAGTGGGCTTCGTGCCGGAAGTCATAGGCGTCGATGCGCGGCCGGGTCACTTGCAGCGGCGGCACCGGCTGCAGCTTGAGCTGCAGCTTGGGATCGACCTGAATGCGGATATCGCGGTTATTGGTGTTGTAACCTAAGCGGCCGGCGATGGCACCGGCTATCGGGGCCCCCCAGCCCTGAATGGTCAGATCGCCCAGCGCCTTCAGGCTGGCCATGCCGCCAAACTGCTGGATGTCTACCTTGCCTTCGGTCTCCAGCGCGCCAAGCGGAGCGCCGCCGGTATTGATGAGGACGTTGCCCTTCACCTGCGCCTGCTTGACGGCGGTTTGGCCGCCCGGGCTATTCAGGAAATCCGCGTTGCCGTTCACGCGCGCCAATTGCTCGACCATGGCGCTGCCCGTCAGCGTCAGTTTGCCCATGGCCTTGACCGTCTGGTAACGGCCGTTGGACAGCTCAAGATTGCCGTTGGAGTGCAGCGTGTTGATGGTCTGGTTGCCGCGGACGATGATGTCGCCGGTGCTCTGCAGCGTGTCGATGTTGTCCACGCTGCCATCCAGCGTGACCGTGCCGTCCACCGTCATGTCGACCGGCTTGTCGCTGATCATCTTGATGGCGCCGCTCAGGTTGAGGTCGCCGACAATCGTGAGCGCGCTGCGCGGCGGGTCCTCGTCGGCGCCTTGCTGGAAAATACGCTGCACCCGAACCTGATGCCCGTCGTAAACACCGATGCTCTCCAGGCGCAGCCGGTCGGCGCCGAGGGCGGTCATTTTGAGTTGGTAGTGCGGGCTGGCCGGCAGCGGCAAGCCCTGGCTCAGCGCGTTTTGCCCGGCGAGCAGTCCTTCTTCCGCGTAGTTCAAGGCCTGATGGTAGCGCTGCTGGTTTTGCGCATTCGCATGCGCCAGCACCAGTTGGCGCGAACCGGCCAGCAGCACCAGGCTGGCCAGCGCCAGCAGCGTCAATGCCATGAACAGCGTGGCCAGGCCGCGTTGTTTTGCCTGGCTGCTCATTGGACGCTCACCGTCGGCTGATTGCGCAGCGTGACGCTGGTGTGGATGTCCAGCTTCTCCTCGCCGGCGCTGCCGGCAGCGTGCGCCGCCAGGTCCAGGGCAATGGCATGGGTGCCATCGGCGGAGAAGCGCAGCGAGTCGATGACGCCGATATCGGTCTTGCTCAGATCGTCCCACAGCGCGTCTGCTGCGTTGCAACTCCAGCCTTTCTGATCGGTCGTCAGGCGCTGGATGCGGCCGCTGCTATTCAGGCGGAAGGCGAAGAAGCGCTTGCCGTCATTGTTTTGCGGCGGCGGCGCGTCGTAGGCGTAGCGCAAACAGCGGCCACCCTGTTCGATGAACAGCTGGCGGTAGGGATTGCTCTGCGCATCGCCGTTGCCGTTCCAGTAGCCGGCGCGGCGCAGCTCCATCGCCATCAGCGATAGCGAGGCGTCCAGCATCGCGCCCAATTGGACTTGGCGGCGGTCATGCGCTTGGCCGCCCAGCAGGTTGACCAGCAGGCTGGACATCGCCAGCAGCAGCAACAAGCCTATGGTCATGCCCACCAGCAGCTCCAGCAGGCTGATACCGCGCATCGCTTTCATGGGCAGCGCACCGCGCTATTGTGGATCAGCCCGGTCGACAGCAGCTGCAGCTCTGCCGGTTGGCAGGCCGCGCGTCTCAGTTGCAGCGTGATTTCGTGCTGCAGCGGGCCGTCGGCATCCTGAGGTATGCCGCGCAGCGGCGAAAACGCCAGCTGCAGCGGCAGGGCTTTGCCCGGCGCGCTCAGGGCGATGCCGGCATGCTGTTCGCTGCTTATGCAGCGCAAGTCGCGGCTGGCGTCGCAGCCATTGGCGATCTTTTGTTCGGACACCCGCATCAACCAGCCATCTTTCTGCTGGCTGAATTCCACCCACACCAGCTTCTGGCGGGTGGTGGCAAGCTTACGCGCCAGTTCCAGGCTCTGCTGGATATCGTCCTGCGCGCCCTGCAGTTGCTGCCGGGCGATCCACGGCCCCACGGCTGGCAGCGCCAGCGACAGCAAGACCGCCAGCAGCGTGAGCGTGACGAGCAGTTCGACCAGGGTGACGCCGCGCCAAGGAGCTTTCATCGCCGGCCCCAGCATGGCAAGGGCTCCAGCGTGACGGTGTGCTGCCGTTGGGTCAGCGTGATGGTCTGGCATTCGGCGTCGGCGGATTGCGCGCCGCCGGCAACCGCGATGGCGCGGATAAAGTAACTGGAGGCGGCATCGGCTTTGTTTGGCACGCCGGTTTCCAGCCGGTAATAACCCTGGGCGCTGATGCCGCCGGCAAACGGCGTTTTCAGCTTCTCAATGGCGTCGGCGTAGTCCTGGTTGAAGCCGCGATAGCGCAATTGCGCCTGCTGCAGCTGATGCAGCGCATCCAGCGCGTCGCTGCGGCGGCTGCGCTGCATATAGCTCTGGTAGCTGGGGATGGCGAAGCCGAGAATCAGCGCGGCTAGCGTCAGCACGATCAACAGCTCGATCAGCGAGAAGCCGCGAGTCTGTTTCGGCAAGCATGGGGTATGGGTCATCTGGCCACAGGCTCCGACATCAATGGCTTGGGGCAGGGCGGGAACATGCGCACCGGCGCGATGGGGCATGGACGGCGCGGCCGCCGTCCCTACCTGTTTCCTAGAAGTTTGAAACCGGACAGTCAAGATTGCCGGCGGATTTACAGCAGAGGCAGCACCATCTTGGTCTTGGCCACCAGCAGGATGTAGGCGACCACCGCCAAGGCGGCGAAGAAGGCCAGGCGCCGGCTCTTGGGCGTGGCGCCGCGCAGCGCGATGGTGCCGAGCGCCACATAGGCGACGAGCCCGATGATCTTGGCCAGCAGCCACGGGCTGTGCAGGATGGGCCAGCCGCCCATCGCCACCAGCGCAATCGCACAGCCCAGCAGCAGGGTGTCGATGACATGCGGCGCGATGCGCAGCGGCTTGTTTTGCAGCAGATGGCCGCGGCCCCCCATCACCAGCGCGCCGCGCGCGGCGAACAGCAGGATGGACAGGATGGCGAAGCCCATATGGGCATGCTTGACGATCAGATACGGATACATGGCGGGTACGGGCTGGGAAGGCGCTGCGCGCCGATGCCGGCCATGGTACACGGGGAGGGCGGCATTTTGTAGCGCGCCATGCGTGGCGCGGACGCAGAGAGGGGATTGGTACGGGGCGATTCATTGCGCATATGGTATGTCATTGGTATGAATGAGTGTTGATCAATATCAATCCCGGCGGCGCGCTGCGCCGGCCTTGCGATGCCTGGCGCAATGCTACAATCCGGCCATACCCGCATCCGGACGCGCGCCAACTCCATGCTGTTCCTCTATCAATCGAATCGTCTTGAGCAACTGGGCGAACTGTTTCGCGGCATGACGCAGACGATGCCGCTGGCCGACCCGTTCGCCGCCGAAACGGTCATCGTGCAAAGCCGCGGCATGGGGCGCTGGATCACCCTGGACCTGGCGCGCCAGGCCGGCATCGCCGCCAATATCGACTTTGTGCTGCCGGCCGCCTTTGCTTGGCGGCTGATGCAGAAAGTCATGCCGGAGCTGCCGAAGAAATCCGCTTTCGTGCCGGAAGTGCTGGCCTGGCGCTTGCTGGCGCTGCTGCCGACGCTGCAGGGCGAGCCGTTCGGGCCGGTGCGGCATTATCTGGAGGGCGGCGAGCGCGCGGCCTTTGAATTGGCCGGCAAGATCGCCGACATCTTCGACCAATACCTGGTGTTCCGCCCCGACTGGATACGCGCCTGGGAGGGCGGCGAGCTGTTGGGCCTGGGCGACGACGAGGCCTGGCAGGCGGCTTTGTGGCGGCGGCTGGCCGAGAGCGACCCGGGCCGCCACCGCGTGCGCATGCTGGACCAGTTCTTCGCCGAGCTGAAACCCGGGCATTTGCCGCCGCGCGTCACCTTGTTCGGCATCGCCAGCCTGGCGCCGATGTATCTGGCCCTGGTCAAGCGCTTGTCCGAGCTGACCGATGTCTGCCTGTTCACGCTGAACCCGTGCGAGGCGTACTGGGGCGACATCGTCGACGCCCGGCGCAAGCTGAAGCTGAGGCAGGCCGGCGACCTGTTCGCCACCGAAGGGCATCCGCTGCTGGCGTCCCTGGGCAAGCAGGGGCGCGATTTCTTCGAGCTGATCGCCGAGGACGCGGAGCTGGACGCGCGGCCGCTGTTCGCCGCGCCCAAGGGCGCTAGCCTGCTCGCCCGGCTGCAGCGCGATATTCTGCAGTTGAACGACCCAGCGCAAGACCCGCGGCCATTCGATCCGGTCGATGGCTCGGTGGAGGCGCACGCTTGCCACGGGCCGATGCGCGAGCTGGAAGTGCTGAAAGACCGGCTGCTGGCGATGTTTGCCGACGATCCCGCGCTCAGCCCGGCCGATGTGGCGGTGCTGACGCCGGACATCAACGCCTATGCGCCGTATATCGACGCGGTGTTCGGCCGCCGCGACGACGCGCCCAACATTCCGTACAGCATCGCCGACCGCCGCATCGAGCGCGAGCAGCCATTGTTGTCCACCTTCGCCGCGGTGCTGAAGCTGGCGGATTCGCGCTTCGCCGCCGACGCGGTACTAGCGCTGCTGGATTGTCCGGCCTTGCTGGCGCGCTTCGATCTGGCCGACGCCGACCTCGGCTTCATCCAGGACTGGGTGCGCGATGCCGGCATCCGCTGGGGGCGCGATGCCGCTCACAAGGCGGCGCTGGGCCTGCCGGCCGAGCCGATGTACACCTGGCGCTGGGGGCTGGACCGCCTGCTGCTGGGCACCGTGCTGCCGCCGGCCTTGGCCGGCGACGAGGCCGGCCTGTTCGCCGGCCTGCTGCCTTATACCGCGGCCCAGGGCCAGTTGGGCGAAACGCTGGCGCGTTTCGCCAATTTCTACGACGCGCTGGATGCGCTGGCGCGCGAGTGGTCCGTTCCCGCCGCGCCGCAGCAATGGGCGCAGCGCTTCCATTGGGCCTGCGACGCGCTGTTTGCGGCGGACGGCGATGACGAAGCCGCGCTGGAACTGCTGCGCGCCGCCTTCGCCGAGTTGGCCGAAGACGCCGATCTGGCCGGTTTCGAGCAGCCGGTGGAGTTGGCGGTGGTCCGCGACTGGCTGCTGCGCCAGCTGTCCTTGTCGTCCGCGCAGGGCTTTCTGTCCGGCGGCGTCACCTTCTGCGCCATGGTGCCGATGCGCTCCATCCCGTTCCAGGTGCTGTGCCTGATCGGCATGAACGACGGCGCCTATCCGCGTGACGAGCGGCCGGTCAGCTTCGATCTGGTGGCGCGCCATCCGCGGCGCGGCGACCGTTCGCGCCGCTTCGACGACCGTTATCTGTTTCTGGAAGCCATTCTGTCGGCGCGCAGCCGCTTGTATCTGTCTTATGTCGGGCAGTCGGCGCGCAGCGGCGAACCCTTGCCGCCGTCGCCCTTGCTGTCCGAGCTGTTCGATACCCTGTCCGCGATGTGCGGCGAGGACATGGCGGCCAGGCTGACTTTGCGCCATCCGCTGCAGCCGTTCGCGCCGCAAGCCTTCGATGGCGCCGATGTCAGGCAGGCCAGCTTCGAGCCGGCCTTCGCCGCCGCGCTGGCCGCGCCGCCGGCCGAGCCCAGGCCCTTTGTCGCGGCTATGCCGGATCAGCCGCTGGCGACGCTGGTCAATCTGCACGATTTCATCCGCTTCTGGCAAAACCCGGCCCGCGCCTGGCTGGCGGATCAGCTGGCGATACGCGTAGGGCGCGGCGACGAGGCGCAACCATCGCGCGAGCCGTTTGCGATGGAGCGCGACGCCAGCCAGACGCTGCGACGCCAATTGGTGGAGGCCATGCTGCACCGCAAGCCGTCCGTCCCGGTGCGCCAGCGGGTGGCCGCCGCCGGGCTGTTGCCATGCGGCGAGCTTGGCCAGGCCTGGCTGCAGGAGGAGGGCCGCGCCAGCGTGCGCCTGGCCGGCCGCTTGCCGCGCGCGCTGGCCAGCGAGACGCTGCCGCCGCAGCCGGTGCATCTGGAAATCGGCGGTTTCACCCTGGTGGGCGAGCTGTACGGCTTGCGGCCGGAGGGGCGGCTGAGCTTCATCGTCGGCAAGCTGAACGCGGCGCAGCGCATCGAGCTGTGGCTCAGCCATCTGATCCTGTGCGCGGCCCGGCCGGCCGGCATCGCCTGCCATAGCGCCTGCTACGACGACGCCGGCAGCATCCTGCTGCACGACGAGATCGACGCCGCCGGACTGTTGGCTCCATGGCTGGCGCGTTGGCGACAGGGCCAGGCTCAGCCTTTGCCGTTCTTTGGCCGCACCAGCTGGGCCTATGCCGAAGCGCTGGCCAAGAGCCCGGAGAATCAGGAGAAAGCCTTGTCCGCCGCCTGGCAGAAATGGGAGCCGAATTTCATCCTGGGCGACGGCATGGCGCAGAAGGACGAGCCGGCCATCGCGCTGGCCTTCCGCCACCAGTCGCCGCTGGACGACCCGCTGTTCGCCCAATTGGCGCAGACGCTGCTATTGCCGCTGGCCGAAAGACTGCAGGGAGGCGAGGCATGAGCGCGATGCAGGCGTTGGACGCGCTGAACTGCCCGTTGAGCGGCGTCAATCTGATCGAGGCCTCGGCCGGCACCGGCAAGACCTGGACCATCGCCGCCTTGTTCGCCCGGCTGCTGCTGGAGGAGCGCGCCGGCGCGCCGCCGCCCACCGTGGACCAACTGCTGGTGGTGACGTATACCAAGGCCGCCACCGCCGAGCTGCGCGAGCGGCTGCGCAGGCGGCTGGCCGAGATGCTGGCCGTGCTGGAAGGCAAGGCCGATGGCGACGAATTCCTGCAGGCGCTGGCGGCGCGTTTTCCCGCGGGACCGGCGCGCGAGCAGGCGCGGCAGCGTTTGATCGCCGCCGTCACCGGCTTCGACGCCGCCGCCATTTACACCATCCACGGGTTCTGCCAGCGCGTGCTGACCGACGCCGCCTTCGAGAGCGGCCAGACCTTCCAGGCTGAATTGGTGGAGGACGACGCGGCGCGGCTGGCGGAAATCGTCGACGATTTCTGGCGCCGCCGCATCATCGCCGAACCGTTGCTGGCCCAGGTGCTGGTGGAGCAGGGCGCCACGCCGGATGCCTGGCTGGCGGAAATCCGCCCCTATCTGTCCAAGCCCTACCTGAAGCTGCGCGCGCCGGACTCGGCCCGGCTGGACACGGCGCGACGGCTGGCGGAGGAACGCTGGCAAGCGCTGGCGGCCGATCCGGCGCGAGTGGAGCAGGGCTTGGCGCTTTTCCTCGCCCACCCCGGCTTCAAGGCCAATATCTACCGCCCCGATACCATGCAGCGCATAGCCGAGACTTTGCGCGGCTGGCTGGCGCTGCCGGACAACCTGCCGGAGCTGGACAGCGACAGCCGCAAGCTGCTGGAAAAGCTGCTGCCGGAAGCGCTGGCCAAGGGCATGAAAAAGGCCTGCGAGCCTCCGGCCCATCCGCTGTTCGAGCAAGTCGAGGCCTGGCTGGCGGCCTGGGGGCGGTATATGGAGCAGGTCGCCAACTCCTTGGCCGGCCTGAAGCTGGAGCTGATCGCCTGGGCCAACGAGGAATTGGCGCGGCGGCGCGGCGCGGAGCGCAGCCGCAGCTTTGACGACCTGCTGACCGATCTGGGCGCGGCGCTGGATCATCCGGAAACCGGCGCGCTGCTGGCGGCGCAGGTGGCCAGCGGCTTTGCCGTGGCGCTGATCGACGAGTTCCAGGATACCGATCCCACCCAATACCGCATCTTCCGCCGCTGCTTTGTCGAACAAGGGCGGCCGGTGTTTCTGGTGGGCGACCCCAAGCAGGCGATCTATAGCTTCCGCGGCGCCGACATCTTCGCCTATCTCTCCGCCCGGCACGACGCCGAACGCCACTATACGCTGGACACCAACCGCCGCTCCGACGCGCCGCTGGTCGAAACCGTCAACGCGCTGTTCGGCCGCGAGCTGCCTTTCCTGCTGGAGGGCATCGCCTATCAGCCGGTGGCGGCGCAGCCGTCCTCGGGCGCGTATCTGGACGTGGACGACGACCGCGCGGCTTTCAATGCGCAGTGGCTGCAGGCCGGCGACAAGGCCTTGAGCAAGGAAGCGGCGGAAGCGGCGGCGGCCGAGGCGTGCGCCAATGAGATCGCGCGCTTGCTGTCCTTGGCGCTGGAAGATCGCGCCGCCATCGTCAAGGGCGAGACGCGGCGGCCTCTGGCGGGCGGCGACATCGCGGTGCTGGTGGCCACCCACAGCCAGGGCGACCGGGTGCGCACCGAGCTGCGCGCCCGCGGCGTGGCCAGCGTGGCGCTGACCCAGGAGAGCGTGTTCGCCAGCCGCGAGGCGGCAGAGCTGCTTGCCCTGTTGTCGGCCTGGGCGGAGCCGGCGCACGAGGGCCGTCTGCGCCGCGCGCTGGCCACCGAGCTGGCCGGCCTCGATGCCGCCGAGATCAAGGCCGAGCTGGAAGACGAGTCGCGCTGGGAGTTGCAGCTGCTCAAGAACGGCGCCGATCATCAGCTGTGGCGCGAGCGCGGCTTCATGGCGGCCTGGCGCCATTATTTCGGCCGCGAGCGGGTGGCGGAGCGCTTGTTGCCGCTGCCGGACGGCGAGCGTCGCTTGACCAATCTTGGCCACCTGGCCGAGCTGCTGCAACAGGAGAGCGAAAGCCGTCAAGGCATGGCGCCGCTATTGGCCTGGCTCGCCGGCCGCGTGGCCGATCCGCCGCGCGGCGAGGATGCGGTGCTGCGGCTGGAGAGCGACGCGGCGCTGGTGAAGATCGTCACCGTTCACACCTCCAAGGGGCTGCAGTACCCGGTGGTGTTCTGTCCATTTTTATGGAACGGCGCGCTGGAGAGGCGCGGCGCCAGTTTCTGGAGCTATCACGACGGCGACCAACCCTGGCTGGCGCCGGACGTGGCGGCCGACGACGGCGTCAAGCAGGCGGCGCGCAGCGAGATGCTGGCGGAGAAGCTGCGCCTGTTGTACGTGGCGTTGACGCGCGCCCAGTATCGGCAATACCTGGCCTGGGGCTGGGTGCGCGAGCTGGAAACCGCCGCGCTGTCGTGGCTGTTGCATGCGCCGGGCGCGCGCAGCCTGGCCGAGTTGGAGTCGCAGGGGTTGGACGGCGCCCAGGTGGAGGCGCAGCTGCGGGACTTTCTGGATGGCCGCGGCGCGGCGGCGCGCTGGCTCGTCGATGAAGGCCGGCAGACATTGAGCAGCCTGGACGCCGCCGCGCGCCGCTATGCCGCGTGGCCGTTCGAGCGCAAACTGTTCTCGCCATGGAAGATCGCCAGCTTTACCTCGCTGACGCACGACGCCGGCAGCCATCTGGCCGAGGCGCCGGATTATGACCGCTCGGCCAAGCCGGCTGAGACCGAGCCGGCTGCGGAGCCGCAGTTCGATCGCTTTCATTTCCCGCGCGGCGCCAAGGCTGGCGTCTGCCTGCACGAGATATTCGAGAAGATCAGCTTCGGCGCGGCGGAGCCGGACATCCGCGCGGCGACGGAACAGGCGTTGGCCCGGCATGGTTTTGGCCTGGAATGGCTGGATGCCGGTTGCGACTTGATTCTGGGCACCTTGGGCGCGGAGATCGCGCCCGGCGCGCGGCTGGGCGATGTGGCCGACCACAAGCGGCTGATCGAGCTGGAGTTCACGCTGCCGGTGAAGCGGCTGGATGTGAAGGCGCTGATCGCGGTCTTGCAAAAGCCCGAGCACGGGCTGGCCGAGCCGCTGCGGACGGCCGCCGGCGCGCTGGATTTCGCCACGGTGCAAGGGTTTTTGAAGGGTTTTGTCGATCTGGTGTGCGAGATCGATGGCCGCTACTACCTGGTGGACTACAAATCCAACCATCTGGGGAACGATTACGACGATTATCGCGTCGACAATCTGCTGCAGGCGGTGGCGCGCGAACAATACTATCTGCAGTACCTGATTTATCTGGTGGCGCTGCGGCGCTACTTCGCCGCGCGCGGCGTGGATTGGGACGGCCGCTTCGGCGGCGTGCGCTACCTGTTCCTGCGCGGCATGGGATCGGCCGGATGCGGCGTGTGGGCCGACTCGCCGTCCATCGCCCTGCTCGATGCGCTGGATGGCCTGCTGAAGGGAGATCGGTAGTTATACGCAGTGATGACTACCGTAGACTGCAACTAAGCTAAGCTAGGGGATAAGGATGGAACTTCATGTTTGAATCTGCCGAAATCGGCCACCGCATAGACAAAGAGACGTTTCGCAAGATGATGCCCTCGCTGCGCGAGGCATTGCTCGACGTGCAGTACGACCTGAAAGAACAAGCCAATGTCCCGGTGCTGATCCTGATTCACGGTTTCGACGGCGCCGGCCGTGGCGAAACCATGAACCTGATCAACGAGTGGCTGGACCCGCGGCTGATCCACACGGTGGCGTTTGACAGCCCCAACGACGAAGCGCGCGCCCGGCCGTGGATGTGGCGCTACTGGAGCGAGCTGCCGGCCAATGGCCGCATCGGCATGTTCTTCGGCTCGTATTATTCCGATACCTTGTTTGACCGGGTATTCAGCCGCAGCGACCGCGACGCGTTCGACCGGCAGATCTTCGATATCCTCCGCTTCGAGCGCATGCTGACGCTGGATCGCGCGGTGGTGCTGAAGTTCTGGTTCCATCTGAGCCGCGACAAGCAGAAGCAGCGGCTGAAGCAACTGGAGCAGGATCCGGCCACCAGCTGGCGCGTCACCAAGACGGACTGGGAGCACTACGAGCGCTACGACAAGATCCGCAAATACGGCGAACACATGCTGCGCCTGACCAATACCGCCTATGCGCCGTGGATCATCATTGACGGCGAGGACGCCAATTACCGCAGCCTGACTGTCGCCAACACCATACTGGAAGCGATCCGCAAGCGCATCGGCCAGACCGTGCTGACCACGGACCATACCGAAGCCCCGCCGCTGCTGGCGCCGATAGACAACAAGCTGGTGCTGGACACTCTGGTGCTGGACCAGAAGCTGGACAAGGACACGTATCAGAAAAAGCTGGATCAGCTGCAGGGACGGCTCAGCAAGCTGACGCGCGATCCGCGTTTCGCCCGCCATTCGTTGGTGTTGGCGTTCGAGGGCAATGACGCGGCGGGCAAGGGCGGCAGCATCCGCCGCATCACCCAGGCGCTGGATGCGCGGCGTTACCGGGTGGTGCCGGTGGCGGCGCCGACCGAGGAGGAAAAGCTGAAGCCATGGTTATGGCGTTTCTGGCGCCATGTGCCGGGCAAGGGGCGCGTCACCATTTTCGACCGCAGTTGGTACGGGCGGGTGCTGGTGGAGCGGGTGGAAGGATTCGCCGCCGAAGCCGACTGGATGCGCGCCTACTATGAAATCAACGATTTTGAGCACCAGTTGACCGAGAACGGCGCCATCGTGCTGAAATTCTGGCTGGCGATCAGCAAGGATGAACAGTTGGCCCGGTTCAAGGGGCGCGAGGAAACCGGCTTCAAGCGCTTCAAGATCACCGACGAGGATTGGCGCAACCGCGATAAATGGGATCTGTACCGCCAGGCCGTCAGCGACATGGTGGACCGCACCAGCACCAGCAAGGTGCCGTGGACCCTGGTGGAGGCCAATAACAAGTATTTCGCCCGGATCAAGATTCTGACCACCATCTGCGAAGCATTGGAGGCAAGGTTGAGTGAGTAGAGTGCTCTGGTTTTGCCTGATGGGTTTGTTGAGCCAGCCGGTGTGGGCGCAAGTCATCCTGCGCGCCGGCGTGGCCAGCGACACCAGCGAACCGCTGCGCCAGGCAGGGGATGGCGAGTTGCAGCAGGCTTACCGCGAGGCTGTGGCGCTGATCGCGCGGCAGAGCGGCATCCGCTTCCAGCTCGACTACTACCCGACGCAGCGTTTGGAGCAACTGTTTGTGATCGGCCGGCTGGATATGGAGGTCGGCGTCAACCCGTCCTGGCGCGCGCTGTCGCCGGTGGCGGGCTTCTATACCATGCCGATAGGCGAAGTGGAGTACCAGCTGTGCCTGCCGCCCGGCAAAGGGCATGTTCAGACTGCGCTGGCGGATATGAAGGGCTGGACGGTGGGCACGCTGGCCGGGCAGCAGTACCCCTTGCTGGAGCCTGCCTTCCAGGCGCAACGGCTGAAGCGCGACGTATCGAGCAACGAGGACGAACTGCTCGACAAACTGCGGCTGGGCCAGGTGCAAGCGGCGGCGCTGGAGCGCGGCCGCGCCTTGTACTGGAATCGACGGGCCGAGGGCAGCCTTTGCCAGTTGTCGGAGTCGGCAGGCAGCCTGCCGGTGATGCTGCGCCTGCATCCGAAATATCGCGAGCTGCTGCCGAGATTCAATCAGGCCATTCAGACGCTCAACAACCAGGGCAAACTCAAGCCTTTATTCAGCCTGCGCGGCCCGGTCGTTCCCTGACTGCGGCGGCATGGCCATTCCCGGATTGATGATGAAATCATTTTCACCGCAGTTGCCTGAGCAGTTGGCCGCCTTGTTCTCGCGGCTGTTGCCCGATGTAGACGACGCCCTGCTGGCCTTGATCGGCGAGTTGAGCCACGCCAATCAGGCCGGCCATGTTTGTCTGCCGCTGGCGCATCGGGCGGAGCTGAAGGCTTTGCGGGCCAGCCCGCTGGTCGGCGCGCCCGGCGCGTATGCGCCGCTGATCCTGGACGATGCGGGGCGCCTGTATTTTGCCCGCCATTGGCATGATGAAGACCGCTTGGCGGCGGCGCTGATCCGTTTGGCCGAGCCTTTGCCGCTGCCGGACGAGGCCAGGCTGTCGGATTTGCTGGCGCGACTGTTTCCCGACGCCGGCGATGGCCAGCCGGATCGGCAGAAGCTGGCGGCGGCCCTGGCGGCGCGGCAGCGGCTGATGGTGATTTCCGGCGGGCCCGGCACCGGCAAGACCACCACCGTGGTGCGGCTGCTGGCCCTGCTGGCGGCCATGTCGCCGCGGCCGCTGGTGATGGCGATGGCGGCGCCGACCGGCAAGGCGGCGGCGCGGCTGTCCGAGTCGGTGCGCGCGGCGCGGGATAGGCTGGACGTGGACGAGGCGGTGAGGCGTCAGTTGCCGGCCAAGGCGGAAACGCTGCATCGTCTGCTGGGCTTGCGTCCCGGCGCGGAGCAGCCGCGCCATCATGGCGGCAATCCGCTGCCGCTGGACCTGCTGGTGGTGGACGAGGCGTCGATGATAGACCTGGCGCTGATGGCGCGCACGGTGGAGGCGCTGCCTTCGCAGGCCCGGCTGATCCTGCTGGGCGATCGCGACCAGCTGTCGTCGGTGGAGGCCGGCGCGGTGCTGGGCGAGCTGTGCGCCCGCATCGGCTATCGCGAGTCCACTCGGCAATGGCTGCGGCGGGTATGCGGCGCCGAGCCGGAAAGCGGCGGCGAGGCCGGCGCCTTGACCGACTGCGTCGCCTTACTGACCCGCAGCCATCGTTTCGGCGCGGCGTCCGGCATCGGCGAGCTGGCCCGCCGGGTCAACGCCGGCGACGGCGCGGCGGCGCTGGATGTGCTGCGCGACGCGGCCTGGGCGGACGTGGCGCTGCGGGATGCGGTGGAGGACGCGGCTTTGCTGGCCAGGCGCGACGGTTATTGGCGCGCCGTGGCGGCAGGCGAGCCGCCGGAGCGGGTGCAAAGCGCCTTCTCCGCTTTCATGCTGCTGGCGGCGGAACGGCGCCAGGTGGCCGAATGCAATCAGCGCATCGAGCGCAAGCTGGAGCGCGATGGCTTGAAGCAACCGGGTCGCGACTGGTATCCGGGGCGGCCCGTCATGATCAGCGAGAACGATTATGGACTTGGGCTGTTCAACGGCGACATCGGCTTTGCGTTGCAGGGCGAAGCAGGCCTGCGCGTGCTGTTTCCGGCGGATGATGGCGGCTGGCGGGCCTTTGCGCCGGCGCGTTTGCCGGCGCACGAAACGGTGTTCGCGATGACGGTTCACAAAAGCCAGGGCTCGGAGTACGACGAAGTGTGGCTGCAGTTGCCGGAGCAGGTGGGGCCATTGTTGAACCGGGCGTTGTTGTATACCGCCATCACCCGGGCGCGTTCCCGCTTTGCCGTCGCGGGCAGCGAGGCGGTCTGGCTGGCGGGCGCGGCTTCCGCGCCGCGGCGCGATTCCGGCTTGGCGGACCGTTTGCGCTGAGCCAAATGGATGGAATGCAACACTTCGCGCCATAGTGCGAGGAAGAATAGTCAAGCGCCGGTAGACATCCTAAGATGCAGCCTTCCCGAAAAAATGCAGGGGGAGAGTGTTCATGCAGGTGGATGCCGTTCTGGGCTATCTGGATAAGATCAGCCGATTCGATTCCCAACAGTTCACGCCGCTATTCGTCGGCACCGAACGCATGGGTTGCGTCAACGCGCAATGGAAGGCGCGCTTGCTGCAGCATGAGTCAGCCCTGTTCGAAGAGAATTACCTTGGCGTCTGTTGCCGGCTGGACGGCAGTTACCGCAGCATCAGCCATGCGCTGGCCTTGGCGGCGCGGCGCTGGCAGCAGGCCGGCTGGCTGAACGGCTGGCGCAACGAAAACTTTACCGCCTTCCGTCAGGACGGCACGCCCTTTTTCGAGCTGGAACGCGCCGCCTTCCGGCCGCTGGGTTTGACCAGCCGCGCGGTTCATATCAACGGCTTGTGCCGCATGGCGGACGGAGAGGTTCGGATGTGGGTCGGCCGGCGCAGCCCGCATAAGGCCGTGGACCCGAACCGGATGGACAATCTGGTTGGCGGCGGCGTGGCGGCTGGCGAGACGCTGGAGCTGGCGCTGGAGCGCGAGGGCTGGGAAGAGGCCGGCATCGCGCGCGAGTCGCTGCAAGGGCTCAAGCCATCCGCACTGCTGCTGGCCCAGCGCCCAGTGCAGCGCGGTCTGCATCGCGAATGGCTGTATGCCTACGATTTGTGGCTGCCGCTGGGGCAGTCGCCCTGTTGTCAGGACGGCGAGGTGGCGGAGCACTTGCTGCTGCCGCTGGAGGAGGTGGAACAGCTGCTGGTGGCGGAGCGCTTCATGATCGATGCCGCCCTGGTCAGCATGGATTGCCTGTGCCGCTTGGGCTATTGGCAGCAGGCCAATCCGTTGGTGGCCGACGCGCTGGCGCGTATTCGGCATGCCATGGGCCAGGATGAGGCGGTGCTGGCCTGAGTCCAGCTTATCGCGTCCCGCTTGCGTGAATGAAAAAGCCCGGCAATGCCGGGTTTCTTTTTGAGATGAGCCGATGCGGTATGATTTTTCATCATTTTATGATGAGTGTTTCAATATTGGAATATTGTGATTTTAAGTGGTTTTGTCAGCGCCATATGATGCTGTGTAAAAGTTTGAGATGGGTTGCGCATTAGGGTGAGCGCTCAGCTTAACTCATGTTAATATTGCCGAGAGGAAATCCAATCAGTATAAAAATTCAATAAACGCCGTTTCGACAGAGATAATAAAAATGTACCGGTTGAAATTGATTTCGCCGCACTTCGGCATCGACGACAAGGGGCCGTTGCATCCGACTCAGGAGCAGGCGCGTCAAGCAGCTGAGTTGATGCTGCGTGTGTATAGGGGCAATGTGCGCGCGGAAGTGCATCGCGTGGACGTGAAGACGCGCAAGACCGAAAAGCTGGAAGAGGTCTACATCAAACAGGAGTGGATCGAGTAGTTCGGCGCGGACTGTATTCTTACAACTTTCCCGTTGCATCTTGTCGCAGGATACGCTACCGTCATCGCTCCCTTAAACCCATTGTCCGCGCGCCTCCCCGGCGGCGGAGAGCGGAGCGATCTTTATGTTTGGCTGGTTTGAACGCCGAGTGTCGCCGTATCCGGACACGCCCCCTGCCCAACCTCCTCAGGGCTTTTTTTCCTTTATCTGGTTCTGCACCAAAGGCCTGCGCGGTCTGATCCTGTGCATGACGCTGCTGACTGCCTGCATCGGCGCCTTCGAAGCGCTGCTGTTTTCGATGATGGGCTCGGTGGTCGATTGGCTGGCCAAGACGCCGGCGGATCAACTGTGGCAGCGCGAACGCGGCCATCTGTTTTTGCTCGGCGGCATCCTGCTGGGCAGCGTCGCGTTGGTTGCCTTGCAGGCGATGTGCAAATACCAGGGCCTGTTTTCCAATTTTCCGATGCGCTTGCGCTGGAATTTCCACCGCCACTTGCTGGGCCAGAGCCTGAGCTTTTATCAGGACGAATTCGCCGGCCGGGTCTCGGCCAAGGTGATGCAAACCTCGCTGGCGGTGCGCGACACGGTGCTCATCCTCACCGACATCATGGTGTTTGTGGTGATTTACTTTGTCACCATGATCGCGGTGCTGGGACATTTCGACCTCTATCTGCTGCTGCCTTTCCTGGCTTGGCTCGCGCTGTACGTCGCCACGCTATGGTTCTTCGTGCCGCGCCTGGGCAAAGCCGCGACTCAGCAGGCAGACGCGCGCAGCCTGATGACCGGCCGCATCACCGACGCCTATACCAATATCGCCACCGTCAAACTGTTTTCGCATGGCCAGCGCGAGGCGCGCTTCGCCAAGGGCGCGATGCAGGAGTTTCTGGCCACGGCCTATCGCCAGATGCGCCTGGTCAGCGGCTTCGAGATCGTCAATCAGTTGACCAGCATGCTGCTGGTCGGGCTGACCGCAGGATCGGCGCTGTGGCTGTGGAGCCGCGGCGAAGTCAGCTACGGCGCGGTGGCGGCGGCGATTGCGATGGCGCTGCGCCTGAACGGCATTTCGCACTGGATCATGTGGGAAATGTCCAGCCTGTTTGAAAACATCGGCACGGTGCAGGATGGCATCACCACGCTGTCGCGCCGCGTCACGGTGCTGGACAAGCCCGATGCGGCCAAGCTGGAGGTGCCGCGCGGCGAGATCCGTTTCGAGAACGTGGACTTCTCCTATGGCGGCGCCAAGCAGGTGATTTCCGGTCTGGACCTGACGATACGCCCGGGCGAGAAGATCGGCCTGGTCGGCCGCTCCGGCGCCGGCAAGTCCACCATCGTCAACCTGCTGCTGCGCTTCTACGACCTGGACGGCGGCCGCATCCTGATCGATGGCCAGGATATCGCCGGCGTCACGCAGGATAGCCTGCGCGCCAACGTGGGCATGGTGACGCAGGATACTTCGCTGCTGCACCGCTCGGTGCGGGAGAACCTGCTGTATGGTCGGCCGGATGCTGGCGACGAGGACATGATCGCGGCGGCGCGTAAGGCCGAGGCGGACGAATTCATCCGCACCCTGAGCGACCCGAAGGGCCGCACCGGCTACGATGCCCACGTCGGCGAGCGCGGCGTCAAATTGTCCGGCGGCCAGCGCCAGCGCATCGCCATCGCGCGCGTGATGTTGAAGGACGCGCCTATACTGCTGCTGGACGAGGCGACCAGCGCGCTGGACTCTGAAGTGGAAGCGGCGATCCAGAGCAGTCTGTACCGTCTGATGGAAGGAAAGACCGTGGTGGCTATCGCCCACCGGCTGTCCACCATCGCGGCGATGGACCGGTTGATCGTGCTGGACCGCGGCCAGGTGGTGGAGCAGGGCACCCACCAGCAATTGCTGTCGCATGGCGGCTTGTATGCCAGATTGTGGGCCCATCAGAGCGGAGGCTTCCTTGGCGAGGAAGATGACGACGAGAACGACAGCGTGTCGTTGATGGGGTGATCGCGCCAACCCCTGCCTGTGGGTAGGGGTTTTTTATGTGTAAAGGACAACGCGATGGCCAATGCGGTTTGGGAGGTGCTGGATGTCAGCGTGGAGCATGCGAATCCCTGGTTTCAGGTGTGGCGGCGCCAGATCCGCTTGCCGGATGGCAGCTTGATTCGCTATTTCTCCGCGCAGTATGACCGCTCCGCAGTGGGCGTCTTGGCTTTGAATGCGGGGAAAGCGCTGCTGGTGCGCCAGTATCGTGTCTTGATCGATCGCGAAGTCTGGGCGATTCCCGCCGGCAGCGTAGATGTCGGCGAGGCGTCTCTTGCTGCCGCGGGGCGCGAGCTGCTGGAGGAGACCGGCCATGCCGCGCTGGCGCTGCGGCCATTGATCGCCTTTTATCCGACATATGGCAGCAGCAATCAATTGTTCGAGATTTTCCTGGCGGAGCGGACGGAGCGTCGCTGCGAGCAGATCGACGGCAATGAAGTGTTGGAAACGGGCTGGTTTGATGGGGACGAGGTGATGGAAATGATCGCGCGCAATGAAATTCCGGATAGCCTGTCACTGGTTCCGCTGTTGCTGGCCATGAGGCAGGGCTTGTTTGGCTGAGACAGAACGATGGCATCGCATCCGGTGAAATTCGGCGCCGAAATGATCTATATCAAATTTGACGCGCAAAAAAACACTTGGCTGGGCGGTGGAATGTTGCGGGATTGCGGCGGCGGTTGCCGGATGGCATGTTTTTTATAGCCCCGTTCTATTTACGGTAATTCAGAAAAATAGCGGGATAAAAAACAAAAAAGGCCCGCAGCGTGAAGCTGCAAGCCCTTGATTTCTTTGGCGCACCCGACAGGGATCGAACCTGTGACCTTCAGCTTCGGAAACTGACACTCTATCCAACTGAGCTACGGGTGCTTTGTGCGATCGCACTCAAGGTAAGCATCATACAACAGAAAACTAATCCGAGTCCAGAGTATGGTTTTTTGCCTTGCGCACCTGCATACTTTATAATCGACAGGTTTTAAATGTCATTTTTTCAGGCGAGGCTTGGGATGAGTAATGAGAACGGAATGGCCCCCGATCAGATCGTAAAGGTTCTGGTCAGCGTCGTTGTCTTTCTTGTCGTGGCGATTTGGCTTCTGGCCAAGCTGGCCACCAGTGGATTCAATGTGGATGCCGAGGTGATGACCAAGGAAGCCGTCGCGGCCCGCCTGAAGCCGGTGGGCGAGTCCAAGGCCAGCGACGCGCCGCCGGGCATGCGCACCGGCGAGCAAGTCTACAAGGGTCTTTGCATTTCCTGTCACGGCACGGGGCTGGCGGGCTCGCCCAAGTTCGGCGACGCTGGTGCTTGGGCGCCGCGCATCGCCAAGGGGTGGGATACGCTGGTGAACCATGCTTTGCACGGTTTCAACGCGATGCCGGCCAAGGGTGGTTCGCCGGACTTGACCGACGACGAAGTGAAGCGCGCGGTGGCCTATATGGGCAATGCCGGCGGCGCCAAATTCACCGAGCCGCCGGTTGGCGGCGCAGCCGGCGCGGCAGCGGCGGCCGATCCCGCCGTGGTGGGCAAGAAGATCTATGAAAGCGTATGCGTGGCCTGCCACGCGGCCGGCGTAGCCAACGCGCCTAAATTCGGCGATAAGGCAGCTTGGGCCGAACGCCTGAAGCCGGGCCTGGACGAAGTGGTGAAGATCGCCACCAAGGGGTTGAACGCCATGCCGCCCAAAGGCGGTTATACCGGCAGCGATGCGGAATTCCGGGCCGCAGTCGAGTATATGGTCAATAATTCAAAATAATTGATAGCAGTAATAAAAGCGCCCCATGGTGCAAGCCTGGGGCGTTTTTTATGGATATTGCATTGCGTCAAAAAGTCAATAGATGTGACCGGATAGAAAGGACAGGTGGCAGCGCAGGCCACTTCAGGCATCATGGGCACATCTGATTGACGGGTAGGCCAGTCAAGCTTGCAAGTCAGGTGAGGTTCCCCAGCCTCGCTTCACCCAGAGATGTTCCTCATTCTTCTTTATGGCGCCTCGCGGCGCCATTTTTCTTGCCCGCTCAATTCTGCGGCGGATCGCCGGACTTGTCCTTGCCGGCCAGCATGGCCGTCAGATTGGCCAGCCGCGACTTGCCTTCCGTCTTGCTGACCAGCGGTTCCGCGCCGGGCTTGCCGAAATGGCGCAAGTCGTCGCCGTCTATCTCGCTGATGAAGCGGGACGGCTCGATGAATTGCCATTCGCCTGCGCGGCGGCGCTTCACGCAATAGCTCAGCGTCAGGCTGCGCTGGGCGCGCGTGATGCCGACGTACATCAGCCGCCGCTCCTCCTCCACCATGCCGTTCTCTACCGACTCGCTATGCGGCAGGATGCCTTCCTCGCAGCCGACCAGGAACACGTGAGGGTATTCCAAACCCTTGGAGGCGTGCAGGGTGGACATTCTTACCGCGTCGACCTCGCCTTCGTCGCGGCCTTCCAGCATGGTGATCAACGCGATGGTCTGGGTCAGTTCGATCAGGTTCTTGCCATCGTCGCTGCCCTTGCGCGCCAGCCAGGCCACCATCTCCAGCAGGTTTTTCCACTTGGTCTCGGCAATCTTCGGACTGTCCTCGCTGTCGTACAGCCAGGCTTCGTAACCGATGGCCTGCAGCAGTTCCAGTGCGAGCTTGCCGGCTTCCTCGCGGGTGGCGCGGTATTGAAGCTGGGTGATGAAGTCGCAAAACTGTTCCAGCGGGGCCAATTGCGCGGCTTGAATCTGCACCCGCAGGCCTCCGTCATGGGCGGCGCCGAACAGGCTCTTGCCGTATTGGCCGGACCAGGCGCCCAGTTTTTCCAGGGTGCCGGCCCCGACGCCGCGCTTGGGGGTGGTGATGGCGCGGATGAAGGCCGGGTCGTCGTCCGGGTTGGTGATCAGGCGCATATACGCCAGCAGGTCCTTGATCTCCGGCTTGTCGAAGAAGCTCTGGCCGCCGGCCATCTGGTACGGGATGCGCTGATTGCGCAGCGCCTGCTCGAAAATCCGCGCCTGATAATTGCCGCGGTACAGGATGGCGTAGTCCTTGAAGTCGGTGCGGTGCTCGAACTTATGCGCCAGCAGCTTCTGCACCACGGTCTCCGCCTCGTGCTCCTCGTCCTTGCACTGCACCACGTGTATCGGTTCGCCCAGGCCCAGTTCGCTCCACAGCTGCTTCTCGAACAATTTCGGATTGTTGGAGATCACGCTGTTGGCGGCGCGCAGGATGCGGGCCGTGGAGCGGTAGTTCTGCTCCAGCTTGATCACCTTGAGCTGCGGGAAGTCCTGCTGCAACAGGCGCAGGTTTTCCATATTGGCGCCGCGCCAGGCGTAGATGGACTGGTCGTCGTCTCCTACCGCGGTAAACAGGCCGCGCACGCCGGTCAGCAACTTCACCAGCTGGTATTGGCAGGTGTTGGTGTCCTGGTATTCGTCGATCAGCAGGTAGCGCAGCTTGCCCTGCCATTTGAGCAGCACTTCCGGATGTTCGCGGAACAGCTGCACCGGCAGCCGGATCAGGTCGTCGAAGTCCATCGCCTGATAAGCCGTCAATGTGTCCTGGTAGGCGAGATAAGTCTTGGCGCAAACGCTTTCCCACTGGTCTTGAGCCGCCAGCAGCATGTCGTCCGGCGTTTTCAGGTCGTTCTTCCATAGCGAGATCTGGCTCTGCACCTTGCGGATCTCGTCCTTGGACGTGGTGTTCAGGATGTCGGCGATGATCTTGCCGGCATCGTAGGAGTCCAAAATGGAGAATTGCGGCTTATAACCGAGATGTGGCGCCTCCTGTCTGAGAATGTGCATCCCCAGTGAGTGGAAGGTGGAGACGGTGATGCCGCGGATCTCGGCCGAGGTCATCAGCTTGCCCACGCGTTCCAGCATCTCGCGCGCCGCCTTGTTGGTGAAGGTGATGGCCGCGATGTGCCGCGCCGGGATGCCGCCCTGCCGAACCAGATGCGCGATCTTGTAGGTGATGACCCGGGTCTTGCCGGAGCCCGCGCCCGCCAGCACCAGCAGCGGGCCGTCTAGGTAATGAATGGCCGCGCGTTGCGGCGGGTTGAGCAGGGGAGCGGACATGGCGGTATGGCCCGGACGGGCGTAGCAATTCGGTAATCGAGGCCGTGCATTGTAGCATGGGGTATCATGGCTTAAACGCGGATGGGATCGTCCTCGATCCGCTTCACAAGGAAATAATAATGGCCATCTATGCAATCGGCGATATCCAGGGTTGCTTCGCTCCTTTTCAGAAGCTGCTGCGCCTGATCGATTTCAATCCTGGCAAAGACACCTTGTGGTTGACCGGCGACTTGGTCAATCGCGGCCCGCAGTCGTTGGATGTGCTGCGCTGGGTATTCCACCACCAGGATCATGTGGAGATGGTGCTGGGCAATCATGACCTGCATCTGCTGGCGGTGTCGGAGGGGTTCGGCAAGCTGCATCGCGACGACACCATCGAGGATATTCTGAACGCCGCTGATGGCAAGGTCCTGCTGGACTGGCTGCGCTGCCAGCCGCTGATGCTGGAGGGGCATGGCTATGCCATGGTGCACGCGGGCTTGCTGCCGGAGTGGACCATTTCCAAGGCGCTGCGTTTGGCCGAGGAAGTGGAGTTCGGCCTGGCCAGCAATCGATATCGGGAATTCCTGGGCCGCCTGTACGGCAACAAGCCGACGCGCTGGAGCGACGATCTGAAAGGCGTGGACCGGCTGCGCATCATCGTCAACGTGATGACCCGCATGCGTTTTTTGACCCGCGATGGCGAGATCGATCTGAGTTACAAGGGCGAGTTGGACGGCGCGCCGTCCAATCTGGTGCCGTGGTTCGAGGCGCCGGGCCGCCGCCATGGTGGCACACCGATTGTGTGCGGGCACTGGTCGGCGCTGGGCCTGCATCTGGACGAGGATATTCTGGCGATAGACTCCGGCTGCCTGTGGGGCGGCAGCCTGTCCGCGCTGCGGCTGGACGACCGCCAGCTGTTTTCCCTCCCGTGCGAGGCGTACCGGGAAGTCGCGCTGGCGGCGGGTAAATAGGGCTGGCTCAGACGCCGGTTTCGCTGGCGGTCTGGCCAGCCGTCGCGGCCGGGCCCTCCAGCGCCAAACGCAAACCGCGCGCAACCTCTGCGCGGGCGGCCTCGGCCAGCAGAAAGCGGTTGTCCAGGCCGGCATCGCCGGCCTTCAACGGCTTGCCGTAGCAGATTTCGATCTCGATTTCGGGGACGGACAGTACCTTTCCCATGCTTTGCAGCAGGGAAATCTCATCGATATAGGCCGCCTCCAGCAGCAGGCTGCCATCCGGGCGCTGATAGCGCAGCGAGACCGGCTGCACCGTGCCGCCCGCCAGCAGGGCCGCCTCGAACAAGGAGGCCTTGAACGGCAACAGGCCGCTGCCATCCGAGGTGGTGGCTTCCGGGAATACGGCCATGCAGCCGCCGTTCTGCATCGCGTCGGCCAGAATCTGATTGACGCGGCTGGCGTCGCGGCGGTTGCCGCGATCAATGAACAACGTGCCGGCGACATAGGCCAGCCAGCCGATCAGCGGCCAATCCCGAATCTCCCGTTTGGCGACAAAGCGCGATACGGTGCAGCTGTTCAGCGCGATGATGTCCAGCCAGGACACATGATTGGCCACCAGCAGTGTATTGGGCGGGTAAAAGCCGGGGTTGATGCCCTGAACCTTGATGCTGACGCCGAGTATCTTCAGCGCGTGCTGCGCCCAGCGGCGAGTGACGACCGCGCGCTCGGCCTGCGCCAGCCGGGAATAGCGGGTCGCGATGATGAACACGCCTACGGCAAGATGGCCAAGCAGGCGCAAAACGCGGCCGCAGCGAGTGGCGACTGAGGTGGTAGCGGATGACTTCAAGGTTTTTTTAAGATTTCGAGTCTGAATGATGACAGGCCGCCACTCTATCACGGCTGGCACAGCGGGCAATAGTAAGAGCTGCGCTGTCCCTGGCGGATATGACGGATGGGGGTGCCGCAACGGCGGCACGGCGCCTCCTGGCGGTCGTACACCATATAGCTTTGCTGGAAGTAGCCGGGCTTGCCCTCGCTGTCGACGAAATCGCGCAAGGTGCTGCCGCCGGCATCGATTGCCCGCCGCAGCACGGCGCGGATTTCTGCCGCCAGCAGGTCGCATTCGGCGCGCGTGAGCGAGTTGGCCGGACGCATCGGTGCGATGCCGGCGTAAAACAGCGACTCATTGGCGTAGATATTGCCGACGCCGACCACCACGTGATTGTCCATGATGGCCAGCTTGATGGCGCTGCTGCGGCGCCGGATGGCCTCGAACAGCGCGGCGCCGTCGAAGGCGTCGGACAAGGGCTCAGGCCCCAGGTCTTTCAATAGCGGGTGCAGCTCGATCGGCCCGACATGCCACAGCATGGCGCCGAAGCGCCGCGGATCGCGATAGCGCAGCAGCTGGCCGTCCAGCAGCAGGTCCACGTGGTCGTGCTTTTGCGCCGGCGCGCCGGACGCCATGACCCGAAGGCTGCCGGACATGCCTAGGTGAATCAGCAAGGTGCCGCTTTGGCATTCCAGCAGCAGGTATTTGGCGCGTCTGCGCACCGCCAGCACGGTCTCGCCGGCGAGGCGCTCGGCAAGATCGGGCGGCACCGGCCAGCGCAGCGAGGGGTTGCGCACGACGGCGCCGCGCAAGGTGCGGCCGGCGAGATGCGGCTCGACGCCGCGACGGGTGGTTTCGACTTCTGGCAGTTCGGGCATGGTCTTCAATGCGAATCGGTAAATGGTGCAAACATAAAAACCGGACATGCTATTCTACGCGTTCAACAGGCTTTGAGCAGGCATCTTAGACTCCATGCGAATGAAACCGCTGAAACGAACCCTTCCATTGCTGCTGGCGCTGCTGCTGGCGGCATGCGCCAGCGTCAAGCCTAACGCGCCGTCGGTACCTCCGGTGCAGCAGAATGCCGCCGGCGATGACAACGCCAGCCCGGATGACGCCGCCAAGTCGGCGGATGCCGCGCTGCCGAAAGTGGAGCTGACGCCGGAAATCTTTTATGGCGTATTGGCCGGGGAGATCGCCGCCCAGCGCGGCGCCGCCGGCTCGGCCGGCCTGACTTATCTCGATCTTGCCCGCCAGACGCGTGACCCGCGGTTGGCGCAGCGCGCCGCCGAGTTCTGTCTGCTGTCCGGTCAGTTGAAAGAGGCGGCCTCGGCCTTGCGCTTGTGGATAGAACTCGATCCCGACTCTCTGCCGGCCCGCGAGCAGTTGTTCGTCACGCTGATGCGCAGCGGCGATCTGTCCGAGAGCAAACCGCTGGCCGAGGAGCTGCTGCGGCGCGAACCCGCGCGCGCGCCGGCCATCTTCGTGCAATTGGCCAGGTTGAGCACGCGGCCGGACGGCGGCTCGGCCCGCGCCTATCAGATGGTCAGCGAGCTGGCCGCCCAGTATCCCAACCTGCCGGAAGCGCGCTTCGCCGTGCTGGCCGCGGCGGCGGATAATGGCGACAAGGCCGCGGTGGACCGCGAGTTCGACCGCCTGGCCCAGATCGCCCCGCAGTGGGACTTGCCGGTTGCCTGGCAGGTGGATCGTTTGCGGCGGCAGGACATGAACCAAGCGGCCGTTTTCCTGCAGCGCGAACTGGCGCGTCGGCCGCAAGCCAGCCTGGAACTGCAGATGGCTTATCCGCGGCTGCTGGTCGGCGCCAAGCGCTTTGTCGAGGCGCGCGCGGCGTTTGAAGCGCTATTGAAAGATTATCCGGATAATCCGGACCTGTTGTACGCCACGGGGTTGCTGGCCTATCAGATGCGCGATCTGAAAACCGCGTCGGATCGCCTGGAGCATGCGTTGGCGCAGCGCCACCCGGAACCGGATTTTGTCCGCTTCACCCTGGGCCAGATCGCCGAAGACGACCACGACGCGGCGCGCGCCGCCAACTGGTATCGCCAGGTCGGGCCTGGCCAGCAGTATCTGCCGGCGCAGTCGCGGCTGGCGCTGCTGGAGGCTGGCGAGGGCCAGCTCGATGAAGCCTTGGGCCGTTTGAGCCTGCTGGGCAGCACGGACCAGGAAAAAGTGTCGGTGGTGCTGTTGCAGTCGCAACTGGCGCGCGAGGCCAAGCAGCCGCAACGCGCGTATGAGCTGTTGACCCAGGCGCTGCGCCGCCAACCGCGTTCCATCGAGCTGTTGTACGAGCGTTCGCTGGTGTCGGACATGCTGGGCAATGCCGGCAACGCCGAGCGCGATCTGCGTCTGATTCTCAAGGACAAGCCGGGCGATACCCAGGCGCTGAACGCGCTGGGTTACACGCTGGCCAATCGCACCACCCGCTACCATGAGGCCTATGGCTATATCGACAAGGCCTTGAAGTCGGAGCCGGACAATGCGGTGATCCAGGACAGCATGGGTTGGGTGCTGTACAAGCAAGGCAAGCTGGATGCGGCGCGCAAGTATCTGGAAAAAGCCTACCACGCCATGCCCGATCCCGAAGTGGCGGCCCACTTGGGCGAGGTGCTGTGGCGCCAGGGCCGGCGCGACGAGGCGCTGCAGCTGTGGGAGAAGGAACTGGCGGCGCACCCGGACCATGAAGTGATCACCGAGACCATGCGGCGGCTGGGGGCCAAGCGATGAAATGGCTGGCCTGCGCGCTGCTGGCCGCGCTGCTGACCGCCTGCGCCAGCCGCGAAGCGCCGTTCCGCGCCGCCCCGTCAGCGTCCGCCGCCATCGATGCGCCGTTCAGCGTCAGCGGCAGGCTCTCGGCCAATCTGGACGGCAAGGGCCATGTTGCCAATTTCGACTGGCAGCATCAGCCGCCGCGCGACGAGGTGGCGATCAACTCGCCGCTGGGCAATACCGTGGCCAAGGTGCTGCGCGACGGCGCTGGCGTGGTCCTGTTGGCGGATGGCAAGCGCTGGCAGGCCGACGACGTGGAAAGCCTGACCCGGCAAGTGATGGGCTGGCCGCTGCCGCTTTCCAATCTGGCATGGTGGATACGCGGCCTGCCGGCGCCGAATCTGCCCAGCCGTCTCGACGCCGACGGCAGCCTGGAGCAGCAGGGCTGGCGCATCCAATTCGTGCGCGACGCCGATGTCGATAGCCAGCACCCCAAGCGGGTGGAAATGCAGCGCGATGGCCTGACCGTCAAAGTGGTGGTGCAGAGCTGGCAGTGAGCCGTTCTGTCGCCCACCCGCTAGATACCCATTCAGATACAGATTCAAGACCGATATGCAGCAAGCGTTTCATTCCTTCCCGGCGCCCGCCAAGCTCAATTTATTGTTGCACGTGGTGGGCAAGCGGCCCGACGGCTACCACCTGTTGGAAACGGTGTTCCGTTTCGTCGATTTTGGCGACACCTTGCATCTGGCGGTGCGCGACGATGGCGAGATCGAGCTGTTGACGCCGACCGACGGCGTGCCGCCGGAGCAGGACCTGACGGTGCGAGCGGCCAAGCTGCTGCAGCGCGAAAGCGGTTGCGCCCTGGGCGCCAGCATCAAGCTGGAAAAGCGCACGCCGATGGGTGGCGGCCTTGGCGGCGGCAGCTCCGACGCCGCCACGGTATTGATCGCCTTGAATCGGCTGTGGCGCTTGAATTGGCCGCGCGAGCGGCTGCAACAGCTCGGCTTGCGGCTGGGCGCGGACGTGCCGGTTTTCATCTTCGGCCGCAGCGCGTTGGCGACCGGCGTCGGCGAGGTCCTGGAGCCGGTTTCTTTGAAGCCGGCCTGGTATTTGGTAATTCACCCACAGGTGCATGTGCCCACCGCCGCGATATTCCGAAATTTTTCGCAGGGCATGTTGACAGGCCTTGGTCGCCTCGGCATAATGCGAAGCCTCGAAACAACGCAGCAACGCAGAAATGATCTGCAAGACGTTGTAACGAGAATGTTTCCAGCGGTGAATGAAGTACTGAGCGAACTGAGAAAATATGGTTCGCCGCTGATGACCGGCTCCGGAGCCTGTGTGTTCTTGGAGTTTCAGTCGAAAGACGAAGCCGATAAAGTTTACCGAGTGTTGTCGGAAAAATATCAGGGATTTGTTGCTGAAGGACTTGACGTCCATCCCCTGTTCGACAGCGCTGAATAAGGTTACTGGGGAGTCGCCAAGTGGTAAGGCACCGGATTTTGATTCCGGCATTCGTAGGTTCGATCCCTACCTCCCCAGCCAGGACTTTCTCCAAATAAGAGAGAGCATGAAAAAAGCGTGTAAGAATGCCTTACACGCTTTTTCTTTATCCAGCTAAGGCAAAGCGAATCATGGCGGCATACGACAGTTTGATGGTATTTACCGGTACGGCTAATCCGGAACTTGCTCAGAACGTAGTCAAACATTTGGATATCTCGTTGGGACGCGCCGATGTCGGCAAGTTCAGCGATGGCGAGGTGGCGGTGGAATTGCTGGAAAACGTGCGCGGCCGCGACGTTTTCATTCTGCAATCGACCTGCGCCCCGACCAACGACAATCTGATGGAAATCCTGACGATGGCCGACGCGCTGAAGCGCGCCTCCGCCGGCCGGATCACCGCGGCGATTCCTTACTTCGGCTACGCCCGCCAGGATCGCCGTCCGCGTTCCGCCCGGGTGCCGATCTCGGCCAAGCTGGTGGCCAATATGCTGACCAGCGCCGGCATCGACCGCGTGCTGACCGTCGATTTGCATGCCGACCAGATTCAAGGCTTCTTCGACATTCCGGTGGACAACGTTTACGCCACCCCGGTGTTGCTGAAGGACATCCGCGCCCAGCGCTTCGACGACCTGATCGTGGTCAGCCCGGACGTGGGCGGCGTGGTCCGCGCCCGCGCGGTGGCCAAGGCCCTGAATACCGATCTGGCGATCATCGACAAGCGCCGCCCGAAGGCCAATGTGGCCGAAGTGATGAACATCATCGGCGACGTGTCGGGCCGCACCTGTCTGATCGTCGACGACATGATCGACACCGCCAACACGCTGTGCAAGGCCGCCAGCGCGTTGAAGGAGCGCGGCGCCGAGCGCGTGCTGGCCTATGCGACCCACCCTATCTTCTCCGGTCAGGCGGTGGATCGCATCAAGAATTCCGACATCGATATGGTGGTGGTGACCGACACCATCCCGTTAACCGCCGCGGCCAAGGCCTGCCCGAATATCCGGGTGGCCTCCATCGCCGGCTTGCTGGCCGAGACGCTGCGCCGCATCAACAACGAAGAATCGGTGTCCTACCTCTTCAATGAGGAACTGGTTGCGACGGGCGCTTGCCTGCCGTAAACATCGGGCCTGCTGGTCGCGGCGGGCCGGGTGCTTTTAATCTGAAACTGGAGTTTTGATATGTCTTACGAACTGATTGCTGCCAAGCGTGCTGATCTGGGTACGGGTGCGAGCCGCCGCCTGCGTCACGCTGGCAAACTGCCGGCCGTGGTATACGGCGCTGGCAAGGAAGCCGTTTCCCTGGAACTGGACCACAACACCATCTACCACGCCGTCAAGCACGAAGATTTCCACACCTCCGTGCTGGATCTGGTGATCGATGGCCAGAAGGAACAGGTTAAGGTTGCCGCGTTCCAAATGCACCCGTACAAACAGCAAGTGCTGCACATCGACTTCGCTCGTGTGTAATCCCTGCTGCCGTGCCGCCTGGCGGTAACGGTGAAGAGCCCGTTGTGCGCCCATGTGGCGGGCAGCGGGCTTTTTAATTTGGAATGACGACATGTCCGGCATCCGCCTGATTGTTGGCCTGGGCAACCCAGGCCCCGAATACGAAAAGACGCGCCACAACGCCGGCTTCTGGCTGGTGGACGAGCTGTGCTGGCAGTTCAAGGGCAACTGGCGCAACGAAGGCAAGTTTCATGGCGACGTCGCCAGAATCCAGATCGAAGGTCAGGACGTCTGGCTGTTGAAGCCGATGACGTATATGAATCTGTCCGGCCAAGCCGTGCTGGCGCTGGCCCATTTCTACAAGATACTGCCGGACGAGATTCTGGTGGTCCACGATGAGCTGGATCTTGCGCCTGGCGTCGCCCGTTTCAAGCAGGGCGGCGGCCATGGCGGCCACAACGGCTTGAAGGACATCGCGGCGCGGCTCAGCTCGCCGGCCTTTTGGCGCTTGCGGCTCGGCATCGGCCACCCTGGCGACAAGAAAGAAGTGGCCAACTTCGTGTTGAAGAAGCCGCGCGCCGAGGAGCAGCAGGCGCTGGACGAGGCCATCCTGGCCGCCTTGCGCGAACTGCCGCGCGCCATCGCCGGCAAGATGGCCGAGGCGATGAAGGCGCTGCACACCGAAGCGAAGTGATTGCGGGCTGGCGGTCCGCCGGGCCGCCGCCATAATGGATTGAAATAGAAATTCTAGGAAGACAGCCATGAGTCTGAAATGCGGTATCGTCGGTTTGCCCAATGTCGGCAAGTCCACCCTGTTCAACGCGCTGACCAAGGCCGGCATCGAAGCCGCCAACTACCCGTTCTGCACCATCGAGCCGAATGTCGGCATCGTCGAGGTGCCGGATCATCGTCTGGCCGAACTGGCCAAGATCATCAATCCGCAGAAAATCCAGCCGGCCATCGTCGAGTTCGTCGACATCGCCGGCCTGGTGGCCGGCGCCTCCAAGGGCGAAGGTCTGGGCAACCAGTTCCTGGCCAACATCCGCGAGACCGACGCCATCGTCAATGTGGTGCGCTGCTTCGACGACGACAATATCGTGCACGTCGCCGGCAAGGTGGACCCGATCGCCGACATCGAGACCATCCTGACCGAGCTGGCGCTGGCCGACCTGTCCGCCGTGGAAAAAGCCATCACCCGCGAGGGCAAGAAGGCCAAGTCCGGCGATAAGGACGCCCGCGCGCTGATCGCGGTGCTGGACAAGCTGGTGCCGCACCTGAACGAAGGCAAGCCGGCGCGTTCGCTGGGCCTGTCCGATGAAGAAAAGGCGCTGATCAAGCCCTTGTGCCTGCTGACCATCAAGCCGGCCATGTATGTGGCCAACGTGGCGGAAGACGGTTTCAGCAACAATCCGCTGCTGGCCAAGGTGGAAGAATACGCGGCCAAAGAAGGCGCGCCGGTCGTCGCGCTGTGCGCGGCCATCGAATCTGAAATCGCCGAACTCGAAGACGCCGACAAGGCCGAGTTCCTGGAAACGCTGGGCCTGGACGAGCCTGGCCTGGACAGGCTGATCCGCGCCGGCTACAAGCTGTTGGGCCTGCAGACTTACTTCACTGCCGGCGTCAAGGAAGTGCGCGCCTGGACCATCCATATCGGCGACACGGCGCCGCAAGCGGCCGGCGTCATCCACACCGACTTCGAACGCGGCTTCATCCGCGCCCAGACCATCGCCTACGCAGACTTCATCGCCTACGGCGGCGAAGCCAAGGCCAAAGAGGCTGGCAAGATGCGGGCGGAAGGCAAGGAATACGTCGTGCAGGATGGCGATGTGATGAACTTCCTGTTCAATGTCTAAACATCGTTGTAAGATTTAATTGGAAATAGCCGCATGGAAATGCGGCTATTTTACCAAGTCAGCCAGGAAAATGGATTGGGTTAGCTAGAACTGCAAAGTAGCATTAGATGGAAATATAATAAACTAAGATAGTTGCTTGAAAATGATTGCTTCAGCTTGGGGAAAATATTTTGCAAGATCGGGAAGATGAATTGGATCTGGCCCAGATTTGGGCGTTTGTCTGTATCTGGCATCGCTGGTTGTTGAGCGGGATGTTGGTTTTTGCCGTGATTGCGGGAGTGATCGCCTTGCAGATGCCGAATCAATACGAGAGTAAAACGCTGTTGTCGATTCCGGCGCCGGTCGGCGCACAAGGCGGGATTGCCATTGCGCAGAGCGCGACGACGCTGGATGGACTGGTGGACCGTTTCGATCTGCAAAAGCGCTATCGAGTTGAGGGCAATAGGGAAGCCAAGCTTGAATTGCTGAATCGGGTGAAAGCGTCGGCTACCAAGGACGGTTTATTGGAGCTGAGCGTGCGGGATCAGGATCCAGAGCTGGCCGCAAGCATTGCCGGCGCGCTGGCAGCCATAGTGCGGCAGCAGATTCTGGATAGCCATGCCACCGAGCAAAGCAAGCGTTTGTTCGTGTTGCGCGGCCGGCTGGACATCGCGCGCAAGGAGCTGGAGAACGACGCAGGCGCGATTGAGAAAATGGGTTTGCGCAATCGGCTTAGTCTGGATGGCAATGCCGAGCAAATCCTGATCGGTTTCGCCTCGCTCGATGCGCAATACGCGCTGGGCGAAAAAGACAGCCTGATGGGCAATCTGCTGCAATTGCGGGCCGAGCTGGAAAAGGGCAACTCCAGCCTGTATAAGCTGCCGGGCGAGCAGTTGAAGTTATTGCGCGATTTCTACTTCAACCGCGCTTTGGCCGATGAATTGCAGCGGCAGGTTCGAGTGGCGGAGTTGCAGGCCGCGCAGGATGTGCAGGTTGTGCTGCCTGCGGTGACGCCATTGGAGAAGGCGAGTCCCAAGCGCAGCCTGATGGTTGCGCTGAGCGCCTTGGCGGGTTTGATTCTAACTAGCTGCCTTTGCCTGATCCTGCAATGGCGGCGTCAGCGGCAAGCTGAGCTTGCCAAAGCCTGAGGCTGATGATTTCAATAGCACCCACTGCATGCAGTGGGTTTTTCTTTTGAGAGCGCAGGCTTGCTGTAAGTCAGAGAAGTCTGATATTCTTCATTTTAATATTTTTTAAATTCTAAATAAAAAATTGTTATATGAATATTCGACAGCTTCTTACTGCTTTACTTGTCCTGCTCGCCATGCCTGCCGCGATGGCCACAGATCTGCTGGATGTCGTCAAACAGCGTGGCACATTGAAAATCGCATTGGAAGGGACTTACCCGCCGTTCAACTTCAAGGACGCCAAGCAGCAGTTGACCGGGTTCGACGTTGAAATCGCCAGCGAGATCGCCCGCCGGATGCAGGTCAAACCGGAATTCACCACGGCGGAATGGAGCGGCCTGTTGGCCGGTCTGCAAAGCGGCAAATTCGACATCGTGGTCAACCAGGTGGGGCTGACGCCGCAGCGCAAGGCCGTGTTCGATTTCAGCCAGCCGTATATCTATTCCAGCGCGCAGCTGATCGTGCGCAAGAGCGAAACGCGCAACTTCAAGAGCCTGACCGATTTGAACGGCAAAAAGCTGGGCGTCGGCCAGGGCAGCAACTATGCGGATATGGCCAAGGCGGTGGCAGGCGTGCAGGTGAAGACGTATCCGGGCGCGCCGGAATACCTGCAGGACCTGGCTACCGGTCGTTTGGACGCGGCGCTGAACGACAGCCTGTTGATTCCGTTCGCCATCAAGCAGGCTAAACTGCCGCTGAAGGCCGGCGCCCCGGTGGGGGAGGTGGCGACGATGGCGATTCCGTTCGCCAAGGGCAATCCGCAATTCAAGGCGGCGATCGATCAGGCGCTGAGCGGAATGAAGGCCGATGGCACGTTCAAGAAAATCTCGCTGAAATGGTTCGGCATCGATGTTTCTAAGGCGCCTACGGTGGCCAAGCTGTAATTCCGTAGCGGGATCAGGATGGATGAGATGCCCCTGCGCAGCGGGGGCGTCGCTTTTATGGAAGGGATGGCATGAGCGATTGGATGGCTCTGTTCGAGGCGGCGCTGCCGGTGCTGCTGAAGGGCGCTTGGCATACCGTGCTGTTTGCCGTGGTGGCGATGGCGCTAGGTCTGATGCTGGGTTTTGCGGTGGCGATGGTGCGGGTAGCCAGGGTGCCGCTGCTGTCGCAGCTGGCGGCGTTTTACGTCAGCGCGATGCGCGGCACGCCGCTCCTGGTGCAGATTTTCGTCATCTACTACGGCCTGCCCGGCGTGGGCCTGGAGCTGGACCCGGTGCCGGCCGGCGTGCTGGCGCTGACGCTGAACGTCGCCGCCTACCTGTCGGAAAGCTTGCGCGGCGGCATCGCCGGGGTGGCCAAAGGCCAGTGGGAGGCGGCGTTTTCGCTAGGCTTCACCTGGTGGCAGACCATGCGCCACATCATCGCGCCGCAGGCGCTGCGCTTGTCCGTGCCCAGCTTGTCCAACAGCCTGATCTCGCTGATCAAGGATACCTCTTTGGTGTCGGTGATCACCGTCACCGAGCTGATGCTGGCGACGAAAGAGGTGATCGCCCAGACCTTTCAGCCGCTGCCGCTTTACCTGGCCGCCGCGGCCATCTACTGGGCGCTGAGCGCGTTGTTCGAGCGCTTGCAGCGCCATGTGGAGAATCGGCTCAATCTGGCGCACCAGCGCTGAGGCGGTGATGCATTAAGAAAAAAGCCCCGAGATTCGGGGCTTTTGCTTTAGGCCGGCTCCGGCATGCCGTACATGCCGTCTATCATGGCGCGGCAACGTTCGGCGATGACTTTGCGCCGCAGTTTCAGAGTCGGCGCCAGTTCGCCGGCATCCACGCACCAGGGCTTGTCCAGCAGCGAGAATTTCTTGATGTGCTCCCAGCTGCCAAAGCAGCGGTTGAAGCGCTTGATCTCGCGGTCGATCAGCTCCACCACCTTGGGGTGGCGGCTCATCTCGCTGTCGTTGGTGTAGGCGATGCCGTGCTCGGCGCACCATTCCTTCAACTTCTCGTACAAGGGCACGATCAGCGCGGCGGCATACTTCTGACCGTCGCCGACCACCATGATCTGGTCGATGAAGGCCGATTCCTTCAGCTTGTTCTCCAGCGCCTGGGGGGCAATGTACTTGCCATTGCTGGTTTTGAACATTTCCTTCTTGCGGTCGGTGATGCGCAGGTAGCCGTTTTCCAGCACGCCGATATCGCCGGTGTGCAGCCAGCCGTCGCGCAGCGCCTCGGCGGTTTGCTCTGGTTCCTTGTAGTAGCCGGTCATCACGTTGTCGCCGCGCACTAGAATTTCGCCGTCATCGGCCAAGCGCACTTCCACGCCGGGCAAAGGGAGGCCGACGCTGCCAATGCGCACGCCCTTGGCGGTGAACGGATTGGCGGAGATCACCGGCGAGCTTTCGGTCATGCCGTAGCCTTCGGCCACCGCGATGCCGGCCGCCCAGAACATCCGCGCCAGGCGCGGCTGCAGCGCGGCGGAGCCGACGTTGATGGAGATCAGTTCGCCGCCCATCGCCGCGCGCCATTTGCTGTAGACCAGTCTGTCGGCCAGCGCGTGCTGGAGGGCTTGCAGCGGGGAGGCGCGGCGATTCGGCTCGAAGGCCTCGGCGCGCGCCAGCGCCCATTGATAGATGCGGCGCTTGGCGCCGGTCAGGTCGCGAGCCTTGCCCACCAGCTTCTCGTGCACCTTCTCCAGCACGCGCGGCACGGCGCTGAAGGTATGCGGCTTGATGTCGGCCAATGCCGACGACAGGCATTCCACGCTGCTGAAATAGATACCGGTGCCACTGTACAGGTAGTAGAACACGCCGGCGCGCTCAAAGATGTGCGACAGCGGCAGGAAACTCAGGGCGCGGCAGCGGCCCTGCGGCAGGCCGGTGAAAGCGGCGGTGGCCACCACCGTGCTCAGCACGTTGCGGTGGGTCAGCATGACGCCTTTGGAGCGGCCGGTGGTGCCGGAGGTGTAAATGATGGTGTAGACGTCGTCGGCGCGAACGGCGCCGCGCAGAGCATCCAGTTCCGCCATCCGCTCGGGGCGCGCCAATTCGGCGATCTCTCGCCACGACGGCACGCCATCGATGTCCGCCAGGCCGTAGATCGGGCAGGACAGCTTGCCCAGCGCCTCGTACAGTTTTCGTTGCAATGCAGCACTGCCGGCGAAGGCCAGCTTGACCTCTGCATGCGTCAGGATATAGCGTGCATCATCCAGGGTGATGGTGGGATACAGCGGGACGCTGACGGCGCCGATCTGTTGCAGCGCGATATCGGTCAGCACCCATTCGATGCTGTTGTCGGCTGCGATCGCCACCTTGTCGCCGCGGCCTATGCCCAGTTCCAGCAAGCCCAGGCTGACGCGGTTGACGGAGTCCCGTACTTCGCTGGTGGACAGCTGCCGCCACGTCTTGCCGGCTTTGGCCGCCAGGCAGTCGGTGCGCGGGTAGTTCCCGAGCTGATGGGACAGTATGTCAAAAACGCGTTCTAGCTTCATGCAAACGATAGTTTAAATGCGAAACGGTGCAAAATAGTCCTAAAGCGTGTCGATGTAAAGTAAAAATCCGCGCCGAGTTGGCGTAGATCAGCTCAAATTGCCGATATTTGCTCGCAATTGCGTTGAAATGGCGGACTGTCGATGCAATGGGCATGGCAAATGCATGATTTGCCGTTGGTTTCGGTGGGATTGTTGGACGATCCATGCAAGTTAATGATTTTGAGGAGTTTTTGTGAAATTTTCCACGCGCGCCATCCATGTCGGTTACGACAATGCCGGACATAACCGTTCGGTAATGCCGCCGCTGTACCAGACTTCCGTATTCGCCTACGACCATGTCGGCGAGGCGATGCCCTACGTTTATGCCCGCAGCGGGAATCCGACGCGCAGCGCGCTGGAGGATTGCCTGGCCAGCCTGGAGGAGGCCCGTCATGGGCTGGCTTTTTCCAGCGGCATGGCGGCGATAGACGCGGTGCTGCGCGGCTGCCTCAAGCCCGGCGACGAAGTCGTCGCGCTGGCGGACCTGTATGGCGGCGCTTATCGCTTGCTGACGCAGGTGATGGAGCCGGCCGGCATCAAGGTGCGCTTTGTCGATCTGTCCAATCCCCATCGGCTGGAATCCGCCATCACGCCGGCTACCCGGCTACTGTGGCTGGAGTCGCCCACCAATCCGCTGTTGGGCCTGGTCGATATCACAGCATTGTCAGCCGTAGCGCATCGTCATAATGTAAAGGTGGCGGTGGATAATACGTTCGCCACGCCGTATCTGCAGCGGCCGCTGGCCTTGGGCGCCGACATCGTGGTCCACTCCGCCACCAAATATCTGGGCGGCCACTCCGACGTGCTGTTGGGCTTGGTGGCGGTCAGCGACGACAAGCTTTATCAGGATATCCGCTTTGTGCAGAACGCGGCCGGCGCCGTGCCGGGGCCGCAGGATTGTTTCCTGACGCTGCGCGGCATCAAGACGCTGGCCTTGCGCATGGAGCGGCATTGCGACAACGCCGAGCGCGTGGCGGATTTTCTGAGCCGCCATGCCGCGGTGGCCAAGGTGTTCTACCCGGGCTTGCCGGCGCATCCGGACCACGAGCTGGCCAAGCGGCAGATGAAGCGTTACGGCGGCATCATCAGCATCAAGCTGCGCGACGACAGCCGGGAAGCGGCGAACCGTTTCGCGCAGCGCCTGCAACTGTTCGCCTTGGCGGAATCGCTGGGCGGGGTGGAGTCGCTGGTCAATCACAGCTACACCATGTCGCACGGCAGCATGCCGGCCGAGCGCAAGGCGGAGTTGGGCATCGTGGAAGGCGGCTTGCGCTTGTCCATCGGCATCGAAGACATAGAAGACATTCTGGCGGATCTGGAGCAGGCGCTGCGCGAGTAAGCGCAGCGCTGGCTGCGGTTGCCTTTAAGGAGAACAGCATGCCACCAGTCTTGTGGCAACGATTGCAGCTGAAATTGCCGGTGATACAGGCGCCGATGGCCGGCGGCGCGACCACGCCGCAACTGGTGTCTGCCGTCTGCGAGGCCGGCGGCCTGGGTTTTCTGGCCGCCGCGATGCTGTCGCCGGAGCAGATCCGGCAGGAGGCGGCGCGCATCCGGGCGCGCACGCGCCAGCCGTTCGGCATCAATCTGTTCATACAGAACGATCCTGCGCCGAGCGCGGCGGAGCTGGAGGCGGTGCTCAGCATGTTGCGACCGTGGCATGCGGAACTGGGCCTGGCCGCGCCGACGGCGCCTGAGCGCTTCTGCCAGCCGTTCGAGGCGCAATGGCAGGCGTTGCTGGCGGCGCGCCCGGCTGTGGCCAGTTTTACTTTCGGCATCCTGACGCCGGAACAGGTGCGCGCGCTGCAGGCCGAAAACATCCTGGTGATCGGCACCGCGACCAATCTGGCCGAGGGTTTGGCCTGGGCGGAAGCCGGCGCCGACGCGGTGTGCGCCCAGGGACGCGAGGCTGGCGGCCATCGCGGCACTTTCATCGGCGAGCAGCCGCAGTCGCTGCGGCCCATGCTGTCCTTGGTGTACGAGCTGGCGCAGAATCTGCCGCTGCCGGTCATCGCCGCCGGCGGCATCATGAACGGGCGGGAGATCGCCGCGGCGATGCGGCACGGCGCGCAGGCTTGCCAACTCGGCACCGCTTTTCTGCGTTGCCCCGAGTCCGGCATCTCGGCCACCTGGAAGCAGGCCCTGGCGCAGGCCAAAGCCGGCGACACCTGCTTGACCCGCGCTTTTTCCGGCCGCTATGCGCGCGGCCTGTCCAATCGTTACATCGGGGGCATGGCGCGTTGTCAGGAACAGCTGCCGGCCTATCCCGTCATGAATGCCCTGACCGGCCCCCTGCGCGCCGCCGCGGCCCAGGCCGGCCGCAGCGACTTGATGTCGCTATGGGCCGGGGAGGGCGTGGCCGAGGCGCGGGAATTGCCGGTAGCCGAACTGATGGCGCAGCTGCAGGCGGAGTGGCAGGCGGCTTATCGCTAGCCAGCCGGGCTTCTAGGGGCTGTTGACGTTTGGTGAGTGGATCGCGTTTGAGCCGATTTGTGCCGGAAGCAAGGCGCACAGTCCGACGCATAGTCATTCTATGCAAGGGCTGGGCAACGCGGCTTCCGGCCCAAAGCGGCCAAACCCGCAGGGCCGGGTGCCTTTCGCGCCGACTCTTCGTTGTTCCGCGCTGGCAGAGAATGACTATGCGGCGCGCGAAACGCCTCGATTCGTCGCAAAACGCATCCCGGCGCGACCGCCCACCAAACGTCAACAGCCCCTAGTCCTCGTTGTGATAGATGGCGATCAAGCGCCGGCCGTCGCCGTCGATCGCCGCGCGGTACATCCCTTCGCAATTGAAGGGCAAGGCCACCCGGCCCCAACGGTCCACCGCCACTACGCCGCCGCTGCCGCCCATCTTCAGCAATTGGCCGTGCACGACGGCATCGCAGGCGCTTGCCAGCGTTTCATCTAGGTAGCGGATGCGGGCGGAGATCTCGTGGCCTACCGCTGCGCGGACAAAGTATTCGCCATGGCCGGTGCCGGACACGGCGCAATGGCTGTCGGCCCAGGTGCCGGCGCCGATCACCGGCGTGTCGCCGATGCGGCCCGGCCATTTGGCGGTGCGCCCGCCGGTGGAGGTGGCTGCCGCCAGCCGTCCTTGTTCATCCAACGCCACGGCGCCGACTGTGCCGTGCTTGCGGTCTTCCGGGATGTCTTCGTCGCCGCCGCCCTGCGCCAGCCTTTCCATTTCCAGCTGCAGAGCCTGCCAGCGCTTCTCGGTATGGAAGTAGGCCGGCGGCTGCATGGGCTGGCCGATGCGGCGGGCGAAGTCCTCGGCCGCCGCAAAGCCCAGCGTCACGTGCGGCGTGCGCTCCATCACCGCGCGGGCCAGCAGCACCGGATTCTGCACCTGGGAGAGTCCGGTGACGCTGCCGGCATCCTGGCGGCTGCCGTCCATCACCGCGGCTTCCATTTCCTGCTTGCCGTCCAGCGTGAAAACCGAGCCGCGGCCAGCGTTGAACAGCGGATCGTCTTCCAGCGCGCAGACGCAGGCGCATACCGCGTCCAGCGCGCTGCCGCCGGCGAGCAGTAGCGCATGGCCGGCATCCAGCGCGCGTTCCAAACCTTTCCGGTAAGCCTTTTCCTGCTCGGCGCCCATGTCTTGACGGCGCAGCGTGCCGGCGCCGCCATGCAGGGCCAGTGCGATGGTCATGATTTAGTCCTTTTCGTGATGAACGGATCGCTGAATAGAATGAGGCTTTTTGGTGGAGAGAGCTAGGGGCTGTTGACGTTTGGTGAGTGGATCGCGTTTGAGCCGATTTGGGCCGGAAGCAAGGCGCGCAGTCCGACGCATAGTCATTCTATGCAAGGGCTGGACAACGCGGCTTCCGGCCCAAAGCGGCCAAACCCGCAGGGCCGGGCGCCTTTCGCGCCGACTCTTCGTTGTTCCGCGCTGGCAGAGAATGACTATGCGGCGCGCGAAACGCCTCGATTCGTCGCAAAACGCATCCCGGCGCGACCGCTCACAAAACGTCAACAGCCCCTAGGGGCTTGTTAATGCCGCAGGAAGCCTTGCGCGCCTTGCCTCCCGCGCGACGGCATCCGCAGTTGAATGCCTGGCTTGGCAAGGATGGCGGCTCGGGTACATAATTGTTGAGTAAATTACTCAACAATTGGATTTCGCGATGAATGCCGCCCTGGAAGCCGAGATTCAGCAGAAATACACCGTCGAAACCATTACGGACATGAAGCATTGGACCGACAAGCTGGTCAGCTTCCGGCTCACGCGTCCTGAGTCGTTTCGCTTCAGCGCTGGCCAGTTTGCCCGGCTGGGTCTGCCGCTGGAGGGCGGCGGCCAGGTGTGGCGCGCCTATTCCATGTGTTCGGCCGAATACGACGAGTGTCTGGATTTTTACTCCATCGTGGTGCCGGATGGGCAATTCAGCTCGCGCTTGGCCATGCTGCAGCCGGGCGATCAGATGATGCTGGACAAGCGGGCGATGGGGTTCTTCCAGGCGGACAGGCTGCCGGATGGGCGAGATCTATGGTTGTTGGCCACCGGCACAGGCATCGCGCCCTACCTGTCCATTTTGCAGCAGCCGGAGGTCTGGCGGCGTTTCGAGCGCATTGTGCTGGCGCACTGCGTGCGCGAGGCGGCGGAGCTGTCATTCCAGGACGAGATCGCCGCGCTGCGATCCCATCCGCTGTGGCAGGAGCATGGCCACAAGTTGCAGTATCTGCCGGTGGTGACGCGCGCCGCGCCGGCCGGCATGCTGAATCAGCGCATCCCGGCCTTGCTGGAGAGCGGCGAGCTGGCGGCGCGCGCCGGCATCGAGATGTCGTCGGAGCACAGCCGTTTCATGCTGTGCGGCAACCCCAAGATGGTGGAAGACACCCATCGCCAATTGATGAAGATGGGCTACCGCATGACGCGGCAGAACGCGCCGGGCCATATCGTGCTGGAGAATGGCTGGTAGCCGTCATGCTGGCGGTATGGCGTTTGCGGCGAGGGTGTTACGATGAAGGCTTGCTTAATTGACGGTGATGACCGATGCCTGCCTTGTCTACCCTGCTGCTGTTCTCCCTGGCCTGCCTCGCGTTAGCCGCGACCCCCGGTCCCGACATGTTGCTGATTGCCAGCCGCAGCGCCAGCCAGGGGCTGCGCGCCGGTTTCGCCACGCTGTTCGGCATCCAGGTCGGGACTTACTGCCATGCGCTGCTGGCGGCGCTGGGACTGGCTCAGCTGTTCGTGCTGGTGCCGCTGGCTTATGACGCGGTGCGCATCGCCGGGGCCGTCTACCTGCTGTATCTGGCCTGGACCACATTGCGCAGCGACGGCGTGCTGCGTTCGCCGTCGGCCCCATCGGCAGGCCAGTCTATGCGCCGCATCGCGCTGCAGGGGCTGACCACCAATCTGCTCAATCCCAAGATGGCCTTGTTTGTGCTGGCGCTGTTTCCGCAATTCATCGAGCCGCAGGCCGGCCCGGTGGCGCTGCAGATCATGCTGCTGGCCACGCTGCTGAACGGGGTGGCTTTTTGCGTCAATGCGCTGGTGATCGTGGCCAGCAGCCGCATGGGCAAGGCCTTGTCCGGCGGCGGCGCCGGACCTTGGCCGCAATATCTGCTGGCCACCGTGTTCGGCGGCTTGGCCGTGCGTTTGCTGGCGGCTTCGCGGCAATGAGCGCCGGCCGGCGTTTCGGCTATGGTTAGGGCAGGGTCTGCTTCCGGCGAGGACTGGTTTGCGGTCCCCGTAAACTTTCAGGAGCGCTAAACCATGGCCGATGTTGGTGGCGATACGGAGATTGCCAGCCGTTTGCTGTCCTTGGCGCAGGACAGCCAGTTGTTGATCGCGCTGTTCAATCCGCGCGATCTGCTGTGCTATGCCAACGCGGCGTTCTGCGGCACCTTTGGCGTGGCGCCGGACGAGCGTCTCAGTTGGGAGCAATTGATGCGCCGCGGCTATGAGCGTGGGCATGGCAGCTGTATCCGCACCGACGACATCGATGCCTGGATCGCTTCCGCCCGCTCGCGGCGCGGCAAGCAGCCGTTCCGCACTTTCGAGGCCGATTTGACTGACGGCCGCTGGATCTGGGTGACGGAAACGCTGCAAGCCGACGGCTGGCTGCTGTGCGTCTGTTCCGATATTTCCAGTTTGCGGGCGGACGAGCGCGAGCTGCGCATCGCGCGCGATGCGGCCCAACGGGCGGCGTTGACGGACCCGTTGACGGGCATCAGCAACCGCGCCCACATCATGAGCCAGCTGGAGCGGCTATTGCGCCAGCCACGGGCGGCGGAGTCTCCCGCTTGCGTGGTGGGGATACTGGACCTCGATCACTTCAAACGGATCAATGATCGTTACGGCCACTTGGCGGGCGACACGGTGCTGCGCGATTTCGTGCGGAGAGTGCAGCCCATGCTGGAGCCCAAGGATGGGTTGGGACGGCTCGGCGGCGAGGAATTCCTGCTGTTGATGCCCGACCGGGCCTTGCGCGAGGCGGAGCTGATGGTGACGGCGATCTTGGCCGCGGTGGCGGAATCGCGGCCGTTGGCGGAGCCGGTGGACTTTGCCTATACCTGCTCCGCCGGCCTGACCCTGCTGCGCGCCGGCGATGATACCGCGCAGGCCCTGGGGCGGGCGGACGATGCCTTGTATCGGGCCAAGGAGGCCGGCCGCAACCGGCTGGCGACCAAGCTATAGCGTTCTGCACTGGGCAACGGTTTGGGAAACGGAAAAGGCGGGAGCTGTGCTCCCGCCTTTGTCATGACCGCGCTTACTGTTTGACGCAGTCCACGCAGTAGACCTTGCGGTCCTGCACCTCTACCGCCACCAGGCCGTGGACATCGGTTTCGAAGCCCGGCAGCTCGCGGTTGAAGGCCTGGGCGAAGCGCAGGTAGTCGACGATGGTCTTGTTGAAGCGCTCGCCCGGGATCAGCAGCGGAATGCCCGGCGGGTACGGGGTCAGCAGCACCGCGGTGACGCGGCCTTCCAGCTGGTCCACCGGCACGCGCTCGATCTCGCGGTGCGCCATCTTGGCGAAGGCGTCGGCCGGGCGCATCGCCGGTTCCATATCGGACAGATAGATGTCGGTGGTCAGGCGCGCCACATCGTGCTTGCTGTACAGGCTGTGGATGCGCTGGCACAGCTCGCGCAGGCCCACCCGCTCATACTGCGGGTACTTGGCGACGAATTCCGGCATCACGCGCCACATCGGCTGGTTCTTGTCGAAGTCGTCCTTGAACTGCTGCAACAACGAGATCAGCGTGTTCCAGCGGCCCTTGGTGATGCCGATGGTGAACATGATGAAGAAGCTGTAGAGGCCGGTTTTTTCCACCACCACGCCGTGCTCGGTCAGGTACTTGGTGACGATGGCTGCCGGAATGCCCATCTCTTCGAAGCTGCCGTCCACGTCCAGGCCCGGCGTCAGCACGGTGGCCTTGATCGGGTCCAGCATGTTGAAACCTTCTTCGATGCCGGCGAAGCCGTGCCAGCGCTCGTCCGGGCGCAGCGTCCAGTCAGTCTGGTCGCAGATGCCGTCGTCGGACAGGTCGTCCGGGCCCCACACGCTGAACCACCAGTCGCGGCCGTATTCCTCGTCCACCTTGCGCATGGCGCGGCGGAATTCCATCGCCTCCACCAGCGATTCTTCCACCAGCGACTGGCCGCCCGGCTGCTCCATCATGGCCGCTGCCACGTCGCAGCTGGCGATGATCGAGTATTGCGGGCTGGTCGAGGTGTGCATCAGGTAGGCCTCGTTGAACCAGGCGGTGTCGAGCTGGCGGTTCTGCGGGTCTTGCACCAGGATTTGCGAGGCCTGGCTGATGCCGGCCAAGAGCTTGTGGGTGGACTGGGTGGAGAACACCAGGCTGTCTTCGCAGCGCGGCCGGCCCTCGCCGATGGCGTGGAAATCGCGGTAGAAGTCGTGGAAGCTGGCGTGCGGCAGCCAAGCTTCGTCGAAGTGCAGCGTGTCCACCTCGCCGTCCAGCAGGCCTTTGATCTCTTCGACGTTGTACAGAATGCCGTCGTAGGTGGACTGGGTCAGGGTCAGGATGCGCGGCTTGCGGTTGGGGTGCTTCTCCAGCGCTTCGCGGGCGAACGGATTGGCCAGGATCTTCTTCTTGATGGTGTCCGGCTGGAACTCGGATTTCGGAATCGGGCCGATGATGCCGTAGTGGTTGCGCGTCGGCATCAGGAACACCGGGATGGCGCCGGTCATGATGATGGCGTGCAGGTTCGACTTGTGGCAGTTGCGGTCCACCAGCACGATGTCGCCGGCGGCGACGCAGCTGTGCCAGACGATCTTGTTCGACGTGGACGTGCCGTTGGTGACGAAGAACAGGTGGTCGGCGTTGAAGATGCGCGCGGCGTTGCGCTCGGATGCCGCCACCGGCCCGGTGTGGTCCAGCAGCTGGCCCAGCTCGTCCACCGCGTTGCAGACGTCGGCGCGCAGCATGTTTTCGCCGAAAAACTGGTGGAACATCTGGCCCACCGGGCTTTTCAGGAAGGCGACGCCGCCGGAGTGGCCGGGGCAGTGCCAGGAGTAGGAGCCGTCGTAGGCGTAGTCCACCAGCGCGCGGAAGAACGGCGGCGCCAGGTTGTCCAGATAGCTCTTGGCCTCGCGGATGATGTGGCGGGCGACGAACTCCGGCGTGTCCTCATGCATGTGGATGAAGCCATGCAGCTCGCGCAGAATGTCATTCGGAATGTGGCGCGCGGTGCGGGTCTCGCCGTACAGATAGACCGGGATGTCCGGGTTGCGGCGGCGGATCTCGGCGACGAAGCCGTACAGATTGCCCAGCGCCTGCTGCGCCGAATCCTCGGTCTGGAATTCCTCGTCGTCTATCGACAGGATGAAGCCGGCGGCGCGGCTTTGTTGCTGGGCGAAGGAGGTCAGATCGCCGTAGCTGGTATAGCCGATCACGCTCATGCCTTCCGCTTCCATGGCGGCGGCCAGTTCGCGGATGCCGGAACCGCTGGTGTTTTCCGAGCGGAAATCCTCGTCGATGATCACGATGGGGAAGTGAAAACGCATACCTGAGTCCTTGTTGCTGTTAACTCGGACATGACGGCGGGGCCGGAGGATCGCCGGCGGCGGCGCCATGTCGCTCGGTGCGCGTGGGGCGCAGATCTGTACGCACGGGCAGAAGAACGAATCTTCGCCGCCGCCCTGGAGGCTGGCCTTGAGGCGCGAATAAAACGGGTCGCTTTGCGCCGCGGTCCGTACTTGGCGACCCATAGTCGCTTCACGTCAGCCGGCCTGGAGAACATCCCAAGAAAGCGCGAATTGTAGACCTTTTGTCTGGCATGTTGTGGTGCGATGCGGCACGCGCGGCAAAAAAAACGCGATGCGCGCCAGGCCTAGGTTTGGCATGGTTGCGGCGATGGAGCGCGGGGGCGGCTAAGCGCATGTTTTTATTGGACGTCGGGCGGCGGCGTTTCGTCTTGCCGCGCGTCTGGCAATGCCTGGCGCAACTGTTGTTTTTTTCTCCGTTTGGCCCGGTACAGGCTGACGGAGCGTGCGACGATGGACAGACCGGCGCCGGCCAGCAGCAGGGTCAGCGGCGCGGCCACCAGCCAGGGGAAATAGCCCACGGCCAGCGCCAGCAGGCACAGCGCCACGCCTATGCTGAGAAAGGCCGGCGCTTCGCTGCTTTCCACGCTGCGGCTGCCGTGCACGACGGCGCCCAGCATGTCGCCAAGCCGGGCGGCCTGGCGCGCGGCGGCGCTGGCGCCGCTCAGCGCCATTTCCTTAGGCGAGCCGCGGCGGCGTTTTTCCCGCCGCACCGGCGTCGGCACCGCGCGCTTGCGCTGCTGCTTCAACACGATCTCGGTGGCGTTTTCCAGATCCTGCAGGAAACGTTCGGCCAGTTGCGCCGCCAGGGTGGCGTCTTCCAGCGCGATGTCCAGCTCGCGGTTGACCAGCCAGCTGGACAGATTGAGATTGGTGGAGCCGATGCGCGCCCAGCGGCCGTCGGCAACCGCCGTTTTGGCGTGGATCATCGGGCCGTCCCATTCGAACACCCGTACGCCAGCCTCCAGCAGCGGACGGTATTGGGTGCGCGATACGGTGCCTATCCAGCGGATGTCGCTGGAGCGCGGCACCAGCAGCCGCACATCCACGCCATCCAGCGCCGCCTGTTTGAGCGCGGACAGATACAGGCTGGTGGCCATGAAGTAGGCGTCGGTCAGCCATAGCGTATGGCGCGCGAAACTGGCCACCAATAGATCCAGCCGCATCATCCGAGCGGTGGAGGGCGTGGTGGCGATCAGCCGCGCCGCCGTCTCGCCGCAAGGCTCGGTTTGGGCCGGTTGCAGCCAGCGCGCGTCCAGCGGCGCGCCGCAGCTGGCCCAGCTGTCGGCGAATGCGGCCAGGGCCTGCGCCAGCAGGGGGCCACGCAGCGCGAGCCCGGTGTCGCGCCATGGCGCCAAGCCATGCTCTGGACGGCCCTGCCAGCTGGCGCTGATGCACAGGCCGGCCACAAACAGCTCCCGCCGGTCGACGATGATCATCTTGCGATGGTTGCGGCCGAGCATGCTGAGTCCGCCGCTCAGGCTGGGCGGATGATAGGCGCGCACTTCGGCGCCGGCCTCGATCAAGGGTGTGAAAAAGCGGGACAGATGCGCGCGCCAACTGCCCAGCCAATCATATAACAGACAAACTTGTATGCCTGATCTGGCTTTATTTATAAGGATTTCGAGTATTTTCAGGCCAAATTGGTCATTGGCGAAAATATACATTTCAATAAAGACGGAATCCTGGCTGGCGGCGAGAGCATTTTCCCAGGCTGGGAAGTTTTGCGCGCTGTCGTACAACAATTCCACCTGATTTCCTGCCGTCAGTGGCGCGCCGGCTGAGCGCGACAAGGCCTGTTCCGCCAGCTGGCGGACGAATTGCAGGGTTTGCTGCGACTGATCGTCTCGGTTCATGATTATTTTGAATGTTGTCTAACAAAATACAAAATATCGCTTGGATTGCGGGTTTGTATCTATTTCACGCTGCCGTAAACTGTCGTTTTTTTGAAAATTTTTGTCTCAAAAAATCAAAAAATGCGCATGATTCAAGTAGTGGAATTACATATCAAAAACAAGACATTGTGCATCAACTGATTGAAATCAAATGATTGTTGCGGCGCGGTAAACCGGCTTGCGGCAGGCGTGATCTTGCCCGTAGAATCGAACACATCACTACAAAGTATAAATGGGCAGAGAAATGGACCGACAGCGCCGACTGCAGGGCACATTGTATAAACCGGAATTCGAACAGGACAGCTGCGGCTTCGGCCTGATCGCCCAACTGGACGACAAGCCCAGCCATTGGCTGGTGGCCACCGCCATTTCCTCGCTGGCCAAGCTGACGCACCGCGGCGCAGTGGCGGCGGATGGCAAGTCGGGAGATGGCTGCGGCCTGTTGTTCAAGAAACCGGATGGCTTTTTGCGCGAAGTGGCGGCGGAGGCCGGCATCGCGCTGAAGTCAGTGTACGCCGCCGGTCTGGTGTTTCACCACTCTGATCGGGCGATAGGCGAGCGCAGCCTCGCGCGCCTGCGCGAACATCTGGAGGCGCAGCAGCTGGAAGTGGCCGGTTTTCGTACCGTGCCGGTCGATACTGCGGCCTGCGGCGAAACCGCCTTGGCGTCCTTGCCCGCCATTTCCCAGGTGTTCGTGAACTGTCCGTTCGGCATGGATGAGCTGGCCTTCCAGCGGCGTCTGTACATGGGGCGTCGTCAGGCGGAAAAGGCCAATAAGGAAGATGACTCCTGTTTCTACCTGCCCACGCTGTCGCCGCACACCATCTCTTATAAAGGCCTGGTGACGCCGGAAAACCTGCCGCGCTTCTTCCTGGACCTGGCTGATCCGCGCTTCGAATCCAGCCTGGCGGTATTCCACCAGCGCTTCTCCACCAATACCTGGCCGCAGTGGAAGCTGGCCCAGCCTTTCCGTTTCCTTGCCCACAACGGCGAGATCAACACGGTGCAAGGCAACCGCAACTGGGCGCGCGCGCGCGAGCGCATCATGGCCTCGCCGCACCTGGACATGGACGCGGTGCGCCCCATCGTCCAGACCGACGGTTCGGACTCGATGAGCTTGGACAATATGCTGGAAGGCCTGCTGATGGGGGGCATCCCGCTGTTCCGCGCGCTGCGCCTGCTGGTCCCGCCGGCCTGGCAGAACGTAGACAGCACCGACAAGGATTTGCGCGCCTTCTACGAATTCAACTCCATGCACATGGAGCCGTGGGACGGTCCGGCCGGCATCGTGCTGACCGACGGTCGCTACGCCGCCTGCATGCTGGACCGCAACGGCCTGCGTCCGGCGCGCTGGGTGCTGACCCGCGACAACATCCTCACCATCGCCTCCGAAGTCGGCGTCTGGGACTACCGCGCGCAGGACGTGGTGAAGAAGGGCCGCGTCAAGCCTGGCCAGTTGTTTGGCGCGGACCTGATGAACGGCGAGCTGCTGATGCCGGAAGACATCGACGCGATGCTGAAAAGCGCCAAGCCGTATCGGCAGTGGATCAAGGACAGCGCCAAGTACCTGGAGCTGTCGATCGAGGACGATGCCGGCGTGGAGCCGCTGTCCAAGGATGAACTGACGCGGTTGCAGAAGATGTTCAATCTCAGCCGCGAGGAGCGCGACCAGATCCTGCGCGTGCTGGCGGCCGATGGCCAGGAAGCTGTCGGCTCCATGGGCGACGACACGCCGATGGCGGTGCTGAGCCAAAAAGTCCGCTCGCCGTTCGACTACCTGCGCCAGCAGTTCGCCCAGGTGACCAACCCGCCTATCGACCCGATCCGCGAAGCGGTGGTGATGTCCTTGAACACCGTGTTCGGTCCCGAGCGCAATATGTTCGAAGAGAGCGCCGAACACGCCAAGCGGCTGGAAGTGCGCAGCCCGGTGCTGAGCCACGAGAAGTTCACCCGCGTCACCACCCGGCCTGAACCTTACCTGAAGGCCACCAACTTCGACCTGTGCTACGACCCGAGCGAAACCACGCTGCGCGAAGCGATTTCCTGTCTGACCCGGCATGTGGTGGAAGCGGTGCAGGAGGGCACGGTGGTGGTGGTGCTGTCGGACCGCCACGCCACCGGCGAGCGGCTGCCCATCCACGCGCTGTTCGCCACCGGCGCGGTGCATCACGCGCTGATCGACGCCGGCCTGCGCTGCAAGACCAATATCGTGGTGGAAACCGCCACCGTGCGCGACGCGCATCAGATGGCCTGCGTGCTGGGTTACGGCGCCACCGCGGTGTACCCGTATCTGGCCTACCAGACCATCATCGATCTGGTGAACAGCGGCGAGGTGTCGCTGAAGGCCAACGAAGCGCTGCAGCATTACCGCAAGGGCATCAACAAGGGCCTGCTCAAGGTGCTGTCCAAGATGGGCATCTCCACCATCGCCTCGTATCGCGGCGCGCAATTGTTCGAGGCGGTCGGCATCCATGAGGAAGTGGTGGACCTGTGCCTGAAGGGCACGGTGTCGCGGGTGTCCGGCGCCAATTTCGATGATTTCGAATCCGATCAGAAGCAACTGGCCAAGCTGGCCTTCAATCCTATGCGGCCGATCAACCACGGCGGCTTGCTGAAGTACGTGCACGGCGAGGAGTACCACGCCTACAACCCGGACGTGGTGCAGCTGTTGCAAAAAGCGGTGCAGAACGGCGACTACGACGTCTACCTGCAATACGCCGAAACCGTGAATACCCGGCCGGTGGCCATGCTGCGCGACCTGATGCAGCTGAAGCTGGCCGGCGAGCCGATTCCGCTGGACGAGGTGGAACCGGTAGAGGCCATCGTCAAGCGCTTCGACTCGGCCGGCATGTCGCTGGGCGCGCTGAGCCCGGAGGCGCACGAGGCGCTGGCCATCGCCATGAACCGTTTGGGCGGCCGTTCCAACTCCGGCGAAGGCGGCGAAGACCCGGCGCGCTACGGCACCGAGAAGATGTCCAAGATCAAGCAGGTGGCGTCGGGCCGTTTCGGCGTCACCCCGCATTACCTGGTCAACGCCGAAGTGCTGCAGATCAAGGTGGCTCAGGGCGCCAAGCCGGGCGAGGGCGGCCAGCTGCCAGGCGACAAGGTGTCCGGCCTGATCGCGCGTCTGCGCCACGCCAAGGAAGGCGTCAGCCTGATCTCGCCGCCGCCGCACCACGACATCTATTCCATCGAAGACCTGGCGCAGCTGATCTTCGACCTGAAGCAGGTCAACCCGTCGGCGCTGGTGTCGGTGAAACTGGTGGCCGAGCCTGGCGTCGGCACTGTCGCAGCCGGCGTGGCCAAGGCCTATGCCGACCTGATCACCATTTCCGGTTATGACGGTGGCACCGGCGCGTCGCCGCTGACTTCGGTCAAGTACGCCGGCTCGCCGTGGGAGCTGGGCCTGTCCGAGGCGCAGCAGGTGCTGCGCGCCAACGGCCTGCGCGGCCGGGTGCGCGTGCAGACCGACGGCGGCCTGAAAACCGGCCTCGACGTAGTCAAGGCCGCCATCCTCGGCGCGGAGAGCTTCGGCTTCGGCACCGGACCGATGGTGGCGCTGGGCTGCAAATACCTGCGCATCTGCCATTTGAACAACTGCGCTACCGGCGTGGCGACGCAGGAAATCAAGCTGCGTTCCAAATACTTCACCGGCCTGCCGGACATGGTGGTCAACTACTTCCTGTTCATCGCCCGCGAAACCCGCGAGTGGATGGCCAAGCTGGGCGTGCGCTCCATGGAAGAGCTGATCGGCCGCATGGACCTGCTGCAAGTGCTGGAAGGCGAGAGCGAGCGCCAGGGGCGTCTTGATCTGACCCCTTTGCTGTCGCTGGGCACGGTGCCGGATAGCGAGCCGCGTTACTGCATAGCCGACAGCAATCCGTCTTTCGACAAGGGCGAGCTAGCCGAGCAGATTCTGCAAGACGCGCTGCCGGCCATCCACAACAAGCAGATGCTGGAGCTGGCCTACCCGATTGAAAACACCCACCGCTCCATCGGCGCGCGCCTATCCGGCGAGATCGCCCGCGTCCACGGCGCGGCCGGTTTGCCGTTTGGCTGCCTGAAGGTCAAATTCACCGGCAGCGCCGGCCAGAGCTTTGGCGTGTGGAACGCGGCGGGCCTGCATCTGGAGCTGGAGGGCGACGCCAACGACTACGTCGGCAAGGGCATGGCCGGCGGCCGCGTCACCATTTACCCGCCCAAGGATGCCGGCTACCCGGCGGGCGAGTCCATCATCATCGGCAATACCTGCCTGTACGGCGCGACCGGCGGCCAGCTGTTCGCCGCCGGCATCGCCGGAGAGCGCTTCGGCGTGCGCAACTCCGGCGCCTTGGCCGTAATCGAGGGCGCGGGCGACCATTGCTGCGAATACATGACCGGCGGCACCGTCATCGTACTGGGCGAAACCGGCTACAACTTCGGCGCGGGCATGACCGGCGGCTTCGCCTTCGTTTACGACCCGAACGAGAAGTTCGCCTATCGCTACAACAACGAGCTGATCGACATCCACCTGATCAACGGCGAGGCGATGGGCATGTACCGCGCCTACCTGTTGGAGAAGATCGCCAAGCATGTGGAGCTGACCGGTTCGGAAACCGGCCGCGCCATGCTGCAGAACTTCGACGATTACGTGGACTACTTCTGGTTGGTGAAGCCCAAGGCCGCCAAGCTGGAAAGCCTGCTCAAAGACTAAGCGCCGCTTGCAACTCATAAATATAGGGCGGCGCAGGGCGTCGCCCTCCCTCGCGGGAGAGAAAACCATGTCCGATGTATTCCAGTTCATGAAGCTGTCGCGCAACCCTGGCGACAAAGTGGAAGCCAGCGTTCGTAAAATCGAATTCAAGGAAATCTACCAGCCGCTGCATGCAGTGGACGCCGCCGACCAGGCCGGCCGCTGCCTGTCCTGTGGCAACCCTTATTGCGAGTGGGAGTGTCCGGTGCACAACTACATTCCCGACTGGTTGAAGCTGGTGGAGGAAGGCCGACTGTTCGAGGCGGCCGAGCTGTCGCATCAGACTAACAGCCTGCCGGAAATCTGCGGCCGCGTCTGTCCGCAAGACCGGCTGTGCGAAGGCGCCTGCACCTTGAACCAGGGCGGCTTTGGCGCAGTATCCATCGGCAGCATCGAGAAATACATCACCGATGAAGCCTTCAAAGCAGGCTGGCGGCCGGATATGTCAAAGGTAGTTTGGACGGACAAGACCGTGGGGATCATCGGCGCTGGTCCGGCAGGCCTAGCCTGTGCGGACGTGCTGGTGCGCAATGGCGTCAAAGCGGTGGTGTATGACCGCTACGAGGAAATCGGTGGTTTGCTGACCTTCGGCATTCCGGAATTCAAGCTCGAGAAAGAGGTGGTGCGCCGCCGCCGGGAAATACTGGAAGGCATGGGCGTGGAGTTTGTGCTGAATACTGAAGTGGGGAAAGACATCGCCTTCGACAAGCTGATGCACCAGCATGATGCCGTGTTCATGGGCATGGGCGCTTATAAGAATATGAAGGGCGAGTTTCCAGGCGAAGACAGTCAAGGCGTGCTTGAGGCCTTGCCCTACCTAATCAATAACGTGAGGCAAAGTTTGGGCACGTTGCCTGCGGGGGAACAGGCGATCTCGATGAAGGGCAAACGAGTGCTGGTGCTGGGTGGCGGGGATACCGCGATGGACTGCAATCGCACCGCCATCCGCCAGGGCGCCAGACGCGTGATCTGCGCCTACCGCCGCGACGAAGACAATATGCCGGGGTCGAAGCGAGAGGTTGCCAATGCCAAGGAAGAGGGCGTCGAATTCCTGTGGAATCGGCAGCCGCTGGCGATCGAGCCGATGATAGGCGGTACGCTGGCAGTCAAGCTGGCGTCAACTCGGCTGGGAGAGGCGGATGCAAAAGGCCGTCGCAGCGCCGAAGTAGTGCCCGGCAGCGAGGAGATCATCGAGTGCGACCACGTCATCGTCGCTTTTGGTTTCCAGGCAGAGGCTGCATCATGGTTCGAAACCCAGGGCATTGCCGCTAGCTCCAGTGGCCGGATCCTGGTTGCGCGAGGGCTTTACAAGTACCAAACCAGCAATCCCAAAGTTTTTGCTGGGGGGGACATGGTTCGAGGGGCGGATCTGGTGGTGCGGGCAGTATACGAGGGCAGGCAGGCAGCGGAGGGAATGTTGGCTTACTTCGAAAGTAGTCCGTCCCACTCCCCGAAGGCAACGGGTTCACCGCGCAAGCCACTATGGCGGCGACCGACACCACGCGCCCGGCCTTGCGCACTTTCAGGTAGGTGGCATCCAGCCACAGATAAGGCCATTCGTCTTAAATGGGCCGCGTCAGAAACGATTCCACGCGCTCATCGATGTTTTCATGGTCTCTATCGTTTGGTGCAGTAGACCTTTTTGCATGACATTGAGTACAATGTTCGAGTTCTTACAGAACACGCTTTTGCTGTATCCTAGGTTATTAAGTCTGGATGCAATGTAAGTGGCTGTAGTGTGTTTGAAAGTATTCTCATTCAGCATGTCATTTTGGAGTGATGTTTCGATCTCATGACCAGTCGTCAAGCAAGGCTACAAGAAGATACCTATTTCCGGGTGATGCGCATCTTGCAAGAAAACCCGGACCTCACCCAGCGGGAGCTGGCTAAAAGGGTGGGTGTCAGTGTGGGCGGGCTAAACTACTGTCTCAAGGCATTGATGGAGAAGGGCTTGGTGAAGATGAAAAACTTCGCTTATGCCCGAAACAAATTCGGCTATATCTACACCCTCACGCCCAACGGAATCGCGGAAAAAGCTTCCATCACTCATCGCTTTCTGCAACGCAAGATAGAAGAGTATGAGGCGTTGAAGGCGGAGATTGAGGTACTTCAGAAAGAAGTCAGTGAAAGTGAGAATGAGGGCCGAGAAAGGGCTAATACATGAAGATAGCTATTGCTGGTACGGGGTATGTCGGTTTGTCAAATGGTGTGCTGCTTGCGCAACACAATGAAGTTGTCTGTCTCGACATTGTGCCTGAAAAGGTAGCGATGCTAAATCGTAAAGAGTCGACGATCCAAGATGTGGAAATCGAAGATTTTCTTATACGTAAAAATTTAAATTTTCGAGCGACCCTAGACAAACAAGACGCATATGAAGGCGCAGAATTTGTCATTATTGCCACACCCACAGACTATGACCCTGTAACCAACTATTTTAATACCAATTCTATCGAGTCGATAATTCGCGATGTGATGGCAATCAACCCGACTGCTACGATGGTTATTAAATCGACTATCCCGGTTGGTTACACTATTCGTATACGCGAAACGCTTGGCACGCAAAATGTTATCTTCTCGCCAGAGTTTCTGCGTGAGGGGCGGGCACTGTATGACAACCTGTACCCATCGCGTATCGTTGTGGGTGAAAAATCCACTCGTGCAGAAACTTTTGCAAAACTTCTACAACAAGGCGCCTTCAAGCAGGATATTCCCATTCATTTCACCGGTAGCACCGAGGCTGAGGCGATCAAACTCTTCGCTAACACGTACCTCGCTATGCGTGTGGCCTATTTCAACGAGCTGGACACCTACGCGGCTACCCACGGACTGGACACACGCGAGATCATTGATGGTGTTAGTCTCGATCCTCGCATCGGCCACAACTACAACAACCCCAGTTTTGGCTATGGTGGATACTGTCTGCCTAAAGATACCAAGCAATTGCTGGCTAACTATCGTGATGTTCCTCAAAATCTCATTCGTGCCATTGTTGAATCCAATACGACGCGGAAGGATTTTATCGCTGATGAGATCATTAATCGGAAACCCAAGGTGGTTGGTATCTACCGCTTAATAATGAAGGCTGGTTCGGATAATTTTAGGGCTTCTAGTATTCAGGGAGTCATGAAGCGCATTAAGGCTAAAGGAATAGAAGTCATTGTCTATGAGCCAGCGTTCGATGGTGGCGAGTTCTATCATTCTCAAGTCATTAATAATCTGCAAGTATTCAAGCAAAAGGCAGATGTCATTGTTGCCAACAGAAGAGCAGAAGCTTTAGCGGATGTGATTGAAAAGGTTTACACCCGCGACTTATTTGGGAGCGATTAATTGAAAGTGCTTGTCACCGGTTCGGCCGGCTTTATTGGATCTACTTTGGTACTACGTTTATTGGAACGTGGCGATACCGTTATTGGCATCGATAATCATAACGATTACTACAGCCCGGCGTTGAAAGAAGCTCGTCTGGCACGCCAAATTAATCATCTCAACTATACCCACATTCGCATGGACATGGCTGACCGTCTTGCCATGGTTGAGTTGTTCGAGACTCACAAGCCCCAGCGAGTTGTCAATCTGGCGGCACAAGCAGGTGTACGCTACTCGATTGAGAATCCTCTCGCATACATTGATAGTAATCTTGTAGGTTTTGGCCATGTCTTGGAAGGCTGCCGCCATAGTGGCGTAGAACACTTAGTGTACGCAAGTAGCTCTAGCGTGTATGGTGCCAACACCGCTATGCCATTCTCAGTACACCACAATGTTGATCACCCCCTTAGTCTATATGCTGCGACAAAAAAAGCTAATGAACTAATGGCTCACACATACAGCCATCTGTATGGGTTGCCGACAACGGGGCTTCGTTTTTTCACTGTTTATGGTCCTTGGGATCGCCCCGATATGGCCCTGCAGAAATTTGCGCAGGCAATTACAAAAGGTGAAACGCTCAAGGTCTTTAATCACGGAATGCACCGCAGGGATTTTACCTACGTTGATGACATCGTTGAGGGACTTGTACGCGTATTGGATCGACCTGCGTTGCCAAACCCAGCTTGGTCGAGTAACAATCCTGATCCAGGCACTAGCAAAGCTCCATGGAGGATTTACAATATTGGCAATAACCATCCGGTGAACTTGATGGATTACATTAGTGCTCTTGAGAAGGCGCTGGGTAAAGAAGCCAATAAAGAGTTTCTTCCGATGCAGCCAGGTGATGTGCCCGATACATGGGCTAATGTAGATGACCTTGTTGATCAATTCGATTATAAGCCAAGTACATCCGTCGAGGATGGAGTGGCTAATTTCGCAGCTTGGTTTAAAAATTATTATAAACTAGATAACTAACAATATTTATGTAGCCTGACTATTGAGGATGACGCTGTAGTGATTTCTTTTGCGATGATTATATGGCTTGCATCGGTTCGGTACGGAGAGGTTGCGCATTTTCGGCCTAAATGTAACGCTAATATTGCCTTGAGTGCCTGCTCTGTCAGTTCATTTTAATTCAACTGAGTTTAAGAATTAATTTCCGGTAATTTCAAAATAGGTGTCTGAAACAGAAGGCGACCTGCTTGATAATCTATTCGTATAAAGAAAACGCTAGATCTATATAGAACAGCTTTTTTGTATCATGGCGTCAGACTTGTAGCTAATAGTTGATGGTTAGATTAACCATAACTAGGTTGAGTGATAGTTTATATGATCAAATAACTGCACCAGTAAGTTAAGCACATTTCATTGACTGCAAGTCAAAAAAACTATCTAACCATCATTTCGGAAATGCTTGCCACGTACATCATGTTTTTTAGATGCACGTATTTGTTGAAAGCCAAATGATTGCAAACACATATAAGTCGCCAATGTGTTCGATTGAGTGTGAAGATGACATACTGATTTTTGATGACACCATCCAGGAAAAGTATGAACAGATGAAAACGAGTTGAAGTGCTTGCCCTGCGACCACGAAGTCAGTCGCAGTGTGTGCACTCAAGCTGCATCTTGTGCTCTACTTTGTTGAGCGGATATCCATTCAATTCCACTATAGGCTAGGTAAGGAAGCTAATTTAAAATTTCGATACCATGACCCGGTAGAGCAAACGCATGTCTGGGCATCAATAGCTGTCTCAGACCATTTACGTTGTACTGCAAGTTTTGATCAATGCTTCGCGCATTCCGTGTGACCGGTAGTAACAGCCTTGAGCTTTTACTGCGTGATATTTGTAATCTATTAGCCTCGCAAAGATCATATCTTGTTTTATTCACTTCTGATGGCCTTGCTGTAAGGGTATGATGTCGCAACTTTCGGCGAGAGGTCATTGCACTCATCTCCTACTAAATTTATTGTGATTGATTGTCGAGGCTAATAATAAAGCAGAATAAGCGACATGAACAAGACTTGTTGACGTATTATATATTTGGTTTCGGTGAGTTGAGAAAGTTACTTAAATATATAGCGTTGGTGTAGAGTGACTAGATATTTATAATCATATATGCCGCTCCCAGTCTATAAGGTTTGTCCATCAGAATTTTTTAACCCATTCCAGATGTCCTGTATGTGATTGATCGATGTAGCGCGCTGTACATATGACCAGCTGCAGCAGTTTCACATCGCTTCTGCATAATTTGAGTGAGAAATACAAAATGGCACGTCGGATGATAAGTGAATTTGCGTGGGTGCTGCTTGGTAAAGTAGTTGCTTTCGTTTCAAGCATGCTGCTTGTGAGATATTTAACTCATGCGATGTTGCTGAATCAGTATGCTGAATTAATGCTTGGATTGACTATTTTTAATTTTTTCACCCAAATATTAATGGGTGCATTGGGTCAGGGAGTAGGTAGGATATATGTTCAAGCAATTGGTATGGGAGAATATTTCAGGTTCAAAAAATCAGCAAAAAAATTATTCAGAGACGCTTTAATTGTGTATTTGGTAATAATGATAGGTTGTTTGTTAGGGTTGTTTTTTGATGTGGATCACGATTTATTGTTACTTTTGGCATTGCTTTCTTTGTATTCGTTCATATACGGCATTAATGATATTGCTACCGGTGTTCAAAATTTAGCTAGGAATAGACGAGAAACTGCATACGTAACAATTCTTGAGCAGTTTGTGAAAGTTTTCGGCATCGTGTTGATAAGTAAATGTATGGCTATTGATGCAAAGAAAGTTATTGGCATATATATATTAGCAACTTTAACTGCATTGTGTTACCAAAGAATGGTCCAGGGAAAGATTGGGCAAGCCACTGTTTGTGAAAATGCTTGTGTGGAAATTTGCTGGCGTGAGAGAATTATGCAAATAGCAGCTCCGGCTTCATTCTGGGGGGTATTTGTATGGTTACAGCAAGCATCTGATAAATGGGCACTGAAGCTTTTTGTTGGTAGTGATAGTGTTGCACAATATGGTGTTCTTTATCAAGTGGCATATGCTCCATTTTTAATGGGTATGGGTGTTGTTATGACACTGTTTACTCCGATGATATATGCGAATAAGGGAGCTGAGAAAATAATTGTTAAATTACTTTGGTTTTTGCTTTTTTCAGTTATTATCTCTGTTTGTCTTGCCTTGTTCTTTGGGAACGCCATTCTAAGTAGCATAGTGGATAATAGGTATACGGCAATGGCTCACCTCATGCCTTATATGATTGTTGCTGCTGGTTTTTATCAGGCTGGTGATGTGGTTTCTTCTCACTTGATGAGAAATATTCAACCTAACGTAATGATGGTTATTAAAATGTTTTCATCAGTATTCTGTTTGGTTTCGAATTTCATTGCAGCATACTTTTTTGGTTTGTTTGGTGTTGTTGTGTCAATGATTTTATTTGGTTTGGTATATTTTTTATGTTTTTCCTGTTACTCTTTTTCAAAGAGAGATAATGGACTTTCTCCTGCGTCATCATAAATCGCGTGACGATTTTCAAAATGTACTCAGGAGATTTTAGATATACTTGGTCGTTGAGCAAATTTGTGAAATGATCAATTTCTAGTTTGTGGGGAAGGTTGAAATGAAAAGTATTGTATATCTTTTTCCGAACTATTTTTTTATTGGGGCACAAAGAGCTGCAGCGGCGTCAATTAGAGTCCTAGTGCAAAAAGGTTGGGATGTAACTGTTTTGGTTTTTGATCAATCAGGTGATATGGAAAAAGAAATTCCTGATTCGGTCGATAGGGTTGAGTTACCAAGGATACCCGTAATCTCTACCATTCCATTTTTCAGAATACTGGCATGGCCGATTGCGCTAAGACTTTTTTTAAAGAAATCGAAAGTGAAGTTTTGTTTATCGATCTGTCCGCAGACAAATTTTACTATGGTTCTTTATAGAATGCTCTACGGCAAGGATGTAATCTTTGTGGGTGAAGAGCATCAACACTTGTCCAATGCTATAAGAAATGATCCAAGTGATTTCAAAGCACCTTGGAGATATCTTTACTATTTTTCACTTCAAAACTATTACCGGTTGGATTTGCTTCGTTGCGTGTCAAAATCGGCAGCTAATGATTTTGTAGAGAACTGGGGTGTTCCCCGCAGTAAGGTCCAGACAGTCTATCCGGCATTCGATCTTGATCGAATCAAGAGTCGCAGCCATAACATAGAAAGAAATAATGCGATCCCAGTCATTTGCTCTGTGGGTCGTCTGACTAGTCAGAAAGATTTTATCTTGCTAATCAAGGCATTCGCATATGCTAGAAAAGTTATGCCGCTCAAACTAAAAATTGCGGGTACAGGGCCTGAAAAAGAGAAGCTGCAAAGTTTAATCAACGAACTCGGCTTACAGCAAGACGTAACGTTACTTGGCTTTGTGGAATATGCAGAAGAGTTGATTGCATCATCAGATGTCTTCGTCATGACCAGCATCTGGGAGGGTTTTCCGGCAACACTGGTCGAATCCATGGTGCTGGGTACGCCTGTGATTAGTGTTAACTGTGAGTCAGGACCGGCAGAGCTAATCGAAGATGGTGTCACCGGGTTGCTTATCCAACAGCGCCAACCTGAAGCCATTGGTCAGGCGATGATCAACATTCTTGCTGACAAAACTGCATGGGAAAGCATGAGCCAACAGGCGCAAGTACGCGTGCAGAGTTTTTCTCTGGAATCAACCGTCACGGCATTAGAAGACGCGCTATTGACGATCAATTGAGGAGCAATAATGAGCATACTGATTACAGGGGTGGCAGGCTTTGTAGGTGTTAACTTGGCTGCAACCTTGCTGGATCGAGGAGTTCGCGTTTGTGGAGTGGATAACCTTAGCCGTGGTTCCACACGCAACATGAACCAACTATTATCCAATCCGGGCTTTGAATTTAAGCAATTGGACATAACTGAGCCAGGTGTACTTTTGCAAGCTTGTGAGCAATTTTCCAAGACAGAGTCTATTACGGAGTGCTGGCATCTTGCAGCCAATTCAGACATACCTGCAGGTGTTAGCGATTCATCGGTCGATCTCAAAGACACTTTCATGACAACGCACTGCGTGCTGGAGGTCATGAAACAACTTTCCATAGAAAAGTTGGCGTTTGCATCAAGCTCAGCCATCTACGGCGATCATGGCAGTAATACTCTGGTCGAGGATATTGGCCCACTCCTGCCGATCTCGAACTATGGCGCGATGAAACTGGCTTCGGAAGCCGCCATTAGTGCCGCTGCCGAAAGCTTCCTTGGCCAAGTCTGGATATTCCGTTTCCCCAATGTTATCGGGGTCCCTGCTACACATGGTGTCATGCTCGACTTTGTCCGCAAACTTAAACAGACACCTGATAAGTTGCTAGTACTCGGAGATGGAACGCAGCAAAAGGGTTACCTGCACGTCGAAGAGCTGGTGGAGGCCATGCTCTGGATACATGACCATGCGCAGGAGAATCGAGCAATCTATAACATAGGTGCTGACGATGAAGGCGTCACTGTCAAGTTTATTGCGGAAGAAACCGTGCGTGTCGTAGAATCTGGAGCCACCATTGAGTATGGCGAGGGCAACAGAGGATGGGTAGGTGATGTACCTCGATTTATCTATTCCATCGAAAAACTAAAAAGCCTTGGCTGGAATCCAAAACTAAACTCAGAACAAGCCATCAAAAAAGCGATCAGACAAATCGTTCAACAAGAGCAAAACGCGTGAGCCTGCAGCAAGCCATCATTCTGGCCGGAGGTCAAGGTACTCGGCTGCGCGAAAGACTTGGGGATTTGCCAAAGCCGTTGATTGACGTGGCCGGTATTCCCCTACTCGAGCGGCAGATCCTTTTGCTTAAACGGTATGGTTATAGGCGTATCATCATACTGGTTAACTACAAAGCTGAAAAAATCGAGCAGTTTTGCAACTCCCATGCCAACTGGGAGCTGCAGATATCATGTGTTGATGATGGCGAGCCCCGAGGTACTGCGGGCGCAGTGCTGAACATCTACGACTGTCTCGATGATGAATTCCTGGTGGTCTATGGCGACACTATGCTTGAAGTGGACATAGGGAGATTTGAAGCTGCGCATACGCGCAACAAAGACAGTGCTGGCACCATCTTTTTGCACCCTAATGATCATCCTCAGGATTCCGACCTTGTCGAGATGGATGAAGATGGCCGGATTACAGTCTTTCATGCTTATCCGCATCCTTCCGATCATTACCTGCCCAACCTGGTCAATGCGGCTCTTTACATTCTAAATCGTGATGCCCTAAAACCATGGCGCCAAGCTGGCGTACAAGGTATTTTCGACTTTGGCAAGCACTTGTTTCCGGAACTCCTGGCTAGTGGGCAAAGGCTTTATGGTTACAATAGTCCTGAATACATCAAAGACTGCGGGACTCCTGCTAGGCTAGATAAGATCACGCAACATCTGATCAGTGGAAAGGTCGAACGATCAAGCCTGGCACACAAACAACCTGCGATTTTCCTCGACCGGGATGGAACTATTAATAAGGAAGTTCACTTTCTCAAGTCGGCAGACCAACTGGAATTGCTTGACGGAGTGGAAGAGGCTATTCGAGCCATAAACCAATCGGCATACCGCACTTGTATTATTACCAATCAACCCGTCGTCGCTCGCGGAGAGTGCAGCTTTGCGGAATTGAAAAACATTCATAACAAACTCGAAACTCTCCTTGGCAGAAAAGGGGCATTTGTAGACCGCATCTACGTCTGCCCGCATCATCCCGATAGCGGCTTTATCGGAGAGATCGCTGAACTGAAGGTTAGTTGTGCTTGTCGTAAGCCGAACACTGGTCTCGTTGATCGCGCAGAAAAAGAACTCAATATTGATCTTGAGCGATCATGGTTGATTGGTGATACGACCACAGACATTGAAACCGCGCGACGTGCCGGTTTACGATCGATTCTGGTTGAAACTGGTTATGCTGGTCTGGATCTAAAATATAACAATACAGCCGACTTTACGTTCCCGAGCTTGCCTATGGCTGTCCAATTTATTTTGGACATCTATCCTCAGGCGTGCATAAAGGCCAACCAACTGCTTGCACATGTACTGCCCGGCCAAGTTATCTTGATTGGTGGGCAGGCGCGTAGTGGAAAAAGCTCAACCTCGATGATCATGAAAATGGTTCTCAAGGCACAAGGCAAGAGGGCACACGTAATCTCAACCGATCGCTGGCTGCTTCCAGAGCAAGAAAGAAGGGCGGGGGTGTTGGGAATTCATAACTTACAGGGGCTACACCGCATTTGCAAGCAGCTGGCACAACCTAGATGCAATACAATAGCGTTACAGTTGCCAGTACATGTGAAAAATGTGCACGTTAGTACTGCCCAGGATAATACATTGGAGATCATGCCCTCCGACATCGTGATTCTGGAGGGGGTCGTTGCACTGAGCCTTTCCAGTCAACTTCCGCAAGGCTGCCACAAATTTGCTACCGTCATTGATGAAAGAGAGCGGCGCACACAACTTATGAATGAATACCTGCGCAATTCAGATAATGACCAAGAGTCTCAAGTCCACTATCAAAAACACATCCAGGATGAGTATGAAGAAGTAATGTCCATCATGACGCAAGCGCAGTTGATAGACTCGCTGGCAAGAATCCCAACTCAATGGACCCCAAGGCATGATTATTAGCAGAACCCCATTTCGAATGAGTTTTGTCGGCGGCGGGAGTGATCTTCCCGCCTACTACAAATACAAAACCGGTGCAGTCATCAGTACTGCCATCGACAAGTACGTTTACGTTACCATCAACAAGAAATTCGATGATGGCATTCGAATTGCCTATTCAAAAAATGAAGAAGTATCATCGGTAGATCAAATAGAACACAAACTGGTCAAAGCTGTTTTGCAGAATCTTCAGATCCAGGGTGGGATTGAAATCACAACTATTGCTGACATTCCATCAAAAGGCACCGGCCTCGGATCATCGAGTTCATTTACTGTAGGCCTGCTGCATGCTTTAAACGCCTATAATGGTATCTTCAGCTCCAGTGAATCGCTGGCGGCGGGCAGTTGCCAAATTGAAATTGACATTTGCAAAGAACCTATTGGTCGACAAGATCAATATGCAGCGGCATACGGCGGATTTAATTTTATGGAATTCATGCCTGATGACAGCGTCGTAGTGAGTCCCATCATTTGCGAACCTAGTACGATTAAATTAATCGAGCAGAGTACGCTTCTGTTTTATACTGGCATTACCCGCAGCGCATCCAGGCTTCTACAGCGGCAATCAGAAGATATTACATGTAATCAAGACAAGCAGACTGCCATGTCGCAGATGGTGCGGCTAGCATACGACCTAAAGGCAGAGCTTGAGCGCAACAACACCACCGTATTTGGCGAGATACTGCATGAAAATTGGTTGTTGAAAAAAAAACTGACACAGGGCATCTCCACTGCAGAAATTGACGATTGGTACTCCAAAGCCTTAAATGCTGGCGCAATAGGTGGAAAGATTCTGGGGGCTGGGGCTGGTGGGTTCCTGATGCTCACCGCGCCGGTGGAAAAGCATGAAAGCATCAAGCAGGCTTTGAGAGGGCTCAGACACATTAATGTCAAATTTGAACCTCATGGCAGCCGCATTATTTTTTATCATTAAGCCAAATTCTAAAGAGAACTATAATGACTATGCAAAACACAACGTCCAAATATCTGAATAAGCTGGCAAATACACTGGCTGAAATCAATTGCGAAGAAATGGATCGTGCCATTGACGTGATAGAAGCTGCATGGCGATCGGGTAAGCAAATTATTACGCTCGGTAATGGTGGAAGCTCAATGACTGCGTTGCACTTCATAAATGACTGGAATAAAAGCATTTATCTGAATACAAAAATTCCCTTCAGAGGTAGAAGTCTTGTCGATAATATGGGTTTGATTATGAGTTACTCGAATGACATATCGTTTGAGAACGTATTTGTCGAGCAGCTTATGAATATATTGCAACCTGGTGATCTTGTTCTGGCCATATCCGGTAGTGGCAATTCGGAAAATGTGATTAGAGCTGTTGAATATGCTAATAAAAATCAGGCTGTCACACTTGGTCTTTGTGGGTACTCTGGAGGTAAACTCAAGGATCTGGCGCAACATACCGTGTGGGTCAATGTTAACGATATGCAAATCGCTGAAGACGCTCATGCCATATTTGGCCATATAGTGATGCAGAAACTTTGCGGCTATGTTGAGTAAAGAGCAATAGACATGCAGCTAGGATTAGTTTGGGCATTCTGGTTTTTATTCTACTTTTCAGGCGGATTGATCCTTTATTTTGACAGTGCCCTATTTGAAAGCTTTGGCAACGTCATTTTTATGCTCGCTGTTCTTGGCTTGATCTGGAATGTTCGCAGGATGGAGCAAGACTTCATGGGTCAATTGAGGCTTGTTTTTCTTTCTGCTATTGGTTTTTATGCGGGCTTTGTAAAAATCCTAGGGCCTGATATTGGTTTTTCTGGCTTTGGTCTGCGCGTACAAACCTTTGACATTGGTGTCAAGATGTTTGCGCTAACGCTACTTGCTATGTCTGGCATGCAGCTGGCCTACGGATTGGCTGAAACAAGAAAAACACATATCAGACCACCACTGATTCAGAGTACGCCTGAAGCTCAGCTGACAATCTTGCATGGGGTAAGTACATTTTTTATTTTTTTGATCGGCTATTTTTCAGCACTTAGCTATGGTCCTCCTATATGGCTGGCTGTTTATGCATCCGGAGAGGGGGAGGGGCAGCTTCTTGGTAATTTACAAGCTATGGGCGTGATTTTTATCGGATTAAATTATTTATTTGCGTCGCAAATTAATAAAAGAACATACTGGCTGGTTAGCTTTTCAAGTTATTTTTATTTGCTTGTCTGGGGTATATTAATCCGCGGTGGTCGTCTTGAATTTTTATCGGGGATAATGGCCTTGTTTGTTGGGTATCAAATTATTCGAGGTCGAGATAGAAGGCTGTCAATATGGTACTATATTTATCTGGTGCTGGCAGCGGTGCTGATGGAATATTTCGGGTATTTGCGTTCTTCTTTATCGGGTGTCGATACGGAGACAATGCTTGACGGTATTGCCCGAATGTTAGATGAAGGTTTCTTATTTTTAGGCACAATAAGCGGCATTGCCTCTTCATATGCTAATGTACTGCACATGGTCCAGAATAAGGTCATTGACTGGCAGTGGGGCATCCCTTATTTCGAATACCTTTTAAGAACACCTCCTGACTTTTTGTATCCGGACCGACCCCAGGACTTATCTGCTATTTTTGATAAATATGGTTACCTATCCATAGGTGGCTTTTTCGAATTAGCTGAGGAGTACCTGAATTTCGGACTGGTGGGTGTGTTTTTTATTCCCGCTCTTATAACATACCTATTTAAGAGAATTCAAGATAAAGCTAAGGCAGGTAGTTTATTTTATTACATCCAGCTCTTGGCAATTATGTCAGTTTTTATGCGTGGCGCATGGTATCAAACGTTCGCTTACTATAAAGCCATGGTTACTGGACTCATCATTTATGGCCTGCTGTGTGCCCTTATGGCATCAGTGCGGCCGGCAAATAAGGTGGTTTGATTCATGTGTGGAATTGCAGGCAGCGCTTCTGCGCGGACACAGGCACCCTCCCTGACTGGTTGGTATGAGCGCTTGAAACACCGGGGTCCGGATGATTCTGGCTTTTGGGTATCAGCTGATGGCCGCATAATGCTTGGTCACGCTAGGCTGGCCATTCAAGACCTGAGTTCGTTTGGTCACCAGCCAATGCATCGCGCCAACGGACGCTATGTCATCATATTCAATGGTGAAATTTACAATTTTGATGCTTTACGTACGCAACTACAGCAGCGTGGTCAAGTTTTCAGATCAACGGGTGACACTGAGGTGGTTCTGGCAGCATACCAGGAGTGGGGGAGCGAATGTGTTAAGCACTTCAATGGTATATTTGCTCTGGCTATATTAGATCATGGTGTTAATAATGCTGCGCCTACGCTGTTCTTGGCTCGTGATAGGGCTGGTGAGAAGCCACTCTACTATATGTATGCGGACGGCGTTCTGAGGTTCGCGTCAGAGATCAAAGCGTTGCCGCATGGCGGCACGCTCAACATGCAGGCTTTGAATCATTATCTGGCTCTGGGTTATGTACCAGCGGAACAATGTCTATTCGAAGGTGTGCAAAAACTGCCTCCTGCCCATTGTGCGCAATATACCTTGCAAACAGGGGAGCTGCGCATCTGGAATTATTGGTCATTACCAGCAAACAGTGCTAAGTATCATGCTGATGGTCCATCATTGGCACAAGAGGCAGGCTCCTTGTTTGAAGACTCTGTACGCTTGCGTCTAGCGGCTGATGTGCCGGTAGGAGTGCTCTTGTCTGGTGGTCTTGATTCCAGTCTAGTTACCGCTGCGGCGGCTCGGGTCAGCAGTCGTCCAGTGGAGACCTTTACTATTTCTCTGCCGGGTTCTCCACTTGATGAGGCCCATCATGCCGAGAAAATTGCTAGCCACTTTGGCACGCATCACCATGTATTGCCGCTGCCGAAAGCCAGCCTAAGCCTGCTCGATGGGTTGGCTCCTTTTATTGACGAGCCGATTGCGGATTCGTCTATTTTGCCAGCCTGGATGGTTTTTGGAATGGCGCGTCAGCATGTGACTGTTGCGCTTGGTGGTGATGGCGGGGATGAATTGTTTGGTGGTTATTCTGATTACGTCCGGAGCATGCGCGACGCTCAACGCATGGCATGGCTGCCCCAGCCTGTATTGGGGGCACTAGCTTCAACTGCTTCCTTGCTACCTGCTGGTATTCGTGGACGTAACAGGCTCGCTTCGTTGCGCGGTGGACCATTGCAACAACTAATTTGGGGTGGGGCCTATTTCGATAGCAGGCTACGGAGCCGATTGTTGCACGGCGACGTGGTGGCGGATTTAAGTCATGAGTTGGAGGCACCAGAACATTTTCTTTTGAACTTGTTTAATGAAGGTGTTGATCCTATCGACCGGATGACGCGTATGCAGTTCAAAAGTATATTGCCGGACGATTTCCTAGTAAAGGTAGACCGAGCCAGCATGGCACATAGCCTTGAAGTGCGGGCGCCAATGCTAGACCATCGTCTGATTGAATTTTGCTTCTCTCAGGTGCCGGATCACTGGAAAGTCAAAAATGGTGAGTCCCGCAGGTTGCAACGTTTACTTGCTGAGCTTTGGTTGCCCCATGATTTAGATACCAGAAGAAAACAGGGTTTTTCGATTCCTGTAAATGAGTGGCTTAGAGCCGAAGGTGAGGCCAAACTCATGGCACGTATGGAGTCTTTACCCGATGTCATCAACTTGGATGAGGTTTGCTCCTTAGTTCGCGGACATCTAGCGGGGCGTGCCAATGGTGGCCGCTTATTTGCTTTAATTATGTTGGCTATTGCCATGCAAAATATATCCTCATGAACTCTAGACCACTATTTTCTGTGTGCATCCCGGCTTATAATCGGGTCAATTACCTTGCTCCGTTGCTGGATTCAATCTTTCAGCAACATGAGCGTAATTTTGAAATTCTGATTTGCGAGGATTATTCCCCCGAGCGGAATGCGATTGCTGCTATTGTAAAGGAATATTCTGAAAAAAAACCAGGGTGCATCCGTTATGTTGAAAATGAAAACAATCTTGGCTATGACGGAAACATTCGCGAGCTCGTTGCGCAGGCAAAAGGCGAGTATTGCGTATTCATGGGCAACGACGACCTAATGTCTGCGGGTGCATTGGCTGTGATTGCAGATGTGACACGCCGCTATCCGGACTGTGGTGTTGTTGTCAGGACCTATGCGACCTTTGACGAAAGTCCTGAAGTTTACAAACAGGTATTCAGATACTATCCGGATGAGCATGTAATACCGGGTGGCTGCAAGGCTATTTCCACCGCATATCGTCGTTCTGTGGTTATTCCGGGGATGGTGATCCATCGTGACAGTGCTGCTGAACTGTCTACTGAGGAGTTCGATGGCACCTTGCTCTATCAGCTGTATTTGGTAGGGCGCATCTTAGCCAAGCGTAGTGTTGTGTTTACTCCAGAGATCATCGCATTGCGGCGAGATGGTGTTTCACCTGATTTTGGCAATAGTGCAGCAGAGAAAGGCAGGTTTATTCCAAATGACCAAACGCCTGAATCATCATTACACTTCGTTAGTGGGATGATTCGCATTGCGCAACATGTGCAATGTGCGACTGGGCTGCCTGTATTTTCGACCATCCATAATGACATTGGCAGTTATTCGTACCCTATCTTGGCCATACAGGCTCGGCGTGACAAATTAGTCTTTCTGCGCTACGGATTGGCGTTGGCTCGCATGGGATTTTGGCGCTCGCCACTGTTCCATGCCTATTTTATGGCCCTGGTTGTTTTAGGACCAGATCGCGTGGATGTTGTGATCAAATGGATAAAAAAACATTTGGGATATACCCCTCGCTTGGGAGCAGCTAAAGGATGAGTCACATGAAAGTGCTGGTGGCTGGAGATTGGCACTCCGATCTACACGAAACGGAAGTCTGCAATTCCTTGAAGCGGCTGGGGCATGAGGTATTAGAATTCAAATGGTTTCACTATTTCAAATTTGATGTTAGCAAGCCGTGCTCATTTGGGGCCCTAGTTAAACGTATACAAAATAAGTTTGTTGCAGGACCGTTGATTGAAAAGATCAACCGGGATTTTTTGGCGCAGGTACTCAAACAAAAGCCAGATGTGATCTTTGTATATAGGGGCACGCATTTGAAGGAGGCGACCTTGCGGAGTATTCGTAGATCACTACCTGACTGTAAACTTATTGGTTACAACAATGACGACCCATTTTCCCCCAAGCAGCCGCGCTACTTATGGCGCCATTTCATGGCATGTGTGCCTATATATGATTTAATGCTGGCTTATCGCCATGCTAACTTGGGCGACTTTAGGAGCGCCGGTGCAAAGCAAGTGGATTTGATGCGCTCATGGTATGTGCCAGACCGTAGTTATCCAATTGAGTTGGCTGAGGCTGATAAAAAACTGTATGAATGCGATGTTGTTTTTATAGGGCACTACGAGTCAGATCAGAGGCTAGAATATCTCGAAGCTATAGTCAAAAAGGGCTATAGTTTACGTTTGTTTGGCCCGGCCAAATATTGGCAGAAGCCACTTGAGCACTCATCTGTACTGAAACATTTGGCACCAACCCGCATGGTCTGGGGTGAGGACTACAATAAAGCATTGTGTGGTGCAAAAATAGCCTTGTGTTTTTTCTCAAAGCTTAACAGAGATACCTATACTCGTAGGTGTTTTGAGATTCCAGCTACGCAGACATTGATGCTGTCGGAGTATTCAGATGATCTGGCAACGCTTTATGAAAAGGGCGTAGAGGCGGATTTCTTTAGCAGTCAAGAAGAGTTCCTTGAGCGGATTGATTTTTATATTAATAACAATGATGTCAGAGCAAGAGTGGCAGAAAGAGGCTATTCAAAGGTGAGTTCAGCTGGATATGATATTGATACAAGAATTTCAAATATGTTGAAAACAGCTGGTTGTGTGGTAGTGGGTTGCTAAATTCAAAGTGTGGTTTCTGCGGTAGATACCGATTTATTTTTTATTTGAGTAATTAATACAATGCGCGACATGGTAACGTTGGCCATTGATGCCAGTAATATTTCCTCTGGCGGAGGTCTTACTCACTTGTTACATTTGTTGGCGGCTGCAAAACCGGCTGAGTGTTCTATCAAAGCAATTCATTTGTGGACTAGCACGCAAACTGCTCGAAAATTACCAAGGTATGATTGGTTGATTGTTCATACTCCGTACTGGTGTGATGCCGGGTTGCTCCGCAGGATGTGGGGTCAGCAATTTCTGCTGCCTGCAATGGTAAAGCAAGTAGAATGCGATGTGCTTTTCTCCCTAGGAGGCACGTTACCTGCGTGGTGTCCAGTATCGATGGTTGCCATGTCGCAAAATATGCTCCCCTTTGAACCGGATCGTGCAGCTCTTTTTGGTCGTTGGAGTTGGATGCGGATGAAGATGCGCTTGTTGCGTATCAGCCAAGGGCGCTCATTTCGCCGAGCTCATGGTGTGATTTTTTTGACGCAATACGCACGTGACACGGTAAGTGCGGCTTTAGGCGGTATACGTGCGAAGACTGCGTTGATTGCCCATGGTGTCGAGCCCCGCTTTGTTATGATCCCGAGAGAGCAAAGACCTGTTCAGATGTTTGCTGATCGACCGCTGAACTTGCTGTACGTATCAATCCAGATGCCATATAAACATCATCTTGAGGTGATGCAGGCGGTTGCCTTGCTGCGCAAGCAGGAGCTGGCCGTGGTATTAAATATGGTGGGCAGTAATGTAGGTACTTATGGGGAGGCCGTACGCAACAAGCGCTTGGAGCTTGACCCGGATCAGTCCTTTCTCCATGACATGGGGCATGTAGATTTTGGACGCTTACATGAGCTTTATCAACAAGCAGATGCATTTGTCTTTGCTTCAAGTTGTGAAAATTTACCCAACATTCTAATTGAAGCAATGGCAGCTGGTTTGCCTATTGCTTGTGCAAACCGTGGGCCGATTCCAGAGGTCTTGGCAGAGGATGGTGTGTATTTTGAACCGGAGTCTGCTACATCAATTGCACAAGCTATTACTGATTTGGCAAATGATGTAGATTTACGAACTGATTTAGCCAGGCGGGCATGGCAGCGGGCTCAGGCGTATTCTTGGGAGCGCTGCGCAAGTGAAACTCTGGATTTTGTAAGCAGCGTAGCTTTGTTACATGATCCAAAACATGTCGGCGAGTAACCATATTTTCTGTGGGAAGTTTCATGTTACTAGTGGTGGTTCGACTTGGCCTTATTGCTGTGCTTAGCAGCATATTATGTTTGATCGATAAAGCCAGATCGAGTGACTTCGCGACATTTATGAGAGGTTGTTGAGTGTTTGATCAAAAGACGCTATTAATTACTGGTGGCACAGGTTCATTCGGAAATGCCGTGCTTCGTCGTTTTCTCGATTCAGGTTTGCGCGAAATTCGAATATTTAGTCGTGATGAAAAAAAACAGGACGACATGCGCAAGAAATATAAAAATGCAAAGATTAAATTCTACATTGGGGATGTGAGAGATTATCAGTCAGTGCTCAACGCTGTCCGTGGCACTGATTTTATTTACCATGCCGCAGCACTTAAGCAAGTACCGTCATGTGAATTTCATCCCCTTGAAGCAGTTAAGACGAATGTAGTGGGCACAGAAAATGTGCTAGAAGCTGCTATCAGTTGTGATGTTAAGCGTGTGGTGGTGCTCAGTACAGATAAGGCAGTTTACCCCATCAATGCAATGGGTATTAGCAAGGCGATGATGGAAAAAGTTGCAGTTGCAAAGTCTCGCAACAGTAACGGAACGGTAATAAACGTTACCCGTTATGGTAATGTGATGTGTTCGCGTGGCTCGGTTATTCCCCTTTTCATCAACCAAATTCGTGCTGGCCAGCCTATTACCATCACCGATCCGTCCATGACGCGCTTCATGATGACATTAGATGATGCAGTTGATTTAGTTCTGTTCGCATTTGAGCATGGGAAACCAGGAGAAATATTTGTACAAAAGGCACCAGCAGCCACTATTGAGGTGTTGGCCCACGCGCTGACTAACATGTTGGATGCGCCAGATCATCCCGTCAGCATAATAGGTACGCGCCATGGCGAGAAACGTTTTGAGGTGCTGCTGAGTCGTGAAGAAATGGTTGCTGCCCAAGATTTGGGTGGCTACTACCGAGTTCCCCCGGATTTGCGTGATCTGAATTATGGCAAGTTTGTGGAGCAAGGTGAGGTCAAAATTTCCGAAGCTGAGGAGTACAACTCTCACAATACCACTCGGCTTGATGTGCCAGGTATGCAGACGTTGCTGACGAAATTGCGCTTCATGCAGGCAACGTTGCGGGGTGAGCAAGTAGAGGCTGAGGAGTAATGGGATGACTCTGGTCAACCGACACATTTTGGTTACCGGTGCAAATGGTTTTATCGGCAAAAACGTCGTGGTGCGTTTAAAAGAAATTTCAGGTGTCAATGTCATTACGTTTGTGCGAGGTGACGATCCTGCAAAATTGCCGCTCCTGATGGCGAATGTTGATGCTATTTTGCACCTTGCTGGTGAAAATCGCCCAGCAGACGAAATGGCTTTTGCACGAGTGAATACTGAGCTAACCTCTGAACTTTGCAATGCAATCCGGAATGAGTTCAATATCTCGGGCCGGCATATTCCATTTGTATTGGCTTCATCTATACAAGCTGAGCGTGATAATCCTTATGGTCGAAGCAAGCTAGCGGCGGAGCAAGAAGTGCTAGCTCTTGCGCAAACCACTGGCAATCCTTGTGTAGTGTTCCGCTTACCTGGGGTGTTTGGTAAGTGGTGTAGGCCCAATTATAACTCGGTGGTTGCCACATTCTGCCATAATCTAGCTCGTAACTTGCCTATTCAAGTCAATGATCCATCTACACCTGTTCGCTTGGTCTATGTTGACGATGTGACTTCTGCTCTGTTGGCTGCTTTAGATGAACCTAGAATTGGCTGCGAACAGGCCACCGTGGAGCCTGAATACAACATCAGCATAGGTGAATTAGCAGAGCAGATACGTGCTTTCGGTTCTTGTCGTACCTCACTTATAAGTGAGCGCGTTGGAACCGGATTGACTCGTGCGCTTTATGCTACGTACGTAAGCTATTTGCCTGACGAAAAATTCTCATACGAGGTGCCGCAGTATGAAGATTCTCGAGGTGTTTTTGTAGAAATGCTCAAAACGGCAGATAGTGGCCAGTTCAGCTATTTCACTGCGCACCCGGGTATTACGCGAGGTGGACATTACCATCATACCAAAACAGAGAAATTTCTAGTTATTAAAGGTGAGGCACTATTCCGCTTTCGCCATTTGCTAACTGATGAATTAATCGAGCTACGTACCAGTGGTGCCAAGCCGCAAGTGGTTGATACGATTCCGGGTTGGTCGCACGATATTACAAACATCGGATGTGATGAGATGATAGTCATGTTATGGGCCAATGAAAATTTTGATAGGAATAATCCAGATACTGTGGCCAGCAGGGTTTGAAAATGAAAAAACTTAAAGTTATGTCGGTTGTAGGTACGCGACCAGAAATCATACGTCTATCTCGTGTTCTGTCTGCACTCGATCTGCATTGTGAGCATGTGTTGGTGCACACCGGGCAGAATTACGACTACGAGTTAAATCAGGTATTTTTTGACGATCTTGGTGTACGCAAACCTGACTTCTTCCTGGATAGCGCCGATGGGAGTACAGGGGCCGCCAACACCATTGGTAATCTCATTACTGCGGTTGACGGTGTTTTGGCTCAAGTGCAACCCGAGGCCATGTTGGTACTGGGTGACACAAACAGTTGTTTGTCGGTGATTCCAGCCAAGCGCCGCAAGATTCCAATTTTTCACATGGAGGCTGGTAATCGCTGCTTTGATCTACGCGTGCCCGAGGAGACCAACCGTCGGATTGTTGATCACACTGCAGACATCAACCTTACCTATAGTACCATTGCACGTGACTACCTTCTTCGTGAGGGCTTGGCTCCAGACCAAGTCATCAAAACCGGTAGCCCGATGTACGAGGTTCTGCATCACTACATGCCGCAGATCAAAGCATCCGATGCGTTGAGCCTCCTTGAGTTGCAACCGGAGCAGTATTTTGTGGTGAGTGCACACCGTGAGGAAAACATTGAGTCTGACAAATCGTTTGCTAAATTAGTAAATGTACTGAATGTTGTTGCCGAAGACTATGGTTTGCCGGTGGTGGTATCGACCCATCCTCGAACACAAAAGCGGGTAGACATGACTAGAGCCAATTTTCATCCCTTGGTCCGTTTGATGAGGCCGTTGGGCTTTCACGATTATGTGAGTTTGCAAATGCAAGCGAAGGCTGTGCTTTCAGACAGCGGTACCATAAATGAAGAATCCTCTATCCTAAACTTCCCGGCTCTCAATCTGCGTGAGGCGCATGAGCGCCCGGAGGGCATGGAAGAAGCCGCTGTGATGATGGTGGGCTTGGAGGTGGAGCGGGTTAGGCAAGGTTTGGCCATCTTGAAAACCCAGACTCGTGGCACGGATCGGTACCTGCGCCTCGTTGCTGACTACAGCATACCTAATGTCAGTGAGAAAGTGATTCGGATCATTCATAGTTACACCGACTACGTGAACCGCGTGGTGTGGAAAAAGTACTGAGTCGTTGCTTATGCGTATTGCATTGATTGCGGATACTTTTCCTCCCCTCCGAACATCAGGAGCTGTGCAACTTCGGGATTTGACCCGAGAGTTTGTGCGTCAGGGGCATGCCTTGACAGTACTGTTGCCATCAGGAGAACAGAAAGAAGCTTGGCTGTTGGAGGAATTCGAAGGCGCACAGATTTTACGCCTCAAAGCCCCTCGCACCAAGGACATTGGCTATATACGGCGCACGTTGGCTGAGTTTGTGATGCCGTTTGCCATGTTGAGGCAGTTTCGTAAAAGCCCGCTTGCCAACGAGTGTTGGGACGGGGTTATTTGGTATGCACCATCAATCTTTCATGCCCCTTTGGCGAATGCCCTTAAAAAGGAGAGTGCTTGTAAAGGGTATCTGATTATCCGCGACATATTTCCTGAATGGGCTGTCGATATGGGTTTGATGCGACGTGGCCTGCCTTATCTTTTTTTTTCTGCGGTAGCTCGTTACCAGTATTCGATTGCTGATGTGATAGGTGTTCAAACACCTGGCAATCGTAAGTACTTTGATAGATGGCAGCAACGATCTGGTCGCCGATTGGAGGTATTGCAAAACTGGCTTTCCAAGACGCCGGCACATACAGCATGCTCAATTCGGATTTCTGATACACCGCTGGTGGGACGTAAGGTACTTGTATATGCTGGCAACATGGGCGTGGCGCAAGGTATGGATATCTTGCTGGATTTGGCAGAGAGACTGAAATATCGCTTGGATGTTGGATTCTTGTTCGTGGGGCGTGGCAGCGATGTGGTTAGATTAAAGGATGCTGCTAAAGATAGACAACTTAACAATATTGTTTTCTTTGACGAGATACACCCCGACGAAATTTCAGACCTTTACGCCCAATGCAGTGCGGGCATTGTGGCGTTGGATTCACGACACAAATCGCATAATATACCTGGTAAGTTTTTGACCTATATGCAAAGTGGCTTACCTGTTTTGGCTAATGTCAATGCCGGTAATGATCTTTCTCAAATTATTCGTGATGAACAGGTCGGGAAAGTTTGTGAGAGCAATCAGGTTGATGAACTGGTAAGGTTAACAAACCAATTGCTGATGCAGATAGCGACCGACACCGGCTTGTCGGATCGTTGTCGACGCCTTTTCACGCGTGAGTTTGCTGTTGAAAGAACTGTACAACAAATTACGACTGCATTCTTTATGTAAATAATGAAGTTAATAAGGTTAATTTTTGAGTAATGGATTGCATTCGACCGCTTCCATAAAGCTATGTGAAGAATGGGTCGATGAGCCAAAGCGCGGCATGGAGAATGCACTGCGAGCCAAGCCGATGGAGATCCGTGAGCAGTACGAGAAACAAATCAAGGACCTCCAAGAGGCGTTCGGCGAAGCCATGCTGGAGCTACGTGCCAGAAAAAAATTACAGTTCCTGTTGGGCGAGGACGACAAGTAATCGAGTCCGTTCGGCAGGGACTGGCTGAAGATGGCATCCGGGTTGCGGTTAGCACCTTGTGCCGCTGGTTTAGCATCCCGCGGCGCACGGTCTATTACCGCGAGCAGAAGGCTGAGCCCAAACTCCAGCAACTTCGTCGCGCCGATCAAAGCGATGATCGAGGAGAATCCCTCATGCGGCTATCGAACGTTCGCGGCCCTTCTGGGCTTGAACAAGAACACTGTGCAACGGTTCTTTCAGCTCAAGGGCTGGCAGGTGAAGAAACGCTCGGTGGGCTTCCGCCCGCGTGTGCAAGCTTTGCCTTCGATAGCGAAGCGGCCAAATGAGCGTTGGGCCACCGATCTATGCCATATGTGGTCGGGAAAGGATGGCTGGAGTCAGCTGGCACTGGTGATTAACTGTTGTACTCGGGAGTTGCTTGGCTGGGATTTGTCACACAGTGGCAAGTCGAAGACAGCCGAATCGGCACTCGAGCATGCGCTCACCAGTCGATTTGGCTGCCTGGGGCGTGTGCCGGAGAAGTTCTTGCTGAGAAGCGATAACGGTTTGGTCTTTACCAGTCGGAACTACATGGCATTGGTTGATCTGCTCCCCTCAGCCCCTACCAATCAAAAGTAGAGAGAAGTCCGTCACTTGAAGGAAAATGACGGATATGAAG